>JASMGX010000009.1 GCA_030751095.1 Pirellulales bacterium | reverse complement strand
GCCAATGGTTAGGGTGGTGGTCGCCGCTCGAACCAATCGAGTCAGCGCCTGTCTGCCACTTATTGTATCAGACTATTCAAATGGTTATTTGCTAGGCGGCGATGGCCGTAGGCCACTTTGCCACCAGACTTTGTTGGCGGCACAATCAGCGCAAAATAGCGTCATGTCCAAACCAAAGGACGTCGCTAATATTTTTCATGAGGACTAGGCTCGTCAGGCCGACGACGGCCGTTGCAATGATCGAAACAGAAGATTTGCAACCGGAAGAACTAACTCGACCGAACGCAGCCAGAATGACAGCTGGGACCGTCAGGAAGGTCGCTTCCAATGGCAAGTGTCCGCACATGCACGAAAACAAACTAGCAAGAAGCACGCAGCCAACGCTAATGGAAAGCAGCACTAACGGACGCCCCAAACCGACACGCAAGGCGCGCGGTGCAATGTCATTGGGAGTTTCCGGTGACAAGTAGGGATTCATGGCTGATCTGACGCCGTGACGCCAACAGTACTCTAGCGGACAGTGTGTCCGAAAGAGCGCACTCCGTCCCCCTCGGTGACATGTCCAAGTTAAAACAATGATGCATTATCCCCCCAAATGGACCGTCTTGGCAAGCAAAAACAGGGTAGCTTAATGCGAAAAATTCGCATCCAGGTCGACGATCAGGACAAAATGCGCAGAATGCACCAACGCCGCAACTGAAAAGTCGCAGAGAAAAGTCGCAGAGAAAAGTCGCAACTGAAAAGCCGCAACTGAAAAGTCGCAGAGGAAAAGCCCCCAACAACCGAACCATCAACCGCCCAAGCTACGGGTCCCGCCAAGCTAAATAACGGGCCGTCGCATGCCGCTGCAAAAGTGCATAAAACTCAGGCGACTCCACCCGATCATGCTCCTGACGCGTTAGCCAACGCAACGGCTCCTCCCAACGCTCCGACGGTGGTAACTCCAACGTCACCCAACCGGGTCGCGCCTCGCGGACCGTGATCCCCCCTAACGTGACGTGACGTGTGTCGGTAAGAATCGTTAACTCCACCGCAGCAGAACAAGGATCGGCAGTTTTCGATAACTGCAAACGCATACGACCTACCGGCTGGACCAATGATCGCTGTTCGCCATTCATCGTCAATACGTCGAGCGGCGAACGCACCTGCCGCTCGCTCAAACCGGCAACGTGTGTGTAGAGCCGGGTCGTCTCCAGACGAACGTGACCGAGCAATGTCTGAATGCAGCGGATGTTCGTGCCGTTCTCCACCATGTGCGTGGCACTCGAATGACGTAGCGAATGACAACTCGCCCGCTTGCGAATACCCGCCATCTTCAGCGCCCGCTGCATCGCGCGGCGGGCCGTACGGGGTGAAAGGTAACGACCGCGACGGTCACCGGGAAAGATAAAATCGTCCCCCGATCCGCTGCCGCAAAGTTCCCGCAAAATCCCCTCCAAAGATTCGGGCAAGAGGACCTGCCGGTCGGTGCGACCCTTGCCCTGCCAGACTCGAATTCGCCGACGGTCAAAATCGATGTCCCGGTTGCGGAGTTGGCAAACCTCCGAAACCCGCATCGCCGTGGCATACATGATCCCCAAAAGCAACTTGTCGCGGAGCGATGGAGCCGCTTGCAGCAGGCGGATGATCTCCCGGCCACTGAGTACGACCGGAAGCCGCTTGGGACGCCGGGGCGATTCGAGACCGAGCGTGATCCCCTGCCCGCACATCTTGTCGAAACCGGTGCGGATCGCCGACAGGTTGATGCCGATCCAGGATGAACTGGCCCCGCCATCGACCAGGGTCTCAAGATATACCCGAACATCTTCCCGCGTGATCTGGTGGGGCGGACCGCCAAACCAACGGAGCAACAACCGCAACGCATTTTTGTAGGTCTTGATGGTCTTGCGCTGGTAACAGCGGATTTTCATCTCGCGCTTGATCGCGTCGATGAACCGCGCTACCTCGGGCTGCTCGCTCGGTAGATCGATCACCGCGTGACAGGGGGCCAACCGGTTCTCCAGTTGCAGCCTCGGGGCGTAGCGACCGCGGGCCGGAGCGTAGGGCTGGCCGCTGTTGTAGGTGCCGGGACGAAATCTCTTGGTCAGCGTGGTCATGGCAGACTCCTGTACGGGTGTTCAGGTGTATCCTACTGGGAACGGGGGTGGGATGTCAAATTGTTTTTTGGGAACCGAGCTTGTACTAGCTCACCTCGGAGCCAAAACATTCCGCCCTGGTGATCCAAAATTGCTCCACTCACCCACCCCGAGTGTCCGAAGAATGCGGTAAGTACCCCTTTGCTCCCAAAAAGGCTGCCATAATGCGCCTACCCACACTCACGCTTCTGCTCCTGGCCTGCTGTACCGCAAACCCTGCAAGCGGTGGCGTCTTCGGCTGCAAAGTCGATGTGCCGGACTGCATCGGAAAATATTGCTGCGACGACTACTGCGGCAAACCGGCTCCCTCTGCCCGAGGCGTCTGCCGCTTCGGATGCGACGACTACTGCGGCAAACCGGCTCCCTCTGCCCGGGGCGTCTGCCGCTTCGGCTGCAACGACTACCGCAAAAAATGTCTGCCGCAAGTTCCCTGCCCCCAACGCAATCTCACCTGCAATTCGGGGAGTTGCCGCGACTCACGATAATCGCTAATCACTCGCGGGGACTGGAAAAAACGCCGTTGCGAACGACACTCCCGAAGATCCAACGGAACCAAGCCCAACATTCAATGCTTGGCGAGCATCCGATCAGCAAGCTGAGTCGCTTCCTGATCGTCGTTGGACCATAGATCGATCAGGTTTTGCTGCATGCGGCGGTTGGCGGTAAGTAGATAGTAGCGACCGGTGGCGACCGCATCTTCGCACTCTTGGTCGATCTCACCGGGACCTGAGAGAATCGCATCGAGTCGGCGGAGCACGGCAACACTTACATAGATCTCTGTAGCCACCTCCGCAACGCGCTGCAACTGGTATTGGCGATCCACAATATCTTCCTGGTATCGACGGAGCAACTTCTCGACATTGCTGCCCAATTTTCCGAGGACACGACCAAGTTGTGTTGCATCATCACTCAATCGATCGCTGCCGACCGTGATCGTAGGTGAGGAGACCATCGAACGGATTTTGCGATCGGCAAACCGGGTAATCGTCGATAGATTACCAACCGGGCTCTTGAGGGCATCGAGGACCTCTTTCAGGTCCAGGCCTACATCCCGCATGCCGACGACACCAATGAACACCTTGAGTACTTCGTTCGCGCCTTCGCCGATGGTATTGATGCGGGCATCCCGCATCAGCCGCTCGTACGGTTCGTCCGTAAAATAACCCTTGCCACCAAAGAGTTGGATTGTGTCGTTGATAATCTCCCATAGCATCTCGGTGGCAAACACCTTGAGCATCGCCGTCTCGACCATGTAGTCGCCTTTGCCCGAATCCATAAGGGATGCCGTCTGGTAGGTTGCCGACTCCATCGCAAACGCACCGGCCTTCATGTTGGCGAGTTTGCGTTTGACCAGCTCAAAACTACCAAGCGTCTGCTGGAATTGGACTCGGGTATTACAGTGTTCGGTTGCCCGCTGGACACAAAACTTGGCGGTGCCGGTGCAACTGGCCCCAAAAGTCGTCCGCCCGTAGTCGAGCACGTTGAGAGCAATTTTAAGGCCACTGCCCAATTTGCCGAGCAGATTCTCTTTGGGAACGAACATGTCGTGAAATGCCAGTTCGGACGTCGCGGTACCGCGGACACCGCACTTGTCCATCCGTTCCTCAACCACCTCAAAACCGGGCATCGCCGGTGAGACGAGAAACGCAGAAATTTTTGTCTCGTCGCTCCCCTCAACGGGCGTACGGGCCATTACCGTCAGGGCCTGGCCAATGCCTCCGTTGGTAATCCAGCGTTTCTCTCCGTTAAGCAGATAGCCGCTGCCATCCTCCGTCGGGATCGCCGTCGTCTGCACATTACCCGCATCGCTGCCAGCTTCCGGTTCGGTCAGGGCAAAAGCGCTGAGCCACTCACCGGTTGCCAGTTTCGGCAGCCAATCGTGCTGTTGCTGCTCCGTGCCAAAAAGCACGATCGCCCGCGGTCCAATCGAATGATGGGCGTTGACAAACAGCGCCGTACTGCCACAGTGCCCGCCGAGCAGTTCGATCAAGCGGCAATATTGCGTTTGGCTCATTGCCAACCCACCGGTCGACTCCGGCAGGCAAGCCCCGAGGACCCCTAGCTCGCCCAGCCCGGCAATCACATCGTCCGGGATCCGCGAATTGAGGTCGATGGCGACCGGATCGATCTTTTCCCGGCAAAAATTCGCAAGATTTTCGACCAGTGCGTTTCCCTGCTCGTCGGCAAAAATATCGGGATAGGCAACCAACTTATCCTGCAGGTAATGGCCGAAATAAAGGCCGCGGGCAAACCCGACCTGTGCGAGACGGTCCCCAAGCATCTCCTCTGCCTCGGCCATCTGTTTTTCACGCAGCGCTTCGGACATCACGAAAAATTCTCTCCTGGATTCGGGGAACCGGAACAAAAAATGGGGAGGAAATGGGCGGGGAAAATGCGAACTTTCGCAATTGTCTACCTGATTATCTAGTTATGAAGTTTTAACTCTACCCCAATAAATGGCTCGGCTTATCGTAACAAAATCCCCCAAACATGAACATTGTCGCCCGACCGGCCCTCCGTTTTTCTCGCAGCACTTAGGAAATGGCCAAAAACGCTTTCCTGAAAGGAGGAAAACTGGCATTCGCTTTAGCAATAAACGGCCGGACTTTAAGAGACCGTCAAGAGACGCTAATCGTTCCAGACTATCAGATTGTAATGTCTTAACACTGCCCAATGAGAAGGGACAACTTTTCGAACAAAACACCCCAAATCTTCATATTGTGACGTTACGGAATATACCGATTAACCGCAATAAGTTGCATTAGTTTGTTATAGAGAAGACTCTTGGAACCGCTACACCCACTTAGAGGAATCTATGGGCGGACGTAACAGAAAACGCGGCCATTCAGAGAGCAGCGGCGTCCGTCTTGCCACGATCTTAGCGGTTGGCACAGCGGTAGTTTTTGCCACATTTTCAAAACCGACTCTGGCCCAGCAAGCCGATTGGTCTGGCGAATCGGGGCAGACGGTTAGCGTCGCCAACATCTCTCTGAGCAGCCTGATGGAGCGGATCGAAGCGCTCGAATACCAGGTCGTCAGACAGTCGGAAGAACTATACGACATCAAAGAAATCGACATCGTCACGAAACCGACGATCACGATCTTTGGCCGTGCGTTCATCGATTATTGGGCATTTCCGAGCGACTCGCCCCTGGTGAACTGGGTCGGTTCGCAATGGCCGGATTCAACGGCGGCACCTCCACCTACGATAGGCAACCCAAACTCGTTTATCGGCTTTCGACGCTTGCGACTCGGTGCCAAGGGGCAGGTCAGCGAGACCATGGAATACAAATTGCAATTGGAGTTTGCACAACCTGACTTCACCACGCTTAAAGATGCTTATCTCGGATGGCTCAATCTTCCCTGGAACGACAAATTCCTCATCGGAAACCAGAAAAGACCGTATGGCCTGGCGCACCTCGATAGCAGCCGCTACATGGTTTTTATGGAGCGCCCCTTAATGATTGCTGCCTTCAGCAACGGTGGCAGCGCCCGGCGGCTCGGAGTTCAGGCGTACGGATATTCCCAAAATGAACGATGGAACTGGCGCTATGGCGCCAATCTCATGCAGAATATTTCTACGCTGGGCAGGATTGAATCCAACAATTTTGAACCGGAACTGGCGGGTCGGATTGCCAATACTCTCTGGTATGACGAAATGTCCGGAGGGCGGGGCTACGCCCACTGGGGCCTCTCCGGCGCGGCCTGTTTCCCGAATGGCGGTGCAGAGGCCCGCTTTCGAACGCGGCCCGAGGCATACTCCGACACACGATGGTACGACACCGGGCAGATCACCAACGGCGAAACGTATCAACTCGGGGGCGTCGAAGGGTTGATCAACATTAACCGGCTGTCGGTCGTCGGCGAGTATATGAGCGTACAGATGCAGCGGAGCGGAGGGGCTTCTGATCTCAATTTTCATGGTGGCTACGTTTACGTCGCCTATTTTCTCACAAACGACTTCACCACCTGGGATCGAAAGCGGGGCATTCTGGACCGCACCTATCCCAACGAAAACTTTTTTGTCGTAAGGACCGAGGATGGCAGCAGGGCCCGCGGTTGGGGAGCTTGGCAGATCGCTGGGCGCTATTCCCACGGTGACTTCAACAGCGGAGGGATCGACGGTGGTATCGGCAATAGCTTCACCTTCGCCCTCAACTGGTGGTGGAATCCGTATGCCCGCATGCAGTTCAACTATATCAATGGACAAATTAGCGATCGGAACACAGGCACTACCGGGCAAAACCCCTTACCGGCCGGCACAGGTACCAGCGGAGACTACAACATTCTCGGAACCCGGTTCATGGTCTACTGGTAATCGCACACGGAATAAAAGCATTTCCTGAAGAAGCCATTAAGACATCTTCACAAAAAATAGTTGGCCATGATTCATAGGACATTAGCCATGCGTCACCATTACCGCATTTTTGTCTCATCTGCCGCCTTAGTATCTCTTTTTGCACTCGCCTCGATCGCAAGCTGGCCCGCACTGGCAGAATATGATTCCGATTCGGGCTGCTCGGCTTGCTGCCCCAGATGCAAGCTGGAAGTGAGCACCGAAAATGTCAAAAGGAATTTCTATGAAGTCGTCTGCAAAGATATCTGTATCCCCAAAGTCACCTTCCCCTGGCAAAAACCCCGCTGCGATAGCTGCAAAGGGGGTTGCGCCTCGGGGTGCTGCGAGTGTCCGGTTCCCTGCAAAGGAGCCCGCATCCGGACGGTCAAGGTCCTGAAGAAATACCAGTACGAGTGTGAGCGGTGCAAGTACAAGTGGACCCCCGAGTACCCTTGCAGTTGCTGTCGTTGCACCGAGAACAGAGAGTCATCAAAGGCCGCTGCCAGGCAGGCAAACTCCGCCAAGGGGTCCATACCGCCGATCCCCCCGGAGACTACAACCCGATTTTGGGATCGCAGCAAATCGATTGGAATCCGCAAGTAAACCAAGCCCCACCCGCTGTGGCGACTTTTACTTTTGTTGCGGCCGGAGCAGCTGGCGGTCCGCCTCATGCGGCCCAGTGCGTCTCCTCCTCTTCCGGCTCTTCTTCCGCATCGAGCGCGGCCAGATCGTTCTCCGAGAAAAAACGCCCCGCTATGAGCCGCACCGGGATCAACACCGCGATAAACAACGGAAAGAGCAGGCCCAGAAAACTCGCCTTCACAAACCAGAGAACTCCCAGACAAACCATCTGCAGCAACGTAAATTTGTGGATCACCGAAATGGCGACCCGCCGCGTGTAGTGGGTAGTGGGATAGAGTGCCGGGTCGATCAGCCAGAGGCTCAGCCGCTCGAAAAACTGGTTGGCTACCAGAGAAACAACCCCCATAAAGAGAAACAGTCCGTAGAGAATCGCAAGGGGAATGAACTTCAACAGGGGTAAAAACAACAGGGTGCTACCGATCAGCAGTGCCGTCGCAAGACCGGTGACACGATTTTCGCGGACCTGCAAAACCCGTTCATGTTTGTAGCCGTCCGGCTTGACCACTTCTTCCATCGTGGCAAGCGATCGCACATGATTGAGCGACCGCACGGTCGCCGCCACGAGCCAGGGCAATCCGAAGAGCGAACAGATTCCGGTCAGCAGGGCAACGACCGCCAGATCGAGATGATAGGCCACTCCCTTTTTGAGCCGGTGGTCCGGGCTGTTGACCAGTCGGGCCGTGATATTCTGATCGAGATATACGAGCACCGTCACCAGAATGGCGGGGCCGAGGGCAGCAAACGGTACCCAGAGGGGTATCGACCAGAATGGCACCAACCAGTCACGTTCACTGTCGGTGGTACCAAAGACTTCTGGGATATCCAGATCTGTTAACTTGATCCCGGGGAACCAGAGTGTCACGAGCGTCATCACGAGCACAGCGATCGTAGGCCCAAAATCTGAAAGAAACTCACGGTAATTGGACCGGAGCAAGCGACTCCGCCGCATCCGAGAGAGATTTGTGGCTATGAAAAAAGTCCCCAGGGTCAAGATCAGCGAAAAGAGTGCCGTATCGTATTGCCCGCTCTGACGCGATTCCTGAAAGACAAGGAACATCCATTTGACTGCTTCGTATATAAAAATGAACGAAATCAGAACGACAAAGATTTCATCCGTAAACCGCGTAAAGTAGCGCATCAGGCAACTCGCATCGGTCACGGCGAGAATGAATAGCAAGAATGCCGACCAGAGTCCCACCCACGCGTAGGCCGGCAAAAAAGGAATCGCCAGATCGACACAGAGTTGATAGAGCAATGCGGTGATGACCAGCAGCGGCCCGGTACCGCCGAGAAAGATCAACGGTTGCCCCGCAAAAAGTGCGTAGACGATCCCGCAGAGTGCTGTCGCGATGATCATTTCGACGGCACCGATTTGATTGTCGGTCTGCACCGCCATCACCCCGCCAAACGTCACGGCCGGCGTGAGGCGGGCAAAAAAGAGAAACAGTGAGGAACTCACACTTTTTCTGTGCAGCCCATCGGTAAAGTCACTTTTGTAGACCGCGGCCCGTCGCCGGATGTCGGCCATCAGCCCACCGGCAAAGCGGCCGGTATACTCAAGCCCTGTGAGCGGTTCTTCTGCAGCAGGCGGTGGCGTGGTTGTGCGGTCGCGATAGCGGTCAAGCGCACGGAGCAACTCACTGCGATCGCGGGCTCGCGTAGCATCGAAGCGGAACTCGTCGTCCGACATGAGCCGCGCAACGCTTGCGAGCGTATCGAGATGTCGCCCGGCATCTCCCGACGGCCCGAGCATAAAAAAGAAAAAGCGGGTCGGAATTCCATCCGGGGCACCGAGGTTCACGGCACGTGCAAGCCGCACAAAGATGACACACGGATCTTCCAGTCCCTCCAGATAGGCATGTGGAATCGCTACCGAGTGCCCAATGGCCGTGGGCGCCATTTTTTCGCGTGAAAGGAGAGCCGACTCCACCGCTTCGGCCAAGTGGGAAGGGATCAACTTCCGATCGACTGCTGTTTCAATGACCTGGTGAAAAATCGTGCGCGGATTCTGCGCCCGCAGATCCAGGATGATCTGTTCGTTTCCGAGAGATTGCTTGAGTAGGTCCATGAATCACCCGATCCAATCCACACCAGGAAAAGCGCCGATTTTCAGTCAACGATTTTGTGGTGCGCCTCGTGATTTGGTTCGCGATGAACAATGTTCTTTTTGTAGAAAACCATGGCGAGCCCGCCTATCGATCGACCTGCATGAAAGCCGCCACACTCTGTCCACATGAAACACTCCGTCCGCATGAAACACCCTGTCCACATAAAATAGAGAACAACCAGCAATGCTAGCAACCCAGCAGGACGGGCGCGTTGGTCTATTTCGATTAGGCAAACATAAACGTCTATTTTAGATGTCTCTGTCAAAACAGGACAAGCACAAAACATCGCATATTCAAACTATTTATTCCCGCTCCGATTTTTTTTGGGCCAACTAACGATTGGCTGCGTAGAATCAAATACCCCTCTTCTGATTTCTTATCTCGCATAAAGGAGTATGCAATGTTGGTTCTCACTCGAAAATCACAAGACTCCATTCGGATTGGCGATAATATCACGGTCACGGTCCTGCGCATTAAAGGCAACACCGTCCGCATCGGCATTGAAGCGCCCGATTCGGTCCGCATCGTGCGGGGCGAGCTGCCCGTTTTTAACGCCGAGGAGTCCCCGGCAGGGATGCATTCGCCGCAAGTCAGTACAGATGAGGTTGGCAGTGACGATGTGCAAGAAGAGGCCCATCAGCCGCTGCCACCGACTGCCTCACGCCTCGAAAAATACATGCCCCAGACGCGGAAAAAGCGCGATAAGGCACCGGAAGAGGGACGCCCTCCCCTCCCCTTTACACAAGATCTGTCTACGCGAAATACATCGAGTACGTTGCCGCCAAGATAATTTGCCGGCGGTAATCTGTCACGGGTAATCTGTCAGGGGTAATCTGTCAGGGGTAATCTGTCACAGGTAATCTGTCAGGGGTAATCTGTCACGGGTAATCTGTCACGGGTAATCTGTCACGGGTAATCTGTCAGGGGTAATCTGTCACGGGTAATCTGTCACAGGTAATCTGGGCAGATCGCCCAAAACGGTCGCGCGGCTAGCAGCAGTGCTCACCGGGGAGATGGTCCGCAGAGATTGCCGCTCGATCGCTCATTGAGAGCGGCAAGGTGTAGCAAATGGTCAGCGGAAATAGGCGGCGGCAGCTTCAAACCGCTCTGGGCTCTGCTCTTCCTTCGTGAGTTGTAGCGAGGAAAGGTGCGAGAGCAGGATCCGCCGTACTTCCCGGACCGTTTGCGGGTGGCTGTGGATCGTCTGATGGTCGGCATTCACGACGATCTCCGAGATCGCATCGCCGGCATGTGCGCTGGCAACCGACACCACACCATCACCATCCCCTGTCACCTTGTGAAGAAAATCGCGCTGCTCAGTACGGCCGATCACGTTGTGGTAACTCACCCAGGGTGCCGGAGTGGCAGCTGCCAGGGCTTTGAGGGCCGCAGAACCCGGGGCGAGCATCTCCAGGCTGGTCGGTGTCAGATCCGCAATCCCTTCCCGCAGCAAATCTGGATTCTCACGATTTAATTTCATCAACGAATCGCTGATGATCTTTGGCGGTTTGATCAATTTACTCCCTAGCCATTGTGTGGTCGGGTTGGAAAGGTCGCTCCCCGCAAATGGAGTGGCAATCGTCACCACGCGGCGGACCGAAGGATTCGCACGGAAAAAGAAAGTACGCTCTATCTGTTTCCTCGTATCGGGATCTGCTTTGGCAACATCGAGTGGCTGCGAGGCAACCTGTTGCCAGAAAAGATCGCCGCTATCGACAGACTGTAGCCTTGAAATCAACCCACCCATGCTGTGCCCAATCATCACAATTTGCTCAAGAGCAGGTTCCGCTCTCTGCGGATCCAACAGTTTTCGCAATTGGATCATCTGTTCCCGCAAATCGGCGGCCGTGTACACAAACGGCTCACCCGTTGGATAAAAATAGCACCAGAACTGATAGTGGCGACGAATCTCCGGAATACTCCGCAAATCATTGAACATGGTCATCCAACTGATCGGTGTTGCCCAAATACCGTGAACGAGTAACACAGGGATTTTTCCCGGTTGATACGGTTCGAGCATGTAGAGTCCGCTTGGATGAGGGCTTTCATCCGGATGCAGGAGCCCGGATGTCGCTGCGCTCACGTCCGTGTAATCCAAATGATCGAGAAAGTGGGCCAGCGGTGTCGTGGAATCGCTTTCCAGCGGGATCCATTGACCTGCAACTTGCACATTGGGTGTCTGTAGTGGATTGTGCAATTCGAGGACCGCTTCACGAATGGTGGTGTCGTCGGCATCCGATTTCCGGTGTGTCGATACCCGCAAATAGGCTGTGACGGGAATGGTCAGTCCGGGCGGATAATGCTTTTCGAGCATCGCTCTTTTGTTGTCCGGACGTCGCTCCACAATCAGGGGGACACCCAATCCATACGTTCGGTAGTGATTTGGCAAACCACTGATTTCGTAGTCCGAGACAAAATCCAGCTTTTTAATATTATCCTGTTTAAGATGTTCAACTTGCGAACTGATCCGAAACAGCGTCGATTCCGTTCCCACGTTGCAAAAATGCTGCAGGCCTGGCTTGAGACCGCCGTGGTGGTTTATCATTCGCATGGCACTTGCGAGTGAATGATTGTATAGATCACAGGCACCACGAAACTGAGGGTCGTAGGCGTTGCGGGTGGCATGAAATCTCTCGTCGAAAAGATATTCGCAGGCATTTGCCGCCGAGGTGACATACAGATCAAAAGCTCTTTTCTCATCCTCTTCTTCCACCGTCGTGGCCAATAGATATGCCATCTCGGCATAGGCATACAGGACTTCTGCCGAAGGCTCCTGCTGGAGAATCTTCTGCAGTTGTGCAAATGCCTGCTCTGGATCCTCCTCAAGTTCCTCGCCGAGAACGAGGCGCTTGAGCGTCTGGTGAGTACGCTCACTGGGGTCAATGGAAGATTCGGACTGGAATGGCATGTGTCCAAAAACCGACCACGCATCCTGTTTCTTCACCAGCCAGTGGCTGGTCTGACAACCGGTGCTACCCAACAGCACTCCGGTCGCCAGAAAGATGGGGACCAGGCAGAACCGACACCGACCCGATCGGTCCGGAGGCGGGCCCAACAAAAAGAGAGACCAAAAATGCCAAGAAAACCAAACGTTCATTGAAATTTTCTTCTAGCCATGCGTCGCTGAGGAAAATCCGAGCGGAGCGCACCCGCGGCGCAGCGATGCCCGCGATCCCACGATCGGATCCCCAAAAAAACAATACGGGATGGGAGTAATAGGTTTGTCCCCCAGGCACGTCAATGCCGTTTAGCGATCTTGCTAGCAGACTCTCTCCACGCCCATAATGGGACAGCCCAGAACTCCCGATCCGCTGAAGAAGATACTGTGCAACAGAATATGCCCCCCTCGGTACCAAACGACTCGCTTCCCCCGCTCTATCAGGATCGAGCGTTCTGGGGGATGACAGGTACACAGTTTCTCGGTGCATTCAACGATAGCGTTTTCAAACAAATTGTGCTGCTGCTTTGTGTGACCGTCGTTATTTCATCGAGCAGTAAAGCAGACGACCAACAATTTCTAGCGCAGGGTATTTTTGCGCTGGCCTTTATTCTCTTCTCCGGAATCTCGGGGTATTGGTCCGACCGTGTAGGAAAACGTTCCCTTATCGTCGGCTGCAAAGTAGCAGAAGTGCTTGTCATGGTACTTGCTGTGGTGGCATTTGCCGTCACGGCCCCACCCGTTACCGGCTCGGTCGGACAAGGTGCCGGCACCGAGACATTACAAACCAGTAGCTTTTATGTCGTTGGTATACCGTGGTTGCTACTGGGCATACTGTTTCTGATGGGGACGCAGAGTGCGGTATTCGGCCCGGCAAAATATGGCATCCTCCCCGAAATGGTCCGTGGAGGCGATCTGCCACGCATGAACGGCATCATCCAGATGACCACCTTCCTGGCCTTAATTTTCGGCACATGGTTCGGGGGGATTTTGTTGGATCATTTCTCTCAATCTCTTTCCACGGCTGGTTGGATCTGTGTCGCCATCGCCATCCTGGGAACATTGACCTCGCTTCTGGTCCGCCGCACACCTGTGGCACAACCCGACGCCCCCTTCAATTGGTCTTCGGTCGCCATCGCACCGCCCACACGTAGACTGCTGCGAGAAGACACAGCTCTCCGGCGGGCGCTGCTCATCTATTCGATTTTTTGGTTTGTCGCTGCGATTTTCCCAATGATGGTGAACTGGCTGGGAAAAGAACAATTTAAACTCGACAACAGTAACACCAGTTTCCTACTCTCGTCGATTTCGATCGGTATTGCCGCCGGATTTGTCCTGGCTGGAAAACTTTCAGCAGGAGTTGTCAATTTCGGACTCGTACGCATCGGTGCGCTAGGATTGGCCGTGACCCTTTTCCTGCTCTCCCTGCCCGGAGGCCAACCGGCCACCGTACTCCCAGAGGAACCGGGCCTCGCCGCCTCGCGGGACTGGTCGCATCTGCTTGGCCATCAAGGCAGTCAGGTCGCACTTGTGTTTGCCGGTTTCTTTGCAGGTTTTTTAGCCCTGCCCGTCCAGGTTTTCCTCCAGTCACGACCTCCACAAGAAATGAAGGGCCGCGTGATCGGTACCATGAATCTGGTGAATTGGATTGCAATCATCATCGCGGCCGTTGTCTTTTATCCGCTCGCCGGCTACCTGCTTGCCAGCTTGGGACTCCCCAAATTTGGAATTTTTGGCCTTACCGGCCTCCTACTGCTACCGGTCGCAATTTTCCACCGGAGCGATAAAGTAGTGCTATCGACATCGCCTCAAAACCCACTGGACCCAACAGAAAATTGCAAGTGATGCAAAATATTTTCAGAACTCAAACCGATGCATTGGTCCGTGGCCTTTCAGACCCTACCGACTTGCATGACCAGATCGCCACCGTCGTCGAAAAGTTGCGGGATGTTTTTGGGAGTGGGGGCAAAGTACTGGTCGCCGGAAACGGAGGTTCGGCCACGCTCTGCCAGCACCTCTCGGACGAGATGGTAGGACGTTACCGCATCTCCCGCGCACCACTTCCGGTGATCGCACTGAGTGCCGACGCCGCAGTGCTCACTTGCATCGGCAACGACTTTGGTTTCGAGCAGATCTTTTCCCGTCAGGTCGAAGCCATCGGCCAAGCGGGTGATGCGCTGATCCTTTTCTCAAGCTCGGGAAAATCGCCCAATATTCTCGCGGCGGCAGAGGAGGCGCGGCGAGGAGGAGTGACCACAATCGGTTTTTGTGGAAAAGATGGGCCGCTCGAACAACTCGTGGACGTTGCCGTAGTCGCAAACGCAACCGATCCCGCTCGGATCCAGGAGTTGAGTCTCCATGCCATCCACCTGATTTGCGAAGCGTTTGAGCAGAAACCGGGAATGGAATAGCAACCAGATCACGGATTCGAGGCGTCGCGAGATTTGTTGCGGGCAAGTACCTCCGGCAGAGGATAATCTATCATCGCCACTTCCGTTTTGGCAATTTCTCCGAGTCGTTGCCAACCCCGAGTGACCAAGGTTTGGTGCGATTGAACATATTGCGAGTCAAGATTGCGCTTGTCGAATGCACCCTCCACCTCAATCGGCTCAAAATCGTCATCCACAATAAACTGTGCAAGCGTCGGATTGCAGCGGATATGGCGTTCCGGGTGCGCGTAAAGCACTTCGACTCCGACCTGTCCGATAACATAGCGGAGATAGAGATCGCTCTCGGTGATCTCGGAGACATCCTGGCCGCAGACCTCGCACCGATAGCCTTCGTCGCATTTTGCCATCGTTGGTGTATCAGCTGCGCCCTGGTGTGCTTGGCAGCTGCTCTCTTTCTTTGGATTCGTATCGGTCCGTTGGGCAATCCATCAAAAATACATTGTGGATCACAAACCCAAAACGTCATTCATGCAGTAGTACCCGGGCTCTTTGTCGCTGATAAATCGGGCAGCGGCCAGCGCCCCGAGTGCATAGGCATCCCGATTGGTCGCTGAGACGTGCAACTCGAGTGTTTCGCCCAATAATCCAAAGACAATCGTATGCTCGCCGGGATTGTCGCCGACCCGTATCGCATGGTAACCGATTTCATTTTCGTCCCGCGCTCCGGGCCGACCCTCCCTACCATGTTGGTGCCTCGTCTGCCCCATGACACCAGCAATAATCTCGCCAAACTTGAGTGCGGTTCCACTCGGCGCATCTTCCTTAAAGCGATGGTGCCGTTCAAGGATTTCTACATCTACCCCCGAAGCATGATTCTGTAGAGACTGGCCTGCAATCTCTGCTAATTTCATTGTCAAGTTCACCGCCAAACTCATGCTCGGTGCCCAAAGGACTGCAATTTTCTCCGCCGCATCGTGCAGCGCCTTTTGCTGGGCATCGCTCAACCCCGTGGTTGCCATGACGAGAGAAACTTTTCTTTCAACACACGCAGAAGTGATCGCTTCAGCAGCGGCGGGTACGGAAAAGTCGATCACCACATCGGCCTCGGAAAAATCTCTCGACAGCGGAATGCCAAGAGGACCCGTCCCTGCCAATAGACCTACATCTTCCCCCAAACTGGAGTGGTTTTCCGATTCAATGGCCGCCACGATCTGCAACTGAGAATCTTCGGCCGCCAATGCGACCAAACGTTGTCCCATCTTTCCGGCGGCACCGTGAATGACGATCCTTGTTTTTCCCATCGGATTCCTTTCGTGCAGCACTTCAAGAAGAGCCGCTCACACCTTCTAGGCTAACTGTAAAGTTGAATCGCTTTGATAATTTCATCAAGATCATTGGGAACTGCTATCGCTCGGTTTGCAAAACTCGCCCGTTGGACCCCACGACTACCCAATATCCGATCGAACATATCCTGATCGGTGGTATGGTAAGCCACCGTGGCATCCGGGTCTTTGAGGAGATGGCCTGTCAGAATACAGACAACGCGATCACTATCGGCAATCACGCCTTCACTCCGTAACTGCTTGGTACCGGCGACACTCGCCGCACTGGCAGGCTCACAACCGAATCCACCAGCTCCCACTTGGGATTTGGCATCCAAAATCTCCTGATCGGTCACCTCACGGACAACTCCATCACAGACTTGTAAGGCTCGTAGACATTTATAGAGATTGACGGGACGATTGATTTCAATCGCACTGGCAATCGTTTCAGCACAAGAATTGGCCTCATCAAGTTCTCGATAATAGTCGTCCGCAATCTGGGTGTCGGGATTGCCATCATTCCAACGCAACTTGCGATTTTCATAAAGTTCAAACAGCGTATTGGCACCCGCTGCGTTGATCACTGCCAGACGCGGCAGGCGATCAATCAGCCCCAACTGGTATAATTCCGAAAACGCCTTGCCAAACGAACTCGAGTTTCCCAAGTTGCCTCCGGGAACCACAATCCAGTCGGGAACCTCCCATCCCAACCCTTCGAGAACACGATACATGATCGTCTTCTGACCCTCCAGACGGAATGGATTAATGCTGTTGACTAAATAGATCCCCAACTGAGAAGCCGCTTCCCGAACACGATCCATTGCGTCGTCAAAATCACCGGCAATCTGCACCGTAAGTGCACCGTGATCGAGCGCTTGGGAAAGCTTTCCATACGAGATTTTTCCGGAGCCAATAAAAATCACTGCCTTCAGAGCCCGGGTGACTGCAGCGAATGCGGCCAGTGATGCACTGGTATTACCGGTCGAAGCACAGGCCGCTGTTGTCGCGCCAATCATTCCCGCATGGGTAAATGCAGTAGCCATCCCGTTGTCCTTGAAACTTCCGGACGGATTCATTCCCTCATATTGCAAATGGAGTTGACCAGATCCAAGACCGACATACCGGGCCACCTGCTCTGCATGCTGCAACAACGTCCTCCCTTCACCAATGGTCACTAGCTGTTCGGGGGATGCAAATGGCAAAAGGCGGTGAAACCGCCAAACCCCACTCTGTGCAAGTGGGTTTTGCGGTTCAAAGTTGCTGGTTTCGAATTCGCGAAGACTGCGCGGACCCTTTGCGCTATCCCAATCGTACTGCACATCGAGTAGAGAACTGCAATCAGGACAAGCAACGAGTGCTTCGTCGATTGCAAATGTCTGTCCACAGGAAGCAGAAATACAACGTTGAAAAGCAACTTCAGTCACGGTCGTGGCGCAAACACATCTACGCCTCCCGGGTAAGATTCGTGAGGGAGCTACCGACAAAGATCGGAAAACTGCTGGAACCAATGCTCAAGTAGAAAAATAGTCTATGGCAGGGTTTGTTTCCTATCAAGGTCACCGGGCTTCAGGACCTTTGACAGCCTGATGTCAGATTCGTACAATGACGGGTCTCGCTTTTTTTAGAGGAGCGGCAATATCGCTGCGGGTAGAGGCCGACGAAATACCGGTGAGACCAATACCGGAGAGAAGAACATCGGAGAAACAGCATGAAAAAAACCGAGATGAAGCCCTTTAAGGAAATGCTTTTGTTGTTGCGCGGTCGCCTCCGGGGTGACGTTTCAACCATGGCAAATGCCGCGCTCAATAAGACGAGGATGGAATCGAATGGCGATCTCTCGAGCATGCCAATCCATATGGCTGACATTGGCAGCGATAATTACGAGCAGGAATTTACGCTCAGTCTGATGGAAACCGAGGAATCGACCTTAGAGGCCGTCGAAACAGCCATCGAACGGATTGAAGATGGCACCTACGGGAAATGTGACGATTGCGGAAAAGCAATCCGCAAAACTCGCCTCAAGGCAATCCCCTACACACCACTTTGTATTGATTGCGCCTCCAATCGAGAACAGTGAGGATGCGGACACAGAGATGGATTCCGGGAATAAGACGTCCATCAAGGAAGACAACCGCAGCGCACAGGACACCTGCTGCCACAGGCGCGTCCCGAAAAATCGCTATCTGATTTTTTTGTGCATTGCGCTGAGCGGCCTGGCGCTTGATCTTTTTACAAAGAGTTGGATTTTTTCCAAACTTTGGCCTCCGATGCCCAATAAGCCCGGTTATCTCTGGCTCTGGGAAGGCCATGTTGGCCTGCAGATAAGCCTGAACGAAGGCGCGGTATTCGGCATTGGACAGGGAATGGTAGTCTGGTTCACCCTGCTTTCAGTATTGGCCATCTTGGGCATTGGGTATTGGCTCTTTATTCTTGGCGAGGCACGTAACCTCTGGCTTACCGTGGCGCTCGGCGGCATTACCGCCGGCATCCTTGGTAATCTATACGATCGAACAGGAATGCACGGTCTTGTTTGGCCCTGGACGACCGAGAGGCACCAGCAAGGAACTCCGATCTATGCGGTGCGGGACTGGATATTACTCCAGTGGAATGACGATCTGCGTTGGCCCAACTTCAATATTGCAGACAGTTTTCTGGTCTGTGGTGCTATCCTGCTACTGGTCCATGCGTACATTTCAAAACGGAAGCAACGAGAACAAAACGACGCCGAGTCCCAGATAGCTTCCCGCTCCTGAATTCTTTAGATACTCTCGGCAAGCATCCTCAGAGATACACGATGATAGCCCCCGATCATCGGCTGTGTTTCAGCGATAGCTTGCTGATGCGGAACCGGGCAATTTTGACAGGAGTTGTTTGCTCGCTCGATGATGCGGATCGATACGGAGTACTTGCTCTATTGCGATACGAGACTGTTCGAGATGCCCGAGTCGCAATTCAGCCTCGGCAAGTTTATACAGTAAATCGGCCGAAGGTTCTTTGTCCTGACAAGCCAAACGGTAACAGAGGGCCGCATCCTGGTGCCGACCCAACGCAAGGAGCGTATCCCCTTTGCGCTCTTGTAATTCCGTTGGCACCTCACCAGAGACATACGTATCGGCAAGATTCTGGAGCAGGAGTAATGCCCGCCCGGGACGCCCGAGTGTCATATACACATCTGCCGTTTCTTCCAATAAGCGGCTGTCTTCCGGGCGATATCCCAATGCCCGCTGAAAATCGGCTAAAGCGTCTCGCGGATGTCCGCTCGCAAGCTGAACACGAGCCCGCAACGCCCAGGCGTCTACGGCACTCGGATCAAGATTGATCGCTTCGTTGGCCCATCGGCTAGCTGTGGCATGATCTCCACGGTAAAAATAAATTTCTCCAACGCGAACCGCCAATGTCGTATCATTGGGTGTCAATCTGATTGCTTCTTTCAACTGCTTGAGTGCTTTCTCCGTGGCTCCCCGCTGCAACAATGTCTCGGCGTAGTACCGGCGGGCATCAGGATCGATAGGACAGGCCGTAATGGCTTGGTCCAGCAAACCCTCTGCTTCCTGCCAGCGATTCGATTCAATGTGCGCAATTGCCTGTTGGGACAATTCCCGACAGTTGGCAACAGATTCAGGAACAGCCCCATCACGCCAAGGCCATCCGCTGCAGCCGACTAAGAGAACTGTTCCCAAAAGACAAGTCAGCAACCAATGAGCGACAGGATGGCGATCCGTTTGCAGCGAGCATACTCTACACTGCATCGTGGTCTCTCCTACATGGGAAGCAATTCCGATAACCCTTGAGGGTGCGCCAAAAATCCGCGGGATCGTACCAGGGTCGCGCTAGGCCGACAACCGCAAAACAAGGCTTTTTGCCTCAAGACAATGCCCAACCGGTGTGCCGTGGCGATAGAGAGGATCGGCATCAAAGAAAAAAGAGCGGCGGAGACCCAGGCTTTTTTGGACTCGGCAGCTCTCCGGTGCGGCGAGTTCGCACCACTCCTGTTTATCGACATTTCATTCGATTCGAAATCAGGAAAAACAGAATCCATCGGGCGCTTTACCGGATGGCAATCGTTCTAAAGGGATCGTGCTAAAGACTTAGCCAGAGCGCTGCAGCGTCGCAACCTCCGGGGGAGGCCCGAGAGAAACATCACTGCTCACGGCGATCTTGACGAGCAATTGCTCCAAAACCAATCTCGCTCGTGGCGGAGAACTGCTCAAGCCCTTCATTGCCAAATCGGCATCCAAAAGCCATCGATAAAGCTCTCCAGCGCGATGGCGACCCAGCCGTTTCATTCTCCGCTCCGCATTTTGGAGAAAATAATGTTTGACACCCGTAGCCTCCAATGCGGCCCGCAGCGGCATGCGATGTCCTTGTTTCTCAGCCCTTCGGTAGATTTGAGTGGCCAATGCAAAATGCCGTAGCGAATGTGCAACCTGGCCAAGAATTGCAATCGGATGCTGCCCTGCCTGAATTAGCCGCTGCAACTGCTTGATCGCTTCACGGGCATCTCCATCACAAGCAGCATCGAGCATGTCCCAAGCCTTTTTGGTTCGCCAGCCACCAACCCGCTCCCGAATCTGTTCGGGAGTGAGTGGGGTTTTTGTATCTGCAACAAGTGCCAGTTTTGCCAGTTCCTGTTCGAGCACCCCTATCTCACAACCAATAATCTCGACCATTTCCCGGGCAGACTCTGCAGGCAGGTTAAAACCAAATCGGCGCTTTGCTTCTTTGCGCAACCAAAGCGCCAACGGTTTTTCCGAAGGTTTTCTACAATCTATCTGTAATCCCGTTTTATCATTTTGTTTATAAAGCCGCGTATTCTTCGGCCATGTTTGAACCGTAAGGACCAACACTCCATCGGTGGTAGGGGCTTTTACGTAGTCCTCTATGTTGCTGCGGTACTGTTTGACAAAATCGTCCGCGTCTTGCAGGATTACCAATCGCCTGCCCGTCCCAAAAAGCGGACGGGTTGCCAGAGCATCGACAACATCGCACCAGGCTGCTGTCGAACAATCTAGTTGAGCCAGCCCAAAATCGGCATCTTCACCCGATACATTGGATTCCTTGAAAGCCTGCAAGACACTGTGCTTCAGGTAGGGATCATCCCCAAAGAGAATATTGACCAATTCTCCGGCAGGCGGAGAGGTGGCCGTTAAATAGTCAATGGCCGATAGTGTGCCTGCCATTCGGTTGCTCTCTCCCCTGGAGTGGTAGCTCGCGCACCGGGAGTATACCAAAGCCTCCAACTCTCTCAATGTATGGACGATCTCGTCGAAAAATCGCTGGAGGAGCAAACCCCCCCACGAGGGTCTCTCCGCTGGAAAACGCCCCCTCCCGGCACGACTGAATCCCCCTCAAAGGAACCTGGCGAGCACTTTGTGTCCAACTGCCCATTCTTACAAAAATCGCGGGTCATTGCAGACGCAAAATCGACAGTGTCCCTCACGGCGGGCGCTAAGGAACGATAAAAACTACTGTCCGGGAGCCATTTCTCGAATTCTTTGTAAAACCTACATGTTCATCGATCCGTATCTGCATTGGTAGACTCCTTTCTCGTCAACGTGCATAATGATCAGGTCTGCGAGCAGTTGGCGCGAGCCCGCCGCTTCGCCTTACCTTGGTGACTTGCCGTGATGGAACTATTAGAAGGTCCGTGGACCCGAGCGATTATGCTGCTTGCCGCGATCGTGGCGCTGGTTGCGGTTGGGGTATACATCGTGTCAAAGTGGCGCGGTGCTGCCGACGATGACACGATCAGCACCTCAGAACTCCTTAGCAATTTCCGAGAAATGCATTCCAGAGGTGAGCTTACGAACGAAGAATTCCGAACTATTAAAACACGGTTATCGTATGAACTCAAAACAGAGTCAAAAGATACCGACCATGAGGGTTAAGCGACACAGAAGGATCCTGTGGATTTAACTCTTCGCAGGGACTGCTCCACTGGTGCGTCAGTCCGGCGGCATTGGAACAACAACTTTTCTCGAGCCTTTCAAGGGACAGGGATGCCCTACGGGATGGCCTGATGCGAATCGGGCTGGACCAACTCGAGCGACACCCCAACGGGACTAGAATTCCGACACCTTGAATACAGGCCCGTAGTGATCTTGCTGGACCACTACTGTTGAAAGGAGAAAAGATGCCCTCGGGACGCGATAACAGCGGTATCGGCCACCGAAGTGGTAGCACGACCAAAAAAAATGCCTTCTGCTCATTTTGCCGGAAAAGCTACCGGGATGTTGGTCCGTTGGTAGAAGGTCCTGGCGATGTGTATATCTGTGGTGATTGTATTGAACTCTGCCAATCAATCCTCGACCAGGAACGACGACGACGGGGCACCTCGAAGCAGCTCTTTAGCGATGTACCGACGCCTCGCGAGATTGTCGGCCAACTGGATGAATATGTCATTGGCCAGGAGCATACCAAGCGCGTCCTCGCCGTGGCTGTACATAGTCACTACAAACGACTGATGGCTAGTGACACCGATTCAGATATTGAAATCGAAAAATCAAACATTCTCCTGGTAGGTCCAACGGGCTCAGGAAAAACACTGCTTGCACGTTCACTAGCCCGAGCATTGAACGTACCGTTTGCCATTGGTGATGCTACGACCTTAACTGAGGCCGGTTATGTCGGCGAGGATGTTGAAAATCTTCTACTCAAGTTACTCCATGCTGCAGACTTTGATCTCGAAGCAGCCCAACGGGGCGTTCTCTACATTGACGAGATCGATAAAATTGGCAAGACCAGCCAGAATGTTTCGATCACCCGGGATGTCTCAGGCGAAGGAGTCCAACAATCGTTGCTCAAGATGCTCGAGGGCACCACAGCCAATGTTCCTCCGCAAGGGGGCAGAAAGCATCCCGAACAGCAGTACATTCAGATGGACACTACAAATATCTTGTTCATTTGCGGGGGTACCTTTGTCGGGATCGAAAAGATCATTGGCAAGCGTCTCGGAAAACGAACGATTGGGTTTGGACAGGAAAGCGGATTCGAGGCCGATTCGGATCTAGCCACGACTCTACCCCATGTAACGAGTGACGATATTCTTGAATTTGGTCTGATCCCGGAACTTGTCGGGCGATTGCCGGTCCACTCGGCCCTCACACCACTCTCCCGCGAGGCCTTGGTCCGAGTACTTACTGAACCAAAGAATGCCCTCGTGAAACAGTATCAAAAACTGTTTTCCATGGAAGATGCCGAACTGGAGTTCACCGACGGGGCACTGTTGGCCATCGCAGAAAAGGCCCAGCAACGAGAGACGGGCGCCAGGGGACTGCGGTCGATTATTGAACACATCATGCTCGACATCATGTTTGATCTTCCGGACCATACGGAAACTGCCAAACACATCATTACCGAAGACATGGTCCACGGACGGGAAAAGATGATTCCCCTCGGAGGCCAACAACAAAAGAGCGCGTGACGTTCAGATCCAGCACTGCTGCTGGAACTTCAGTTCGCGCCCACACCAGATTGGGGTAGAGGACCTGTGCGCCGGTCCTCTACCCCATTTCTTTTAAATCCACTGCTTCTTTCAGGGTGCCGTGTGCCATGCGCCCCGATGATTCTGGCCCCGACGCTTGGGGGCCTTCCGGAAATTAATTAAAAACGGGACCCGATACCTTGACGCGGTCTCCTGCAGGAGGATATTCGAGGGCTGACATCCATCGGTGCTTACAACAACACCTTTTCGAAAAACAGAATAGAGGACAGGAGCGACGAATGCGGCGAGCAAAAATTTCGATTATTGGAGCAGGGAATGTCGGAGCCACGACTGCGCACTGGTGTGCGGCGGCTGAGTTGGGAGATATCGTGTTGCTCGATATTCCACAGACAGAAACCATGCCAGCCGGTAAAGCGCTCGACCTGATGGAAGCAGGACCCATCGTTGGATTCGACAGCACGATCGTCGGGACAAACTGTTATAGCGACACCACCAATAGCGATGTCGTCGTCATCACTGCCGGCATCCCGAGAAAACCCGGCATGAGTCGTGACGATCTGCTTAAAACGAATGCGGCCATTGTGAGCTCTGTGTCTAAGGAAATTCAGTCCAGCAGCCCCGATGCCATTGTGATCGTGGTGAGCAATCCCCTCGATGCCATGGTCCAACAAGCCCAGAAGGATACTGGCTTTCCGCACCACCGCGTGATGGGGCAGGCGGGCGTGTTGGATACGGCCCGCTATCGCACCTTTCTTGCCATGGAACTTGGTGTGAGCGTGGAAGATGTTCAGGCAATGCTGATGGGTGGCCACGGCGATACGATGGTGCCTCTGCGGAGCTGTACAACAGTAGGCGGTATTCCGGTTTCTCAATTATTGGCATCGGACCGCCTTGAGGAAATAATCGAACGAACGCGTAAAGGTGGTGGCGAGATTGTCTCGCTGCTGAAGACGGGCAGCGCCTACTATGCTCCAGCCGCAGCCACAGCCCAAATGGTGGAAGCCATTGTGCGAGACAAAAAGCGGGTGCTGCCATTGGCAGCCTACTGCGACAGCGAGTATGGAGTTGGTGGCTATTATGTGGGAGTTCCTGCCATCCTCGGAGCCGCTGGCGTCGAAAAAATCCTTCCACTGGAATTGAGCGAACAGGAACAAGCTGAATTTCAAAATAGCGTGAATGCCGTAAAAGACTTGGTTGCAACTATGAAACAGCTACTCGGGTAGAAACGCACCTGCCGGAAGAGGCAGAAAACAAGTTCCGGTCCGGGCTTAATGTGGAAATTCTCCCATTTCTAATTCTTTGCGGACACCGTCAGGAGAGTCCGTAAATCGTTCTAGCACGGTAGTGGCACTCTGCCTGAACCTTGCCCTCTGAAAAACGACTTTGTGATAGCTATGCCAGTGATCCGGTCCGGGCGAGAAAGAATCTGGATTGCGTTGACGATGACCTGCGATGTAAAACCCGCAGGTGCCCTCACAGAGTGCCTTCCAACTACTTGACCCGATGCCCAATCTCGTCCCCCGAACTGCGAGCAGAAACTTGCTTCATGTCACGAGATGACGCGACGGCTTACGGATTCACAATCGCAAAAAAAAGTACAACTGATAGAGCGCGAAAACATCTACGCTCGCTCCTCTAGGAGATCTCTTCATTATGAATCGTCTCATGTCCGATATGCTGCAGGAGACCAAGCAATCTTCTACCCGTGGTGATTTTCTCGAGAGTATCGATACGGGTCCGGCCGACCCAACTGGACTTTCTGTCTTTGCGCCGCTTCATTACGAACCGGACTACACATACCCCTTACTGGTTTGGTTGCATGGATCGGGACAGAATGAAAACCAACTGCGGTATGTGATGCCGAGAATCAGCATGCGCAACTATGTCGCTGTTGCACCGCGTGGAACCAAGATGATCCCGGAAGAAGCAAGCGAAAGCGCGGATGCTTTCACCTGGCCTCAGGCAGAGAACCATGTCCGGCGAACCCTTGAAAATGTGCTCGAGTCCATCGAACATGCGCGCCGGCATTTTCGTATCCACCCTGACCGCATCTTTCTCGCGGGCAGCGGCAGTGGCGGGACCATGGCCGTTCGCATTGCTATGAACATGCCCAATTATTTTTGTGGCGTTGCATCGATAGGTGGTGCTTTGCCGACTGGCAACACCCCGTTCCGGCATCTTCTCGATGCACGACGCCTTTCACTGCTCCTGAGTGTTGAACGCGACAATCTGGATTATCCGGACTCGATGGTCTGTGCAAACTTGCGATTGCTTCACACTGCCGGCATGACAGTCACACTACGCCAATATCCAGCGGGCGATTCCCTGAGCGATCTGATGCTCTCTGATATTGATCGCTGGATCATGGAAACCATCTCAGAATCGCAACAAGCTCCTGTTGTTACTTGCTGATTGCGATCGCTCAGTCCAGCAAGTATCGCCTCGTGATACCCAGCGAGCACCATCAATGCTGGCACAGGCGAATGCGGATTGACAGCACGCTCCCTTTTCGAGTAGTTTCCGCCACCTTTATTTGTCCCGTGTTGACCGGCCATTCGGATTTTCATCCGGCAGGGTGTTTTCCGTTGGCCGAAAACTTCCGAGCTGTAAAACCGAACCATCATATCCTTCCCTTTGCTTCAAGGTTGATCCATGCGCAGGCCCACAAACAGTTTCAAGGAACAGATTTTTCCCTTTATCACCAACGCCCAACGCGAATCCACGAGTACAACGAATCTACGCCGGGCAATCCTTCAAGTTCTCGACGAATTTGACCAGAAAATATCCTCTCAAGGCATCCAAACCTCCGTTGATGTTCCGGAAAGTGTGGAAGCCGATATCGACGGTGCCATGTTCTGTTCGGTATTGCGAACTGTATGCCGTGACGCCATCGGCAGTATGGAGACGGGTGGTGAGCTTAGCTTGACCGTCTACGCCGACCCCAATGGCATCGAGCTTGAAATCGCCGACAGTCGCAGCGGGCATCTTTCAACAAAAAAAGAGTATTGGATTCAATCTGCCCCCCATTCAGGATCCCAAAATTCGCGGGATGTCATTGCAGATGCACATCATTTTGCAACGACACACGGAGGCTCTCTAAAAGTACAAAACTGTCCGGAGGGTGGTGCTGCCTTCACCATCTGTCTGCCGTCATCGATAGCCGTCCGAAATGCAGCTTAAGAATAAGGTGACCATGGAATTGTTCCAACAAATCCAGCGCGAAATAACAAGCCGCTTTCAAAAACTGCCACGTGGCATGCGCGCCGCAACCGTCGTTCTCATCCTTATCGGCGTTGTTGCTTTGGCCTGCCTCTGGAATCCGCAGGGCGAGGAAAACCGTGTGCCGCTCCTGGAAACCACTAATGTGCCCAAAATCCAGTTGGCGGCCTACGAGATGGCATTTGCTGAGGCAGAACTTGATGAATACACAATCAATCAAAACCAGATTACGGTCCCTCAGTCACAAAAAAGCCGCTACATGGCAGTTCTGAAAAAAGCGGACCTGCTGCCATCCCAATCAGGTCAGGTGATGAAGGATGCAATTAACGCCAGCAACCCGTTTGAAAGTAAGAAGCAACGGGAAGATCGCATCAAAAACGCACGTGAACGACAATTGGGAAACATGATCAGCATTTTCCCAGGCATTGACGAAGCCACGGTTCAATATGATGCGGAGAAAACGAGCGGACTTCGGCCAAGGACTATCTATACCGCTTCCGTCACTGTGCGGGCATCGAACGACAAACAACTCCATCCGAAACAGTCGCAAATCATATGTGAGTTCCTTGCTGCCTCTATTGCAGGCCTCGAAAAGGACAAAATCTACATTGTTGATTTGAATCCCTCACCGGGCCATGCCACCGGTACCACTGAGAACGGGCCTGAAAAACTGCCCACCGTTGTACCGCTGGTGAAGCAGGCAAAATCATCAAAACGTGAAAACCCTAATGTCTCTTCCTGGATATTGATCTTCTTAGGATGTGTCGTGCTCGCAGGGTGTCTTGCAATTTGGCAACAGCAACGTTCGGAAACGATAAAGTCTCTAAAACGAAGTTCAACCGCCCCCCCCGAAGCGACCGACCAAGTCGAACCACAATCATCCACATCCTTCCAAATCGATTTAGCAGCGGAACTGGCGAATACACCTGCCAACGACAGTTTCATCAATGGCAACTTAGAAGAGCCCAACCGAAATTTGGTAGTGCCTGGGGAGCGGGACATCAATCATCTGATTCCCCATCGCCAAACTGCGGGAGTCGAACTAACAGAAATCACTGCGGAAGAGTTGGTACATGCAAATCGATCTGCAAAGAATCCTACTGCTGATGGAGACGATTTACCCTCATTTGATTTTTTAAGCAAGGTGGACTCCGACACCTTGCACCAACTCCTAGTCACTGAGAATGCTCAGATTATTGCCATCGTCTTCTCACATCTTGAGCCTTCACAAGCTGCGGCGGTTTTGTCGTGCCTTCCGGAACCCTTGCAAGTCGAAATCCTAACTCGCCTCAGCGACCTTGATACATTGAGCCCTGACGTCCTGAACGAAATAGAACAGAGCCTTGAAAAACGCCTTACTGCTCAGATTCTCAAAAATTCGAAGCGAAGTGCAGGCGTTAAAGCCGTTGGTGATCTTCTTGATTTTGTCCCTCACGATACTCAGGCCTCCATCATCAAGGGTCTCGAAGGCCAAAATACTGCATTGGCCGAACAACTTCGCACTGGCTGTCCGAAAATCAAAACACAAAAACAATCGGCCTCTGAGGCACGAGAGAAAAAATCCTCAAAACCAACCACCCGTTTTGATGACCTTGTCTATCTTGATGGAAAAACGTTGTGCAAAATCCTCAATGCTGTCGATCAGCGTGATGCCATTTTGACCCTCTCAAGTCTGGACGGGCAAGTTGTACAACGCGTCACAAGCAATATGAAGCCGGACGAAGCAGACCGACTCAAAAAAGCACTCGATGAAATAGAACCTGCACAATCCTCTGAAATCACAGCCAGTCGCACATCCGTTGTCAGAATGGCAGAGCGTCTCTGCCAATGCGGACGCATCCAACTTGGCTCATCCTCACCCTCTGGCGCATCCGTTTAGGAAACGACATGTCCACCCTCATTAAACATAACCGGTCCAAGTCCAAAAATGTTCCTGGTGCCTTTCACTTTGATGAAATTACATCGGGGCAGGAGCAACCTGTTCCAGACGCACCTCTACCAAAAAACCATTGGGAAAATGTCCCACATATTCTCAAAGACAAGTCGCGTGAAGCCGACTGCGACTGCGAGGAGAAACTAAAACGAGAATACGATCTCCTCCAGAAGACCATCGAGCAGATCAAGCACTTGCAACAGCAATGGCAGGCTGAATCGCATCAGCAGGTCCTGAAACTCGCGATCGCAATTTCGCAACGTATCGTTCGTGGTCAAATCGAGCAAGAACCTGATATTTCAGAACGATGGATTCGTGAAGCCCTCGAGCTTTTTTCCACAAGTCGTCGGTTACGTATCTTCCTGCACCCCGCGGATTGCCAATCCCTGGGGACAAGTGCCGAACATATTGCAGAGCAGGTAGCGCCTCTTGCCGCAGTGGACATTGTTGCCGATGAAAAACTACGCCCCGGGGAGTGCCGTGTAGAGGCGGACCATGGCCTTGTCGATCAAAGTGTCGAATCCCAACTCCAACGTATCTTCTCCGAACTCGATAACACACAATCTCAACCTTAACCTGCTCAAACTTCCTGCCGAGACACGATGCAACGACCTTCTTCAGCCTCCTCTTGCAGCAACACGTGAATACTTTAATCGACCAAATTGCTCGGATTCTTCCGACCCGTATCGAGGGTCGCATTCTACAAACGACTGGTGTAACGGTAGAGGTGGCAGACTTTCCCGTTCCCGTCGGTGCGCAGGTCGAGATTGACAGCTATCTTGGCGGCACACTGCCTGCCGAAGTCATTGGATTTACCGATCAAGCCACGCTCCTTTTTCCCCTCGATACGATGACGGGCATACGGCGAGGAGACCGCGTACGTCTAAAATATTCCGAAGGCTGGCTTGCAGTCGGTCCCCAACTCCAAGGACGCATCGTCAATGCGGATGGATTTCCGATCGACGCCGGCCCACCACTGGCAGCGTTCGACCGGATCCCCCGAAATCGAGCCGCCCCCATCGCAACTTCAAGACCAACCATCGAGGCACCTTTTTTTACCGGAATCCGTGCCATCGATGGCTTGCTCACCTGTGGAGAGGGGCAACGTATGGGGATCTTTTCCGGGGCTGGAGTGGGCAAGAGCACCATCATGGGAATGCTGGCACGCCATAGCAGTGCCGATGTCAATGTCATTGCACTCATTGGCGAACGCGGGCGGGAAGTGAACGAATTTGTACAGCGTGAATTGGGTACAGCGGGCTTGGCAAAAAGCGTGATTGTTGTCGCAACGAGCGATCAACCGGCCCCCATTCGTCTGCGCGCTGCCTCGACAGCAACTGCGATTGCAGAATATTTCCGGGATCAGAAAAAAAATGTTCTCCTGTTGATGGATTCGATTACAAAAATCGCAACGGCCCAACGCGAAATTGGAATTGCTGCAGGCGAGCCACCAACCACAAGAGGATGTCCCCCTAGTGTGTTTGCATTGTTACCAAAACTTATCGAACGAGCCGGCCGCTCTCCGGAAGGGAACATCACCGCTTTCTATAATGTCCTTGTCGAGGGCGATGACGCACAGGAACCGATCAGCGACGCGCTCCGAGGACTTTTGGACGGACATATCTGGCTATCTCGGGATCTGGCCGCACGAGGTCATTATCCGGCAATCGACATCTTACAAAGCGTTAGCCGCCTTTCGTTCTCCTTGATGGCAGACGATCAGAAGGCAGCAGCCACAAAGTTTCGCAGCCTTCAGGCAACCCATCGCGAGTATGCAGAATTGGTATCGATCGGAGCGTATCGTTCGGGAACGAACCCTCTTCTTGATGAAGCGATCCAACTCCGCGAATCGATGGATCAGTATCTGTGTCAACCGAGCCAGACCTTGCACCCATTCCATTCGGCCCGCGATGGACTACTGTCTCTCCTACCACAAAACTGCTCCTCCGTTTAATCGAAGATGACTGCCACAACGGATGGATGGAAAGGAAATGGCGAACTTGTCTGACAGAAAGATGCCCTGGAAAATGCTGCATCACGTACGAAAATCGGCACGTGACGGGCAGGCAAATCAAGTCACCGAAGTTTTGGCGCAGGTCACGGCCCTACAAAAAAAAATCGGCCAAATCGCAATGTGTCTTGCCGAGATGGGCACCGATTCTAGGCCCGCTAAAGATGCAAGGTGCCACTCTGCCCGAAATCTCCTCCAGCTACATTCTTATCGCCAACACTTGCTCAAAAATCAGAAAATACTCCAGCAGGAAGAACGCCGGGCATTGGCAGAACTGGAATCGCAAAGGGCCCTGCTTCTCAAGGCCCAGCAGGATGTCCGAATGGTAGACCATTTGTGCAACAATCAGCTTCTCGAAAACACCCGGCAGCAAGCAGCGCAAGAAGTGCGCGCATCGGATGAGCTGGACAGCTACCGTTCGCGCCGGATGGTATAGCTTCACGGGGTCGACCGGCCCCTGAGAGGCTCTCTCACCGCCCTGCTGAGGGTGACTTGGCCTTGATTCGGTAGAACGCTTCTAGGACACTACCCGCCCGCGCTCCGAGGAGCATTGCCAGTACCCGACTTCAACGACGAATCGCTGGTGCAATTACTCTGCATCAACGCCTCTGTCATGAATGACATGACTGAAAGTCAACTACACGTTTCCATCGAGTTGGGCCGTACCCAAATCGATACCATTGCAGATAAAGAGTTTCTTCCGGGAACAACAATCGCTCTGAACCAATCGGTTGATGAACCGGTCCATGTGCTGGCAGACAATACGCTCGTTGCCCGTGGGGAAATTGTCATCATCAACAATCGGTTTTGTGTTCGCATTACGGATGTGATTGCTCACGTGGATGCAATTGTTTAATCCGGCAGATAGCCCTCAGGAATCTATTTCCTGCAACCTACAAGCACTTCGGAAAGAAGCAACATGCTCCTAACTATCCAAAGGTGGATCTGGTGCTTTGCAATGCTGGTGGTTTCCACAACCATTGGCAATGCCGACGAGGAGAATGGTAATCTTGCGCCAGCAACATATGAGCAGCCGATCCGAGCGGAACTGACGGGCGATGGCAAAGCTGTCTCTGGAAAAAAACCGGCCAGTGGAGATCTTGCGAATGAGCCTTTGCCTCTCAACCGCTCTGAGGCGCCCACGACCGGCGACGGGCAGCCTGCCGACCGGTCGGAAAGCCCCGTCTTAAAAACGCTTGGCAGCCTTGCGGTCGTCATGGGGATTTTTTCCATCGTGGTCTATTTCGTACGGCGGACCCGTGGAAAAAGCGGGCATATGCTCCCGACAGAGGTTCTGGAGGTGCTTGGTCGAACGTCACTCAATAACCGACATTACGTACAACTCATCCGCCTTGGCGACCGGTTGCTTTTAGTCGCAGTCTCTGCCAGCGGAGCCAACACGCTGAGTGAAATTACGCAGCCGGAAGAAGTGGAACGCTTAGCGAACGCTTGCAGCGAGCGGCATGGCCGCAAATCCATCCTGCGGACCGCCCTCTTCTCGGCAATCCCCCGATCATTTTCTTCAGACCGAGAACGCTTTGGTGATGCCGGACTCAAGAGCGATCCACATTCTGAATATGCGGAAACTCGCCATGGCTGAAACTCCTTCGTCACAGGCAGCCCACATTTGCCTCGTTCGAGCTGCGCGCCTTGCAGGCCCCGCGGTCCTGTTGACGATCCTGTTCTCTCTACCGGCAACCGTATCCTACGCACAGAATGTCGATCCGACATACCGCCCCGGACAACAGACGGGCAATCTGACGGAGCAACTGTTCCAGTGGATCACCCCGGAAAAATTGGACGGGACGCTGCAGACACTCTTGCTGTTGGGCGTCGTCTCTCTGGCGCCGGCGATTTTCTTGATGACGACTTGCTTCGTCCGCATTATGGTGGTCCTCGGCCTGCTGCGGGCAGCCCTCGGCATCCAGACACTGCCTTCCTCGCAGGTCATCACCTCCCTGGCACTCTTCATGTCACTCGCCGTGATGACCCCAGTTTGGAAGCAAGTGTATGACGAGGGAATCGCGCCCTACACAGAACACGAAAAAACGCTCGAGGAAGCCTGGACCGACGGCGTCCAACCGATACGCCGCTTCATGAGCCTGCAGATTGAGGCCACCGGCAACCAGGAAGACATCTGGTTATTCCTAAAGTACATGCCGCAATCCCAGGCTCCTGAGAATTATGAGGATGTTCCACTCTCCGCCCTGCTACCAGCCTTCATGCTCAGTGAATTAAAAACGGCATTCCTTATCGGGTTTCAGATTTTCATTCCTTTCCTCATCCTCGATATGGTTGTGGCGAGCGTCACACTCTCGATGGGGATGGTCATGGTACCACCGACATTACTCTCGCTCCCATTCAAACTTCTTCTCTTTGTTCTCCTCGATGGCTGGCAATTAATCGTCGGCATGTTGATGGAGAGTTTCCAGCCGTTTTTGTAGTTACGTCTTTCAAGGTTCCACCATCCTGTCCATCGGATCGATCCATCTAAAAAGCCGTTCTTTCCATGTCTCCTGAAAATGCCATCGATATCGGTCGCGAAGCAATCATGATGATGCTCATCGCCAGCGCGCCTATTCTGGTAACGGGGCTGGCCGTTGGTCTTCTGACTGGGATTTTTCAAGCGATCACCCAGATTCACGAGCAGGCGATCTCTTTTGTTCCAAAGATTGTTGCCGTGGTACTCGTTGTAAGTTTGCTATTGCCTTGGATCATCAACAAGCTCGTACAGTATTCGACCGATTTAATTTCCGGGATTCCAACCAACCTCTAATCAGGTCCTCTTTGATGAACCGACTCGGGCCACATTGATCCGACTCCGGCAAACGCCAATATCGTAGACCATCGAGTCCCCATGGAATTGCTTTTACATTTATATTCCGGAAAGATTGTTGTCTTTGCGATGGTATTTTCCCGCATCGGCGCGATGGCATTGTTGGCCCCCATTTTTGGATCGCGAGCCATCCCACTGCATATCCGTGTTCTGATCGCTGTTGTCCTGTCCGTTCTGGTAGCACCACTACAGTGGCAGGTCGGTATCGCCATTCCATCGAGCCATTCAGAAATTTTTGTGGGACTGCTGGTAAACATCCTGATTGGGGCCAGTCTCGGAATTGCCGTTATGACCCTCTTTTCAGGATTTACGTTAGCCGGTGGCCTGATTGCTCAGACAGGAACAGCAATGGTTCCCGCACAAAGTATGGACCCCCTCTCTCCAAATTGCCCCGTACCAGTACGTCTCTTGCAGATTTTGGCCCTGGCAATCTTTGTTGCCATCGGCGGACATCGATTGATGATGATGTCGATCCTGGACTCCTTCCGAGCACTCCCTGCGGCCGATACCACACTCCCCGGAGGCATGCTTGAGACCATGACACGTTTGGTCAGTGAAAGTTTTCGTATGGCGGTTCGGGTTGCCGCGCCTGCGGTCACAGCCGTTTTGGCTGCAACGTTGCTCATCGGTCTCGCTAGTCGCGCCATGCCACAACTGAACAGTTTCACGATGGGATTTACTGTCAACCTTTGGGTTACCTTCCTGGCACTGCTCTTTTCTTTGGCCGTCATTGGCCATCTATTCAGCGATGAGGTCACTTCCTTCATGTCGATTTGGCAACAGACTTTTTAAAGCGGTACGTAGTCTTTCACTAAAATAGGTATTGCAGGTTCGCGTTCTTTTGCGGACGGAGACAATGGAAAATCGCATCCACCCAGCAACCGTTCGTAAACGGCAACAAGCCCGCGCACGGGGGCATATCGCCAAAAGCTCCGATCTGACAGGAGCCGCCCTGCTCGGTGGAATGATGCTGGCGTTCCTCGTCGCCGGTCACAACTTCGCCGATTACCTCGAGGAAACAACCCGGCAGCATCTGAGCACTCCGTCTTTAACGAATTTGACTCCAAACGGATGGTTTGAATTGTTGCAAGATCATTTGGTACCACTTGCAACCCTGCTGCTACCCGTACTGATGTTTCTTCTGCTGGTGCCTCTCGGCATCCATCTCATGCAGACCCGCTTTCACATCCATCCTGCAAGAACCGTCCCCGACTGGTCTCGCATCGGGCCGGGCAATGGTTTTAAACGGATTTTTTCGGCAGACAACACGGTCCGGACTGGATTCGGATTGGTAAAACTGCTTGCGATTGGCACGGTTGTCCTCTGGGGGCTCTATGCCCGCAGAACAGATATTGTCGCCCTCTCTACGATGTCGATTGGTGATCTAACAGGTGCACTGATCGACATTCTCTTTGGCATTATGCTGGAGGCCACCGCCGCACTGTTGATTCTTGCCGTCTTTGACTTTTTCTACCAGCGAAGAAAATACGAGCGCGAATTAATGATGAGCACCGAAGAGTTGCGTGAGGAAATGCGCGATCAACGGCCCAATGCCCGGGCCACTTTTCCGGTCGGGAAAAACAGCAACCGATAGGGGACCGATCGCTGGCTAATTGCGATCGTATCCGTATCGTTCCATAAAGTCGCACCACTTCTCCCGAATTTGTTCTCGGGTGGTTTCATCCAATGCGTACTGATTCGTACGATAATCTTTAAAGTCGGCAACGTGCGACGTTAGGCGCGGCATCATCTCTTCAAAACTATCGATCCCCAATTTTTGGTAGATCGAGCGAACTGTTTCGACAGGATTTTCTACTAGCTGTTCGTAACGGATTTCACAGTACTGACCGGGTGGAATCAGAGAGCGACTCTCTTCAAACGCAGTATAAAGTCTAGAAAATGCGGTAAACACAAAGTCGGGAAGCCATTCGCATCTCGGAACTTGAACGCTTTGCGTTTGGATAAGTGATTTCCAAAGACGTAATGTCGAAGGATAGACCGCATACGGATCTCGAACGATATGTACAAAACGGGCATCGGGAAACATTTCAAGAAGGACCTTGACTCTGCCAAGATGGGGCGGTGACTTGAGCACCAGTTCGCGTTGTTCCCGAAAGAAGAGTCGCTGCAAAAACCATTGCAGTGTATTTTTCCATGTTTCAATCTGTCGCTCACTAAACCGAGAAAAATCAAGCGAATCGAGCCCTGCAGGACCATGGTTGGGAAAGGCAACTGTCTCATAGATGGACGGCGCCCCCAAATTCAGAAGAGCGAATTCGTCTTCCTGGGGGCGGTTCCAGCCCGCATCCATATTGTCCATGGGACGTCGTTCAGGCAGCAGAAAACCGAACCAACGCGTCATGAACTGTTGCGTTGAGAGGAAATGGCTTGGCGCGAAGCAGTCGTAGGTAGTGGGATAGCCATAGCGTGAATCGAGAACCAACAGTTCGTGCAAGAGCGTTGTTCCCGCTCGCCAATGCCCCAAAATAAAAAGGGGTGGCTTGTCGATTATCATCTTCTCAACCTGACGTCGCCAGCGCATTTCCTGCCATCGATAACAGACCGAATTGATCGGATTTGCAACGAAGGTCAGAGACGAGGTGGGAAACCGACCCGGCGACATGGCAAAGTGGTTTCGGGCCAGGAGTCGCCACCAGGTCCCCATTCGCATGCCATCCCAGAAACGGGCTGCAAACCAGGGATACCGATTCACCTCCTCTTTCTGCACGCGACTCGAAAGGTTTTGACCGAACATTCTGGTTCGCACCGTCGTAAAATCATCGATTCTGACAACTGCAATACGTGTCTTTAAGCAGTACCATCTTAATCCATGGGTGCCTAAAAAAGTGAGTCGCTTGACAACGCTCTTTAGCCAGACCTACCATGAACAGCCAGGACGGCAACCAAGGCCGCTTTGAGGCCTGCAAGATCTTTGGATCTGTCGTATTTCCAGTATGATTTCGTTTCCTTCGATTGCCACAGAGCGGCCCGGTTATGGCCAAACAGAGACGCCAGCTTGCCTTGGAGGGATTTGAGGACCAACAAGCGGACCCCTCAGATGACAACCGTGGTACCCAGGTGAGTCAACCTGCACCGCCCCAACCAACGGCCGCAACAGCAGAATGTTCGCTCGAAGGCCGCACGATCTACGTCATCGATTCCCATTCCTTGATTTTTCAGGTCTTTCATGCAATTGGCGAAATGACCAGTCCCCAGGGCGAGCCCGTGAATGCGATCTTTGGTTTTGCGCGGGATCTGCTCTATCTGCTTACGAAAAAAAAACCCGATTTTCTTATTTGTGCTTTCGATCGGCCCGGTCCAACCTTCCGGCATGAACTCTATGAGCAGTACAAAGCGGATCGGGGCGAAATGCCGGACGAACTTGCCGTGCAATTTCCCGGCATACGTCGCGTCATTGAATCGCTCGATATTCCACTACTGGAAAATGCCTCGTATGAGGCCGATGACATTCTGGCAACGATCGCTACCAAAGCCGACCGTGCCGGAGCGAATTGCGTGCTGGTAACTGGCGATAAAGACTGCCGTCAACTCATTACCGATCGTGTCCAGATTTACAACATACGTAAACACCAGATATACGATCGAACAAATCTTGAAAAAGACTGGGGAATTGGGCCGGAGCAGGTTGTTGACTTCCAGTCCTTAGTGGGGGACTCCACCGACAATATTCCCGGGGTAGCTCGCATTGGCCCTAAAACGGCGACTGGCCTGTTGCAAAAGTATGGCTCACTCGAAGAAGTCTTTGCCCATGTCGATGACATTACGGGGGCCAAACAGAATTACCTCCGCGATGGCCGGGACGCTGCCATCCTGAGTCGGCAGCTGGTCCGACTGGTCGACGATGTCCCGGTTGAAATCGACTGGATGGCTGCAGAAGTTCATCCACTCGATCGAGAAAAGATCCTCCCCCTCTTTCATGAATTTGGTTTTCGCCGACTTTCTGAGCAGATCTCAGATCTGGAAGGGGGCAAAACGACTCCTGAGAATTGGCAAGCGGACTATCAATCGATTACCAGCATCGATGCGTTAAAAAAACTTGTCAAAATCTTGGAAAGCCAACCATTCGTTTCCCTCGATGTCGAAACCACCAGTGTTCGGCCCCGGCAAGCAGAAATCGTAGGCTATTCGTTTTGCTTCCAACCGGGACTCGCCTACTACATTCCGGTCCGGGCACCAGAAAACGAAACCTCGCTCGATCCAAAAGAGGTCCTCGAACTCTTGCGGCCGATTCTTGAAAATCCGGATATCGAGAAGGTGGGGCAAAACCTCAAGTACGATTTGATCGTTTTGCGCTCTGCGGGCGTCACGGTCCGGGGTGTGGCATTTGACACCATGATTGCCAGTTACCTGCTGGAGGCTGGTCGCCGCAGCCACAGCCTCGATGCACTAGCACAACACCATCTCGGACACGACACGATTAAGATCGAAACCCTTATCGGTAAAGGGAAAAACCAATTGCGTATGGACCAAGTGCCGCTCGCCGAAATTAGTCCCTATGCCGCAGAAGATGCCGATGTGCCATTACGCTTGAGACCACTGCTGGAAAACCAGTTGGTGAAAAACCATCTTGGCGACCTGTTCAACGAGTTGGAAATGCCCTTGATTGATGTCCTGGTGGAAATGGAATACACCGGCATCAAGGTTGACACCGATCTGCTTGCGAAATTGAGCCACCAGTTTGGCGAGGAACTCAAATCGTTAGAAACGGAAATCTATCAACTTGCTGGCCGCGAATTCAATATCGCCTCGCCCAAGCAACTGGCAGCAATTCTCTTCGATGAAATTGGACTTCCGGTTATCAAAAAAACAAAGAGTGGGGCCAGCACGGATGTCGATGTCCTGGAACAACTTTCCGAGCAGCATCCACTGCCAGAAAAAATCATCGAATACCGGCAGTTTGCCAAGCTGAAAAATACGTATGTGGATGCCCTGCCCTCACTTGTTTACCCGGACACCGGTCGCGTTCACGCATCGTTCAATCAAGTCGTTGCTGCCACGGGCCGGCTCAGCTCGAGCGACCCAAATCTTCAAAACATTCCAATCCGGACTCCAATAGGTCGTAAAATTCGCGCCGCTTTTTTGCCAGGAGTGGAGGGATGGCAACTGTTGGCCGCCGACTATTCACAAATCGAACTCCGTGTGTTGGCCCACTGCACGGGCGACGAAGCACTCATTTGCGCTTTTGATCGCGACGAGGATATTCATACACTTGTCGCCAGCCAGGTATACAATGTCCCACTCAGCGACGTGAGTCCCGAGATGCGTCGGGGCGCCAAAGCGGTCAATTTTGGTGTGATTTATGG
>JASMGX010000099.1:9596-13338 GCA_030751095.1 Pirellulales bacterium | reverse complement strand
CACACAGAGCGACCAGCCAAGATTCATACTCATTGCTGCTAGGTAATCGAGTCGATCGGTGTATGGAATCCATTGACGAGGCGTAAGATTCTCGCCTATCTTCTCTGCGCACCGATGAAGGTAGCCAAGGTGCGGTGTTACCTCAGAAACAATTTCTCCATCGGTCCGCAAGACAAGCCGTAGAACCCCATGTGTACTTGGGTGCTGGGGCCCCATGTTCACCAGCATCTCATCGGTGCGGACGTCAAATTCGACGATGCGGGTTTTTTCGATGGTGGACATACTAGAGGCTAAAATGCTGACTAATGATTCGTTGATCGTTTTTATGATCTGCGGATTACTGACTCGACTGATTACTGATTCGACAAACAAGCCGCGGCATGAAAAAAATCTGTTTCAGCGGCAGCGAATTCCATGGTATTCAACTGGCATTTCATAATCTTTTCGGAGGGGATAACCGACCCAATCTTCTGGACAGAGAATCCGTCGCAAATCGGGGTGGCCACTAAAGTGAATACCAAAGAGATCGTAAATTTCGCGTTCGTGCCAGTCTGCAGTACGCCAAATTCCAGCCACGGAGGGAACCTCGGGAAGTTCATTGACCACCCCCTCCTTCCAACGCGGCAACATAAGCTTCAAAACCAAACTCGTTTTGTTTGAGATACTCCACAAATGGTAGACCAACTCCAAATGCGGCTCCCAGTCGACCTTGGCCGCTTTTTTGGGATCCGGCTCAAAATAATCGATGCCACTGAGACAAGAGAGAAAATCAAACCCGAACTGTGGATCATCGCGAAGGAACGTACAGATCGCAATCAGGCCTTCTGGAACGACTTCAATCCATGGATCGATCGCCTCCAGATTGACGTTCTTAATCTGGTCACCAAAGTGATCTTTGAGTTGCGTTATAAGATCCTGTCCGCTCATCTTTAATATCCCGTATTCCCTGAAACGTTTTTTGTGCGATTGCGTTGTTTTCCTGTCAACTCGAAACAGCCACCTCATCAGTATCACCGCAGCGTATCACCGCCGCTTGGTGGCCCAAGACTCGGTGGCCCAAGACTTGATGCTCCGAGATCTGCCAACGATGGATTCGGCGGGCGCGAGACAGCCCGTACCCAATCAAAGGCCCCCGTCTTCCACTCGTACGCAAATCCAACAAACAGCACAAGAAAGAAAAAGAGGATCGCACCATATACATAGAACGTAAACTGGTTGATCGTATTGCGGATTTGTTCCTCTTGGGCTTTAGCCTTTAGCGGATCTGGAGAGATTGAGGGGGGCACCATTCCCAGTTCCCCAAACAGCCCCTTCGCGGAGGGCGTTAATGCTACAGTTTGTCCGGCCGCTGCAGGAGCGATCTGCACCCCAGGCTGTAATGCGGGCGTGGCACTATCAACAGTCCCCGAACTTGAGTGTTCCACCAGTTCTAGACGAACATCCGCCAACTGGGTCTGTTTTCCAAAAACCGTGGTCACCGGAAACAAAAATGCAACTTCGGCATCAAACACAATGAATACCAGCGCCACAACATAAAATCGCAAATCAAATTGAACAAAACTCGAACCGATTGCCGGTTCTCCACATTCATAGACATCCAACTTCTCCGCATCGGGATCCTTTGGGCGCACCAAGCGGCCTATGAGCAAATTGGCAAACAGGAAGATGACACCAACGGCCAGAAACAGCACCAAGTAGGCGGCTATGGCGGTAGGGGTGGCCATCTCGAATCCTCAAAAACAACAGATAAAAGACGTATTTTAGGTGCTCTTGTCCGCTTTACAAGGGCAGCACTCCCTCATCTAGCAGCTCCGGGTCAGGCAGGGACAACCACCCCGATCGCCAACACCCCGCCAAAAAAATCGAACCGGTCACTCCGACAACCATTTTTCACATCGACCCGAGAAACAGAAATCTTCTCGCAACGGACGCACCTTAATGGAAGAAAGAATTGACTCAAGTCCCATGAGATGGCCAACCGTGCCCAAGAGACTCTCTAAAACAAACCGCTGTAGTGAAAGGCGATCACTTCGATTCGCATTAGCCAGACTGCTTATCCAGATATCTTGTCCAGATACTCAGTTTACTCGATCGCCACCAAATTCGTCCGTGGCATCATCCAGCCTGGATTGTCTATCCTCTTCGGTGGCGCCGCTGCCAACCACCAGCAATTGACGGCCCTCAAATCCATCTTCTAATTCGTGCCAGAAGAGCACTTCTGGTTCATCCAGTTTCCAGCAAAGCCAGACAACCCGGTCGTCCATCTTCGAGGGAAAATCGACCAGTCCCTCGATCGCGTTTTTGGGCTCAATCCCTAAGTCGCGAAGTTCCTGAACATATTCTTCGACTCGATGACTATCCCGCTCTAGCTCCTGTTCAACCTGGACTAATTCTTCCCGGTACATGTCATCACGATCATCTTTACGACCGGCCAACAGCGTTGCGAGGCGTTCGCGACGATCGATTAGATTACGAGACAGGGTAGAAAGATCGGAGCAGATAGCACGCACCAGTGGCAACGCAGCATTTGCCTCCTCAACAGTAAAAAATCGCTTGAAGTTGGATTGGGTTTCGCTCATAGGTGTTCTCGACCAGCATCCATCGCACAAAAGGGGGTACCTCGTGTCCGAATGTCGCTAAATAAAATGTCTTAAATAAAATGAAACTCCTATTGATTCGGGCCACCATGTACGGGCTCAACAATCACTTTCGAATCTGCCACAGCTGTTGGATTCAATGTTGTCCGGCCCCAGGCAATGTCGATCGGTAGACGAGAGAAATCAACAACACACCCGTCTCTGCTATAACAGCTTAAATCGTGTGTGGAACCCATGAAGATGCAATCGACAGGGCAGGGCTCAACACACAAAGCGCAAAACATGCACTTGGAATAGTCGATAACAAATCCGGTAACCTTGAAACCCTTTCCACCCTCCACACGTTCTTTGCCAATATAGATACAGTCCACGGGACATGCTTTTGCACATTGTTCACACGCAATACAGGTTGTCAGATCGTACCGATGGAAACCTCGGTATCTCTCTGCAACGGGCACCGGCAATTCCGGATATTCAAAATGCTGGGTGAAAGTTTTCCGATCCGGATCGTACGTCCGAAGCCAATAGCGGGCTGTGACGTACATCCCACAGCTAACAGTATAGACTGTCGTAAAAATATCTCGAAACCATCTTTGCATCGTCATACCTCGTTGCCCAAAATGTTCCCGGGCATGGGCAAAATGATTTTCAGCTCGCCAAAGAGACAGTGAACATCAATCTATTTTGGGTTCTACCCTTGTTGCCGTTGGTGCAATGAACCAACAGCTTGCCTGGAATTGCGGATTATAAGCGAGTATGAACCCTACGCAAGAATGAGTTAGAACAATCTCAGCGGGGATGCGTTCTCACGGCGACTCTGCTGACAAACGCGAACGGTTCAAAGGCGTCTTGCCCGCAGCAGATGCCCCCTAGAAGAGCCTCCCCCAAAACTGGCAAATTGAGAACGGGAGTGCGACGGACGTCTCAATTTAGGCAAAATTTACTGTCTGTCCGGTATCGATCAGAGCAATCCTCAAAAAATGCTCCCTCCCGACAGGGTGAAATTAACATAAAGCGTTGTGAAACCATCACTTAAGATCATTCCACATGCAAAAAAGATCCTGTTTTCCAAACAATCCGTTTTGACAAGCACACCCGACTTACCGGTTTTACCCGTGCTGGTGAACACTATTTTCACCTGAAAA
>JASMGX010000099.1:5597-9497 GCA_030751095.1 Pirellulales bacterium | reverse complement strand
GCCAAACAATCCGTTTTGACAAGCACACCCGACTTACCGGTTTTACCCGTGCTGGTGAACACTATTTTCACCTGAAAACACGCTTCCACCCATCCAATTCCTTGACACTTGCGTAGTACAGCGTAGAGTGAAAACAATGGAACTGTCTGCTTTGATGGGTTCTTCACGCCCCCGAGGGGTGTGGATTGGTTTGCGTCTGGATAAAACGCATGCACGCCAATTGATCCAAAGATTGTTTGTAGGAGCAAACCGAAGGAATCGGCAATGTTAGTGCTATCTCGCAAGAAGAATGAAAGTATTGTTATCAACGATGATATTACGATTGTCGTCGTTGAAATCCGTGGCGATAAGGTACGCCTCGGTGTCGAAGCACCTAAAGAGATCCCCGTACACCGCCGCGAAGTCTACGATGCGATCCGCCATGGAAATGCTGCGGAAACGACGAGCGAGCCGACCGGAGAGCCGGACGCCGCGGAGTCGACATAAGGCTGGCATCTCTGAGGCCCTAGCTCCAAGCCTCTATTTTTATTCTATCTATTGTTGTGCGCTCTCTATTACGGCCGTCCGTTGCCCGAGCGTAAGTCTTGCGAACCAAACCGGTTAAACATGGGCGACATCTTCATCGCCACTTGACGGTTTGGCCCGCTACCCCTTAAATACTTTGTGTATGTAGGCGTGTTGGCATTAGTCCCAGCCTGCTTTGGCCCCATCGTCTAGCGGTCTAGGACTCCGGCCTTTCACGCCGGCAACACGGGTTCGAGTCCCGTTGGGGTCATTTTGTGAAGAGTGACTCCTCAACCGCAACGGAGACCCATTACGGATCGGGAAGGTCTTCCACACGAGGTGTTTTTTCGGACCACCTCGCCAAGAATCCTGCCAATGTCATGAATCGCCTGGCCGCTATCGCTCTCGTCTGCCTTCTACAGGCAATCTTCGCTCCAGGTGAAAAATCGTGTTATGCCTTTCGTCCTCAAGCAGTTCGCCTTCTTGAGGCGGAACTCGTCATCTTGGGCGAGCTCACAGAAATCCAAGAAGAAGAAAACCGGATCATCGGTAAAATTTCTGTTGAAATGGTGCTCAAGGGAGCAACCGACAAACAGACCGTTACCGCCGAGTGGCGAAAAAAAGTTTCTCCATTTTCCCTTACCGAGAGCCCCCCGGATTCTCTCGAAGCGGATAAGCGTGGGATATGGTTTCTTGACCGGGATAACGATTCGAAACGATTGCGGGGTCTTGGCCCCCGGCCCGATGCGAACGCTGAGCAGACCGATGAAATCCAACAAGAACTCGCCACATTGGCAGAGCTCCCATGGAGTGAACCGGTCGGGGGACTCGCGATGGGGCTCATCGTCGATGTCAGAGATCTGGAAGGGGAGGAAGTATGGAATGAAGGAAAGCTCATCGCAGCACAAGTGGCGGTTGCCGTTTTTCCAGTCGCCAAGAACACCCTGAATCAGGATCTACTCGTGGCAGAATCCGAAGCAGATCATCCTTTTGTTGCGACCTGGTCACGACCGGGCAGTTGGGATTTGAAAGCAAAACTCTACAGCGTTCCAAAACGCGAAAACGGAGAAAACACCGCCGATGACCTCCAGCGAATTCGCCCCAATCAGATTCGCCAAATTGGCCACGGTTTTGTCTTCCCGCCATTGGTAGATGACGGCCAGTACACGCTTCAGATCAACTTTTCGAGCCAACGCGACAAGTCCGATCAAAGCAGCCAAGTATGGCAAGGAACCATTGAGCTGCCAACATTCAAGCTAGAACTCCCGCTAGAAGAAATTGACGACGACGAACAACCAGGAAACACTGATGCTCAAAAGAAAATTAGGCCGGACCGATCTTGAACTAACGCCCGTAGGCCTGGGAACCTGGGCGATTGGTGGTGGTGCCTGGAAATTCGGCTGGGGTTCTCAGAATAATGCCGACGCCATCTCTGGCATCCTCCGCGGAATCGAATTGGGAATCAACTGGATCGACACTGCCCGCGTGTATGGTGATGGCCAGTCGGAAAAACTTGTTGGAGAAGCTCTCAGAAAACTTGGCCGACACCGCCCACTGATTGCCACCAAATGTTCCAGGAAGGTTCTTTCCGATGGTAGTGTCACGGGACAACTTGACGCCAAAAGCGTGAAGGCCGAATGCGAAGAGAGTCTCCGGCGACTCGGGATCGACACGATCGATCTCTATCAAATGCACTGGCCCGAACCGGATGAACAAATCGAAGAAGGCTGGGGAGCCATGGCCGAACTTTTTGAGGAGGGAAAGGTACGTCACATCGGGGTTTCGAATTTTGATGTTTCACAAATGGAACGGCTCAATGCGATCCACCCGATCGCATCTCTACAGCCACCCTACAACATGCTTGACCGGCGTGCTGAAAATGACCTGTTTGATTACTGTGTCGCTCATGACATTGGGATTGTGTGCTACAGCCCGATGGCGAGGGGACTCCTTTCTGGAGCAATGACTACCGAAAGGGCATTGCATCTGGAATCGACGGACCATCGGCGGCGGGAGCCAATGTTTCAGTCTCCCCAAATCGAAGAGCATCTCTCGTTGGTACAAAGTCTTCGTGCCATTGCAGAGCGAAACAACCGATCTGTCGCGGAACTTGCCATCGCCTGGGTGCTGAGGCGAGATGAAGTCACGTCTGCAATCGTCGGCACTCGTTCGGGCAGACAGATCGAGGGTACCGTCGCAGCCGGCAATTGGGAACTGACAAGAGACGATATCGACGAAATCGAACGGTTACTTGCAGAACATGCCGAAAAAATGGCCCGGATTTGCGGATCGAGCATATCATGACCAGGCCCGAGACACGCTCGGTGCGCCACTTTTTTGGCTGCGTTAATACGGTTAGATTAGGGGGGCGGCCCCAACGTCATCACTGCTACGCTCTCGCGGAACCGAAATTGAGAGGCGAATCCATTGAAAACAACCTTTCTGCTCTTCCTTCTGTTCTTTACTATTTTGGCACCCGCTCAAAATATCGGAGCAGACACATCTAATAATTTTGAGAGGACGGCTGTGAAGCAAGAAGCCTGGGGAAATAGTGATGGAAAAGAAGTTTTTTTGTACACACTCACCAACAAAAATGGGGTGATATGCAAGCTGACAAATTGGGGTGCGACGGTCACCGAGCTCCTTCTTCCCGACCGTAACGGCAATGTCGATGATGTCGTTTTAGGCTTTGAATCTTTTGACCGCTGGCTCGACAGTGATGGCAAAGGCAGTACGAATCCAGCGTACATGGGTGTTACCGTTGGCCGCGTTTGCAACCGCATTGCGGGAGGACGCTTTGAACTTGATGGCAAAACCCATCAGCTCGCGAAAAATAATGAGCCCAATCACCTACATGGCGGCACTGAGGGTTGGGACAAAAAAGTATGGGAGGGTGAAGTTTTAGAACGAGAAGATGGCGCGGGAGTTCGATTCACTCTTGTGAGTCCGGATGGCGATGAAAACTATCCTGGCGAGGTTGCTGCAGAGGTGATCTATATTCTCACGGATGATAATTCACTGAAAATAGAGTTTGCAGCAACATCCGATCAACGAACACCGGTCAACATGACCAACCACAGCTACTTCAATCTGGCGGGTGAAGGTAAAGGAACGATCCTTGACCACAAATTAAAACTGGAGGCAACCAGCCATACCGAATTTGACGATACCGGCATTCCTACCGGAAAATTCGCACCGCTTGAAGGAACACCTCTCGATTTCACCCAGGAGCAGCGCGTTGGCGAAAAAATCGGCCAGATCCAGGGCGACCCCGGCGGGTACGACCATAATTTCGTGCTTCGTGAAGAAAAGGCCTCTGAGCCCCAATTGGCAGCCACCCTCTACGATCCAAAGAGTGGAAGGGAATTGAAACTCTATACCACCGAAGTCGGCGTT
>JASMGX010000099.1:0-5588 GCA_030751095.1 Pirellulales bacterium | reverse complement strand
GAGCCCCAATTGGCAGCCACCCTCTACGATCCAAAGAGTGGAAGGGAATTGAAACTCTATACCACCGAAGTCGGCGTCCAGTTCTATTCAGGAAACTATCTCGACGGTTCGCTCAAGGGAAAGAGTGGCACAAAATATGAGAAACACTTCGGCCTCTGCCTCGAACCGCAGTTTCACCCCGATTCGGTCAACCAGGCGCATTTCCCCAACTCGGTTCTTAAACCGTCTCAGCGGTATGAACATAAGTGCCTTTATAAATTTGGGACGCGAAACTAGTTTTTGGCGCAAACCTGCTTTGTGGTGCCAAACTTGAGCAGTTGTTTCAGTCGCGCGGTCAGAGACACCGCGCATGGCATTCTGGTAAATCAGAAAGAAGCACTGCGTACTTTTAGCGACACTGCGTACTTTTAGCGACACTGCGTACTTTTAGCGACACTGCGTACTTTTAGCGACTGCGTGGCTAGTCGTACTCAATCATGCTGATCGACTCGTGTGGCGCAATCCGCTTGCGGCCACCGAGTCCAACAAGCTCGATCACAAACGCACAACCTACGACTTTGGCACCAGCCCGTTCGATCAGGCGGCAGCACGCTTCCACCGTACCACCGGTTGCCAACAGGTCATCCACCAGAAGTACGTTCTGGCCTGGCTCCACTCCGTCAATGTGAATTTCCAACGAATCGGTCCCGTACTCCAATTCATAATGGAAGGCGTGCGTGTCGAATGGTAGTTTTCCTGGTTTGCGGACAGGTACAAAGCCCGCCCCAATCTCCACCGCCAAGGGGGCTGCAAAGATAAACCCCCGGGCCTCCGCTGCGGCGACAATATCGATATCCCGACCGCGTACGCGGTCGGCAAGTTGCACGACCGCGGCCCGTAGAGCATCGGCAGAAGCGAGCAACGGTGTAATATCCCGAAAGAGGATACCTGGCTTTGGAAAATCCGGGATCGACCGGATATAGTCCTTTAGTTCAATGGAATCGCTTACTGACATGCCCTGCAGTATAAGATTTGCCAGTACCGGAATAAAGGAGTGGGTTCTACCTTATGCAGAACACCGGCCGAATCGCCTTTCGGCCGCACTTTAGCCATTTCCCTGGATATTCTCGTGCAGGCGGGTCAGGGCCTCTGTTTCAATCTGGCGAACCCTCTCTCGAGTCAGGCTGAGGGCTTCGCCGATTTCCTTGAGCGTGTGAGGCTCACTGTCGTCCAAACCGAATCGCATCCGCAACACGGTGGCCTCCCGCGGATCAATTTCGTTCAGGAGTTGTTGGACGTGCTGTAAGATGTCGCTCTCGAGCATCACATCTTCCGGATTTTTCAGGCGTTCGTCTTCAACCATTTCTCCAAGGGACCATCCCGATTCAGATTGATCCGATTGTGGAGTGGAATGGTAGATCCGGATCGCCTTCTTGATGATCGGTAATTTCTTCTTAGGCATCCCGAGAACACGGGCAATTTCCTCGTGTGTTGGTGTCCTGCGAAGTTCGTCCGTCAGCCGAACCGACGCGCGCCGCCACTTGGACAAAAGTTCGACCATGTACGCGGGGATACGAATTGTTTTGGCAGAATTAATTAACGCCCGCTTGATCGATTGTTTGATCCAGTAGCTTGCGTACGTTGAAAACCGAGTTCCCATCGTGGGATCGAATCCCTCAACCGCTCGCAAAAGCCCCAAATTGCCCTCTTCGATGAGGTCCGGCAAAGGGAGTCCCTTACCTGTGTAACCTCGGGCAATATTTACAACCAGTCGCAGATTGGCTCGAACCATATGGTCTCGTGCCCGCACGCTACCCTCTCCGACTTCTACTGCCAATTGTTTTTCTTCCTCAGCCGTGAGCAGGGCGGTTTGGTTGATTTCGCGAAGATATGTTTCAAGAGGTGTCTGCGGTGCGGAATTGGACGAAGGGCAACGTCGGTCGGTTTTGGTTGCTGTCATATTTTGCGGTCCTGGTTATCTGTGCTTCCTAGATAAAGAACAGTATCGACGTTGAGATAAACGGTTCTGTAATCCAGTGGAAATGAGAGCGCGCAGAGGGAATGTAACTCCGCTGCATTTTGTAGGGAAAAAACGGCTTGCCCTTAATAGATCGGCGGAAGAAACTCCGGCCGGGAGCACCGCAAAGAAGAAAATTAAACGAATCCCGCCCCTTAAAGCCAACAGAAACCCTCAAAGCACGAAAACTCGAACATGCCCAACAGAGAGCGATCAGCGCGTTTGGCGATCAGTCTCATCGCAACGAGTTTAACGGCTAGGCCTATTCTTCCGCCTCTGCCACTTCGTCCGCGCTCTCTTCCGGCTCCTCGGCAGCAGCCTCAGTATCGCTTGAGGTGTCGATCAATGGTCCGGAAGAAGCACCAATGCCACCCTTAAGTGACTCCGATGATTTTGTCGCTGCAACGACCTTTTCTTCGGTGGGACTCTCGACGACCTCGTCGTCAGGCCAATCAACCTGTTTGCGTGAGAGCCCGATCTTACGTTCCTCCGGATCGACCCGCAGGATTTTTACCTCGATTTCTTCCCCTTCCTTGACAACATTTTCCGGATTCTCAATTTTTTCGTCCGCAAGCTCAGAAATATGCAGCAATCCTTCGAGGCCGTTTTCCAGACCGACAAACACACCAAAATTGGTCAACTTGGTCACTGTTCCCGTAACCCGTTGGCCGGGCTGGTATTTGCCTGGGATATCAGCGGCCCAGGGGTCCTCCGTCATTTGCTTAATCCCCAGCGCAATGCGACGACGTTCCTGGTCGACAGACAATACCTTGCACTCCACATCCTGGCTCTTCTCCAAAACCTCGCTGGGATGGCTGATTTTACGAGTCCAGGACATGTCACTGACATGCAACAGCCCATCAATACCCTCTTCGATTTCGATGAATGCACCGTAATTGGTAAGATTACGGACCTTGCCTTTGATGAGACTCTCCGGCGGATATTTTTCAGCCACCTTATCCCAGGGGTTTGTCTGAGTCTGTTTCATGCCGAGAGAGATTTCCTGTTTCTCCTCGTTAATCCCGAGCACGACAACTTCGATTTTATCACCCGTCGAAACTAGTTCGTTGGGATGGTTGATACGGCGGGTCCACGACATTTCACTAATGTGCACAAGCCCTTCGATACCATCCTCGAGTTTGACAAAAGCACCGTAGCTCATCACGTTGACCACGGTTCCCACAACGGTTGATTCGACAGGATATTTTTTAGCGACACTTTCCCAAGGACTGGATGTCTTTTGTTTCAGTCCAAGGGCAATTTTTTCCTTCTCATAATCGATGTTTAGAATCTGTACTTCAATTTCCTGGTCGATCTGGGTCATCTCCGTTGGGTGTGCAATGCGACCCCAACTCATGTCCGTGATATGCAATAGACCGTCCAGGCCACCGAGGTCCACAAACGCACCGAAATCGGCAATGTTTTTCACAATGCCCTTTCGCAACTGGCCCACCTCGAGTTCCTGAAGAAGTTGTGTCTTTTTTTCCTGCCGCTCATCTTCAATGAGTGATCGACGGCTGACGACAATGTTGCGCCGCGCTTCATCTATTTTTAGCACTTTGCACTCAATCGGCTTGCCGATGTAGTCGCCAATATCTGCGGGTCGACGGATATCAACCTGGCTGGCCGGCAAAAAGACATTGACCCCGATATCGACCAATAAACCGCCCTTGATTTTTCGCCCCACGATCCCGGTAACAACATCCCCCTCTGCCACCGTAGACATCACTTTTTCCCACTCACGAATCCGCTTGGCCTTTCGCTTGCTAAGCGTAATCATGCCCTGAAACCCACTATTGGGCCCGGAGGTGCCCTCGACTTCTTCGATCAGAACATCAACCGTTTGCCCTTCGGCTGGCTCGTCATCCTCCTCTTCCCATTCGCTTAGCGAAATCTGCCCCTCACTTTTGTACCCCACATCAACGAGAACATATTCAGAGTCAACTCGTAAAATCTTGCCGGAAACAATCTGATTGGCACCTAATTCTTCACTCGGAGCAAACAGTTCTTCAGCACTGCTGTCTCCCAAGGCAGCTTGCATCTCCGCTTCCCAGTCTCCGACGCTAGAATCAATTCCTCGAATAAGATTTCTGTTGACCATGTGGTTCGCTAACGGGTTGGCTTGTCGATCGAATCGCTTCTGGCCTCCTGTGGAGGTCCGAACTACCTAGAAAAACAACAAGCAGGGACAAAGCTCTCTCGCCCGACGACGCCACGGCGGCACGTCTAATATTGAGGCGATCGATACAATCTGGTGATTCTAAAGCAATCGAGCAGATCGGGAAACCCGTTGAATGCGGCTTGAGCTGAGTTTTTCAGCCTCTCTGACGCATTCCGACCACCAACGAGAAGCAAGCGACTTTATTTTTCTTATGTCGGAACCATTCCGCCAAGCGCCCCCAACAGCGAAAAAATATCCCACATCGACTCGGACAGGGTTTTTTTCAAGATCCCGGGCAGGATGCCTCGTGAAAGTCGTCGGCCCGCAGCAACCTGCTCGCTGCAGCAGAATGGCAATCAATAAGACGGCGCCGTATCTCTGCGATCAGTTCCTCGTCACTATAGCCACCAATCTGCGCTGACGTGAGCGGATGACCAAACTGAATCTGCACTGTCCTCGGTCTGGGAAGCCGACAATTACGTGGCCAGGCCTCGAATGCTCCGGCGATTGCAACCGGAAGCACTTGCACCCCACTACGGCGAGCTAGCGCACAAAAACCGGGCTTCAAAACTCCAACCTGACCATCCGGGCTTCGTGAACCCTCAGGAAACACCAAAACCATCTCTCCACGTTTGAGACGTCTGAGTGTCTCCTTGATGCCGGAGAGACCGATGCCATCACGATCTATCGGTATGGAGTCGAGTGATCGAATCAACCACCGCAACAAGAAAAAGTGGAAGAGGCTTTCACGGGCAAGAAAATTCAGATGCCGGTAGCATAGCATACCAATTAAAGGGGGGTCGAGGTGGCTTTGATGATTTGCCACAACCAGTACCGCACCCTCAGTCGGCTGATAGTGCCGTCCATGAGCTCGAACGCGGAATAATATCACAGAGAATATTACCGCCGAAGCGCGGACCAGCTTGTACCACAAATGTTGTCCTAAAGGCCGTTTCATGAAAATTAATACGAAAGGTTTGCTAACATGCAATTCGGTTTTGTTTAACAGTCAAGGCAGATGCTGTCGTACCAACGATTCGAGGCTGTCGATAACCTCCTTGAGTGTCATGTTGTCTGTACAGACTTCAACGGCATCTGTCGCTTTAGCAAGCGGTCCAACATCGCGTTTTCTGTCGCGGGCATCTCGCTGTTTTTGGTTGCTGAGAACTTCATCGAGTGTGGCAGATTGTCCGTGGGATTCCAACTCCAAAAGGCGACGCCCGGCGCGCTGCTCCGCAGAGGCAGTCAGAAAGATTTTGCAGCGAGCCTCCGGAAAAACTACCGTTCCCTGGTCTCGGCCCTCCGTGACGATACCGCGTCCGCCGGCAAGCCGACGCTGTAACCGCACAAGGGTCTCACGAACTTTTGGATTATCTGCCACAAAATGAACCTGAGAAGTGACTTCTACCTCTCGAATCGCCAGGCTGACAT
>JASMGX010000098.1 GCA_030751095.1 Pirellulales bacterium | reverse complement strand
GCGAGGGTTTTCGATTTATTGTCAAAGACACACAGAAAGAGGGGAATATACTGGTCCACTACGGCCATCTCGCAGAGGGTGAAATGACCGCCGGAATTCGCGTAGTTGCCCGCGTTGATGCACATCGGCGCGACGGCATTCGACGGGCGCATTCGGCAACCCACTTGCTGCATCATGCCTTGCAGCATCACTTAGGAACCCATGCACAGCAACAGGGTTCCAAGGTCGATGCAGATTGGTTGCGATTTGATTTTACCAATCCTCAGGCGGTATCGGCCGAGCAGTTGGAGTTGATCGACTCTCACGTGGCGGCACGGATAGCCGATGCGGCACCGATCACGGATCGTACTTTGCCGCTCACCGAAGCGCGGCGAGAGGGAGCGATGATGCTTTTCGGGGAGAAGTATCCCGATCCGGTACGGATGATCGCGATGGGAGAGTTTTCCAAGGAACTGTGCGGTGGTACGCATCTCGATGCAACGAATGAGGTAGGAGCCTTCGAAATCATCGCCGAAGAGAGTGTTGCGGCTGGTACGCGCCGCATTACGGCGCTAACGGGCGCTAAAGCGAAACAGCACCGCGAGGCCGCAGAGGCTATTATTTCTCAAGTCGCCAAGCAGCTTGGTGTTGAGCCTGTTCAAGTTCCTTCTGCGGTGGCAGAATTATCTCGGCATGTCCGTGAGTTGAAGAAACAATTAGACCGACACGATGTGAAAGCAACAAAATTAGTCCTGACGCAACTGCCCGCTGCCGATGGCCCTGTTCCCCAGTTGCTCCATGCAGCCGCCAGTGCCCTCAAGGTCGCTACCGATGACGTGGCGGAACGCGTGGAAGCTCTGGTGGTCGAATCGACAGAGTTGGAAAAGCAGATTCGAGGGATTGCGAATGTCGAGACAATCTCTGCGGACGCATTGCTGTCGAAAGCAGAAGAAATAGGCGAAATGAAACTCGTGGTTGCTGAGGTTCCAGGCGGTAACCCGACAAACATGCGGAGCCTGATCGATCAATTGAGAAAAACTGCTAGCCCGATTGCTGTTTTGCTGGCAGGTAAGCAGAGCAGTGAAAAGGTCGTTGTGGTTGCTGGTCTCAGCGATGCACTCGTCGAGCGGGGAATGCACGCAGGAAACTGGGTCGGTTGCGTGGCAAAGATTCTCGGCGGTGGTGGAGGCGGCAAAGCAAACATGGCTCAAGCAGGTGGACGGCTGCCAGAAAAACTTGGTGAGGCGCTTGAAGAAGGGCGATGTTTCGCAAGGCAGGCGCAGTCGGAATGAGACCGCTTGGCAGTGTCTCCTAGATTCGATATCTTGCATTTCTAGTTGGCGAGATTCAGCCAATCTGCTTTAAAAAGGACAAAAAGATAAAAATTTAGGAGGATTCAACGTGGCCTATACACTGCCCGAACTTCCCTACGCCTACGACGCTCTGGAGCCGCATATCGATGCACGTACGATGGAGATCCATCACAGCAAACATCACAATGCCTACATCCAGAAAGTCAACGCAGCACTTGAAGGGACCGATTTTGAAAATACAAGCATCGAAGAATTGGTGGGAAACATCGATGGCGTTCCCGAGAATATTCGCGGTGCAGTGCGGAATAATGGCGGTGGTCATGCAAATCATTCTCTTTTTTGGACGATTATGAGTCCTGATGGCGGAGGGACGCCGACCGGTCCGCTCGCGGAAGCGATCGAAAGTGATCTTGGGGGGTTTGATGCGTTTAGGGAGTCCTTTTCTCAGGCCGCTGCAACTCGCTTTGGCAGTGGCTGGGCATGGTTGTGTGTCGATGCGGGTGGCAAATTGTGTGTTTGTTCTACGCCCAATCAAGATAATCCGCGGATGACGAGTCTGGTGACATGTTCGGGGACACCCATTCTGGGTTTGGATGTCTGGGAGCACGCCTATTACTTAAAATATCAAAATCGTCGGCCCGACTATATCGCGGCATTTTTTGATGTGATCGACTGGAATGCTGTCGCCCAACGTTATCAGTCTGTGATTGGCTGATCCATCTGAGTGTTCTGCTGCGGCCTTGTGGTGTCTATCTAGGCCGGCTCTCTGAGAAGGGAGCCGGCCTTTATGTATTGCGCGCGATGCTGTCATTGCCAAGATTGGTATTTAGGTTTGTTGCTGCTGTCATTGCCTTCGTCCGAAAGTCGGAGTGACTCGAAGCAAAAGGCGTTTTGACGTTGACCTATCTCGGGCGCAATCTATAATCCGCAGCCCGGACTCGCCGGTTTTTCCCCATCATGCTGACCGGACAAGTACTGTGGCGTTTTCCACAATACTTTTAGAGACGGGCGACCGATGAAGGTTGGGGGACCCGACCCTGTTGAATCATCTTATAAGGGATCTGAGAACATGCGATGTTTTAAACCGCAAGCCATTGGGATGGTGTTGATTCTTGTTGGCTTAGGTGGATGCCAGAGTGGGGGAGGTATGCCACGATGGGATTGGTGGCGTAGCAGCCAAAAGGAGACGCCGGCTCCGAATTCCGCACTTGCAGGTTCACCGTATGACGGGGTGAAACTTCCCTCGCAGAAAGCGACACCTGAAGTATTGTCAGATGGTAAAGATAAATCGTTCTTTGGTGCAAAATCGTCCGTAGCCAAGACGCCGCCAGGGACACCTGCCAAGAATCCCTACGCTGTGGCGGATTTGAGGCCGAAGTCTGAGCCGGCCACCTCATATCCTAGCACTTCTTATCCGAGTACAACCACCAAACTTGTGGAGAGTACACCGGCGAGCGGTAATTTCAGATCATCGCCCGAAAAAACGGCACAAAATCCAGCCGCGCAGATCGGACCGTACGGCGGGAATTCAAATCTCGGCCCAACGGCTCGTTACCCGAGTACTTCTGCGGTTGCTGTCCGACCGGAAAATTTGGGCAAGCCCGCGGGCACTTCACTCGGAGGCCCCGCGAATCCGGTTGCCGGTCCGGTAAACAGACCTATAGGTAATCGTTACGCATCGTTACCCAACCCGGCTAATGGCAGCCGTTATGATGCGCCGAGTGGTGCGGTGCGTTATCCGGTAACGTCTCCTGCGCCAACCTATCAGGCGACGACAGCGGTTCCTCCGGCGTATCCTGTTGTGGGCGTTGCCGCGCCCTCACCCGGCATTAGCCCTCCACAAGCATCCGCAGGACAAAGGTACGGGTTGCCGACTTACCCGTCGACAACCAATCCGCCTGTAGTGGCGCCGGTCACGAATTTGAATCTTCCCGCGTCTCAAAAGAGTGCTGCTCCGACAGCGCCATTCCGACCGGGCAGCACTTCCACCTATGTTTCAGAAGTCGGCACCGCAGCGAGTACACCTCCGGTGAATCCCGCGGTCCCTCAAGCACCATACAACCCACCAGCGAGAGTAGGAGTAGGCAGTCGCTACGGCGGATCGCAATAGCGGGGTGCTTGAATTGGAAATAAGAACGCCAGGGAAGGCGTTCCGTACAGGACTTGTTCTGTACCCCTTTCAAAAGAGCAGCGAGCAGGGAAGCTCGTTGCTCTTTTTGTTTTGATATGGCGAATCTTAGGATGCAGAAGGTCGGTTGGTTCAGGCTTCTGGTGTGAACAATTACCAGCCCATCACCATGTTCGATTCGATCACTTTGCGAGACCGCTCCAGATCTGCGCCAGTCTCGTGCATGTAAAGGCGGATGGCGTGAACCTTGTCGCCGGACGCTTTTGCCAGGCAATCCCGTGCGGTATTGCAAGGATCGGAATTATTTCCAGCTAGTCCAAGAGCGCTTTTGGAGATCACCCAGGTGTCCCTCGGACGCTTCGTCAGTCGCCGGATTTCCTCATCTGGATATGCTTCATGTACCACGCTGGTTGCAGACTGTTCATCGTTCGCCCAGGTAATGATGATGTGATTATCCGTCTCGATCTCGAAAAGAGGCATGGAGCGTTCCTCCGTGGCAAAATGATGAGTAGCTTGACCCCAATAGGATACCGTATTGGAGAGGAAAAGGACAACAATCCAAGAAACAAAAATCATTGTCTTTTTGGCAAGATTTTCAATCATAGCCATTCTGGATACTCTGCGAGGCAGACCGGTTGGCTGGTTGTTTTCCGGCCACTTTCTAACGGTTTCTTTTCGGTGGCGAGTCACACGTCCGGGAGGCTGCTCTGCGACCGGGTAGTGCATTGGAGCGTCGCCACGATGCACACCCGGGCAAAAGTGTCCGGAGCGAAGACGCATGAAATTGCCGCGAGGGCCTATCATCTCTATCCGGCCTTGCGGGTCATTCGGTGGTCACTATAATCGAGAACCTTGCATTTTGGGGCCGTAGCTCAATTGGTTAGAGTACCGGACTGTCGATCCGGTGGTTGCGGGTTCGATTCCCGTCGGCCTCGCTTAGTAAAGCCTCGCACGATTCCGCAGCGAGCGGTTTTGGCGAGGCTTTCATTTTGCGCTCAACAGTCACCTGAGAGTCTCCTCTGCGATATTCCGTGATTGCCCCATGGCGAAATGCAGCCCCACCTGCCACCGGCAAATGGGGAAAGAATGATTGTTCTTCGTGTGATTTGGTGATAAAATTATTAGACTGTCGGGCCGGTGATTGCCCATTTTAGTCCCGACAGTCCGCTACTAAATCCTGCGGAACACTTCCCTCTTCGCCACTGCCCGGCTCGGGCAGTGCGGTCAACACGATCAGGGGTCAGCGTTATGTCGAAGAAAGCTTTGTCGAAGAAAAAAACAGAACTTCATCGTCGCCGGTTTTTGAAGAGTTCTCTTTCGGCGACGGGTGCCGCAGTGATGGCGCCGATGGTCATCCCCGGTTCTGCCTTGGGCCTCGACGGTGCGGTCGCTCCGAGCGAACGGATTGTGGTCGGAGGCATCGGTATCGGGAACCGAGGGACGTATGACCTCGGCTGTTTCCTGAAGCAACCGGATGTGCAATTCGTGGCGGTCTGCGATGTCAAAAAATCGCGTCGTGTTGCGGTCAAGAAGATTGCAGATGACAAATATGGCAATCAGAACTGCGAAATGTATCGCGACTTTCGCGAGCTTCTGGACCGTAGCGATATCGATGCGGTGCTGATCGCGACGGGACCGAACTGGCATGCGACGGCCGCGATGACCGCCGCCAAGGCCGGCAAGGATATGTATTGTGAGAAACCAGTCACGAAGAACATCTCGCAAAGCCTGATCCTGGCCGAAACGATGCGGCGCACAGGACGCATCTTTCAGGCCGGCACCCAGCGCCGGAACCTGCCACATTTTGCATTTGCCTGCGAATTGGCTCGCACCGGAAAGCTTGGACCACTCCAAAAAGTCTTTGCCCACCCTGCAGGGATGCAGGCGATGATGAGCGGCTGGTTGCCTGGTGAACCGGAACCGAATAAAGAGGTCGTCGATTGGGACATGTATCTCGGGCCGGCTGCCTGGCGGCCCTTCAATGCAAAGTTGCTCGACGGTTTCAATTTCGAGAAAGGTGGAGGGCTCGTTGGTGGTGGTGTGCTCGAATGGGGTTCGCATTGTGTCGACCTCTGCCAATGGGCTGTCGGAGATTGTCCGCCTCCGGTCGAATACAACGCGCCGAAAGACGGACAGTTGGTCGCACGTTACGAAAATGGCACGGAGTTGATTTTCCGCGAAACCGGATGGATTCCTCTCGGTTCGTGTCCTGTGCGGTTCGAAGGCGAAACGGGCTGGGTCGAAGCGGGCGATAGCGGCAAACTCGTGTTGAGTTCCCCGGCGCTGCTCGCCGGGAGAACGGTCGCCGAAATCGGCGGCTATCCGGCGACTTTTCACGTTCGCGATTTTCTTGACTGTGTGAAGACGCGGGGCGTGCCGAAAGGCAACGCTGAGGCGGCCTGCAACGCCCATATCGCATGTCACGCCGCGAATATCGCCCTCTCTTTGGGACGTCAAGTGAACTACGACTGTGAGAAACACGAGTTTATCAACGACGAGCAGGCCAATCGTTTGCGATCCGAAGCGCTCCGCGAACCGTGGAGAATTTAACGCCTCAGTCATCCCGAAGTGTGAACACAAACCCCGATCAAATCGCCCTTAACTTTCAGAGCCGATACGATGCCCACCGCTCGACCGTGTATGCGACTCTTTGTTGCTCTTGCAGCTTTGGTTCTGTTGGCCACCGCATCGGTCGGTGCAGCCGAGGATCAAAACAGGTCCTCTGAGGCGGAAAAGCAACTTCTTGCCCTCCTCCGCTCCGATGCACCGGCCGCCGAGAAAGCGATCGCCTGCAAAAAGTTGGCGATCTATGGATCGAGTGCGGCGGTTGTCGATTTGGCAAAACTTTTGCCCGACCCGCAACTCTCCTCGTGGGCTCGGATCGCACTCGAAGTGATTCCTGGAAAAGCATCGGGCGATGCATTGCGAGAGGCGACCGATTCGCTGGAGGGAAACCTTCTAGTCGGCACGATCAATTCGATCGGCGTCCGCCGGGATGCCCGCGCCGTCACGCTGCTGGCCGCTCGCTTGCAAGATACGGATCCGGAAGTTGCATCCGCCGCCGCTGTCGCTTTGGGGCGGATCGGCAATACGGCCGCTACCAATTCACTTCGCAAAGCGTTGGCTATTGTACCGTTCAACGTTCGTTCGGCAGTCGCCGAGGGGTGTGTGTTGTGTGCAGAACGCATGCATAGTGAAGGAAAATCGGCTCTGGCGGTGGAGATCTACGACCAAATCCGCAAGGCTGATCTTCCCAAGCAGCGAATTCTTGAGGCGACGCGTGGAGCGATTCTCGCACGCGGCCAAGCAGGCATTCCGCTCTTGGTTGAACTGCTCAGGTCCCCCGACAAAAAACTGTTTCAGCTTGCGTTGGGGACGGCTCGTGAGTTTCCTGGCGATGAGATTGATAAGGCCCTGGCGGCCGAGTTGGACAGTGCGTCGCCCGACCGCGCTGCGCTGATTGTGCTTGCCATGGCGGATCGCCCCGAGACGGTCGTGCTGCCTGCGGTGCTAATAGCGGCCGCTCAAGGCCCGAAAAAAGTACGATTAGTTGCGATCAGCACGCTCGGCCGTGTGGGCGATGCTTCGTGTCTCTCCACACTGCTCGATGCCGCCGTCGATACCGATTCCGATCTATCCCAGACGGCAAGCAGGGCGCTGGCCGACCTTGCTGGCGAGAAGGTGGATGCACAAATCGTTGCACTTCTTCCGACAGCGAAAAGCGAATCGTATCCGCTGCTGATCGAGTTGGTCGGCCAGCGACGCATTGAGGCTGTGCCTGCTCTTCTTGTGGCATTGGATCATTCGGATCAAACGGTGCGTAGCGCTGCGTTGATCGCTTTGGGAGAAACGGCTTCGCTCGATCACTTGCCTGTGCTGATTTCGCAGGTCGTGAGCTCCAAATATCCCGACGATGCACCAGTGGCGCAGCAGGCACTCCGGGCGGCGAGCATTCGTATGCCGGATCGCGAGGCATGTGCGTCTGAACTTGCGATGGCCCTCGAGCGATCGCCGGTGGAAACCAAAAGCGCGTTGTTGGAAATCCTCTCGGATGTAGGAGGGGCCAGGGCGCTACAGACGCTTAGTGTGGCGGCAAAGAGTAACGCACCTGAGCTTCAAGATACCGCCAGCCGTTTGCTCGGCAAATGGAATAACGTCGATGCTGCGCCCATTCTGCTGGATCTGGCAGAGACCGCTCCACAGCCCAAGTATCAGGTCCGTGCGCTCCGCGGTTACATTGGTCTTGTGCGGAAGTTTGCCATGCCGGAGCCACAGCGTGATGCGATGTGCCGGAAGGCGTTCGATACCGCACGTCAGACTGCCGAGCAGAAGCTTGTGCTCGATGTGCTCAAAATCCATCCGAGTCGCGAGGGCTTGAGGCTGGCCATTGACGCTGCACAGATTCCCGAGCTTAAGGAAGAGGCGAGCCAAGCGGTGCTGGTCATTGCCCGGAAGCTGAGTGAGAAAGGCGTCGACGTGAATGAGCTGCTCTCCAGGTCTGGCCTCGAGGAGGTGAAGTTGGAAATCATTAAACCGGACTGAGCTATCGAGTTTTCTTTTTTGCCCATTGGCGTATTGGTCTTTTCGGCTGCTTGACACGTTGCCCCACCTATCTAGAATTCCTCTGAATACGGTGCGTCCCGATTCAATGATGCTCATCCAATGGACACACATTTTACTTAGAGGAGATATTGTGATGAGGCGAATGGCAGGTATTTCTATTGTGGTCGCTGTTTCAATGCTAATGACAGTGGATGTCATGGCCTCTGATCAAAAGGGGACTCCTCGGTCACTGGCGTTCAAGGTAAAAACACTTGCGGGAGAGGAAATCGGGCTCGACAAATATCACGGGAATGTGGTGCTGATTGTTAATGTTGCCAGTGAGTGTGGACTGACGCCTCAGTACAAGCAGTTGCAGGCATTGCACGAGAAATATGCCAAGGATGGTTTAAGAATTCTCGGTTTTCCCTGCAATCAGTTTGGTAGGCAGGAGCCGGGCAGCTCGGAGGACATTCGTACATTCTGCACGGCCAATTACGGCGTCACCTTCGACCTTTTTGAAAAAGTCGACGTTAATGGAGAGAAGGCCTCCCCTCTCTACAGGCATCTCAAGAAGCTCAACACCGGGCCCAAAGGTTCTGGCGAGGTTGGCTGGAATTTTGAGAAGTTCCTGATTGATCGCAATGGAGAAGTGATCGCCCGTTTCGATCCGCGTACCAAACCGGATGACCCGGCAATTGTCGGTAAGATCAAGGCCGCGCTGGCCCAAAAGAAGTGACTGGAGGCTGGCTCAGATAGCAGTGCCAGAGCAGTTCACTTTTCTCGCTCCCCGGCCGGCCCGGGGAAAGCAGATCATATCCAAGGCAGCTAGCATCGACATTGGCCGGTGCTCTCAGGGGCAAATTAACATTGCCGTTGGTCGTCGTAATTGCTAATTTTGCCGCCAACCGATTCGGCTCATAATCGGTTATCTAATGGACTGGTCTGTATTTAGCTAGGGATAGCAATGAAGGTCGTCATTCTTGCCGGTGGCATGGGTACTCGATTGCAAGAGGAAACCCAGGTTCGCCCAAAACCGATGGTCGAAATTGGTGGCCAGCCGATTCTTTGGCACATCATGAAGCACTATTCGCACCATCATTTCAGCGACTTTTACATCTCGCTCGGCTATCTCGGAAACAGCATAAAAAATTTCTTTCTGGATCAATACAACTTGTCGGGATCGCTCACCATAGACTTTCTAAAAAATAAAGTGGAGCGTGAGCAAGAGGCCAGCGAAATCTGGCGAGTGAATCTAGTCGATACCGGTGTGACGACCATGACTGGTGGACGCTTGCTGCGGCTGAGAGAAAAAATCGGAAACGATACTTTTATGCTTACGTATGGTGACGGAGTAAGCAATGTGGATCTTTCGGCATTGCTTCAGTTCCACCGTAATCATGGCCGGATGGCCACCGTGACTGCCGTGAGGCCACCAGCTCGATTTGGGGGTCTCAATATGGATGGCGACGTTGTTGAAAGCTTTACGGAAAAGCCGACTTTAGGAGAGGGCTGGATCAACGGCGGCTTTTTGGTTTTTAAGCCCGAAATTTTTGATTACCTTGTAGACGATCAAAGCATTCTCGAGTCGATGGCGCTGGAGCAACTTGCGGCCGAAGGGCAATTGATGGCCTATAGGCATGATGGCTTTTGGCAGTGTATGGATACATTGCGGGACAAAAATTACCTGCAAGATCTGTGGGATAGCGGCAGCCCTCCTTGGAAAACCTGGAAGCCCGAATCTGGCATCGGCCTTCGTCTCCGCGCGGCATAAGACTTTTTTGCTCAGTTCCAAAAGTGTTACTCTCTGGCGAATCAAATATATGGAACCTGCTATCGGACAAGAAACATTTTGGCGGGATCGACCCGTTTTCGTCACGGGAGCCACCGGGCTCGTAGGCGGTTGGCTTGTGGAGCGGTTGCTCCATCTGGGGGCTGATGTCGTCTGCTTGGTCCGTGACTGGGTGCCGCACAGCAAGCTGATCCAAGGTGGTCTTCAGTCGGAAGTGCGTATGGTTTGGGGTGATGTGTGCGATTCCGCATTGCTCGAACGTACTTTGGGCGAATATGAGATTGATACCGTTATTCATCTAGCCGCGCAAACGATTGTCGGTGTTGCTAATCGCAATCCGCCATCGACTTTTGAAACGAACATTGCCGGCACCTGGCGACTGCTCGAGGCGTGTCGGCGAAGCCCAAAAGTTTCTCAGATTGTTGTCGCTTCTTCCGATAAGGCGTACGGCGAGGCAAAGAGCTTGCCGTATGACGAAGCCACGCCCTTGGCGGGGAATCATCCCTACGATGTCAGTAAATCGTGTAGCGATTTGATTTCGCAAACGTATGCAAACACCTACGGGCTTCCGGTTGCGATTACCCGTTGCGGGAATTTCTTTGGTGGTGGGGATTTGAATTGGAATCGAATCATACCGGGGACGATCCGTAGTATTGTGCGTGGGCAGCGTCCGGTCATTCGTTCGGATGGCACATTCGTTCGAGATTATTTCTTCGTAGAAGATGGAGCCGCTGCCTATACGCATCTGGCCGAAATGCTGGCTTCTGATCCAGAACTTGCCGGTCAGGCGTTCAATTTTTCAAATGAGATTCAATTGAATGTATTGGATATCGTTCAAAAGATATTGTCCTTAATGGGCAGTGATTTAGAGCCGGTTATTTTAAACGAAGTATCCAATGAGATCCCGCATCAATATTTAAGTGCAGCCAAGGCGCGCAAGCAGCTTAATTGGCGACCGATGTATACGTTGGAGGAAGGACTCTCCAGGACGATCAAATGGTACATGAAGTTTCTGAAAAACGACCCGAGGGCGGATTGCTTTCCTGTCGCGCCTGTGGCGAAAACGGCCTAGAAAGCGTGTTGTCTTTGGGCAGCACCCCCTTAGCCAACGCGTTGCTAGCCAAAGAGCAGCTCAGCGAGCCTGAGCCGACTTTTCCGCTGGATTTAGTGTTCTGCCCGCATTGTACTCTGGTACAGATAACAGAGACCGTGCCGCCGGACGAGTTGTTCCGCAACTATGCGTATTTTTCGTCGTTTTCCGACACGATGTTGCAGCATGCGCAAGATATTGTGACGAAAATACAGAAGGTCCGAAACTTGGATTCGTCGGCACTGGTCGTTGAAGTAGCCAGCAACGACGGTTATCTGTTGCAGCATTATCAAAAGCTCGGCATCCCGGTATTGGGTATCGAGCCTGCCGAAAATATAGCCAAAGTTGCCGAGCAGCGTGGGATCGCGACCCTCTGCGAATTCTTTGGAGAGCGGGTGGCTCGCGAACTAGCAGCACAGGATCGATCGGCTGATGTGATTCACGCCAACAATGTGTTGGCTCATGTAGCCGATCTTAATGGTTTTATTGCCGGATTGGCCGTGTTGCTCAAGCCCGATGGCATCGCCGTAGTCGAAGTACCGTATTTGAAGGATTTGATGGATCATGTCGAGTTTGACACGATATATCACGAACACTTGTGTTACTTTTCGCTTACCGCGCTAAATAATTTGTTCCAGCGTCACGGCCTGACAATCACCGATGTTCAGCGAACCGACATTCATGGCGGTTCATTGCGGATTTTCGCTGCTCGATTGGGTCAATCGGGGCGTGCTGTCAAAGCCTTGCTTGCTGAAGAGTCCCAGTGGGTGCATCGTCTGGAATACTATGCAAACTTCACCCAACGTGTCGATTCGTTGCGGACGGGGTTGACGACGTTACTTCAAAAGTTGAAAGCAGAGAACAAGCGGATTGCAGTCTACGGGGCATCCGCCAAAGGCAGCACGCTTTTGAACTACTTTGGCTTGGGTCGCGAAACGCTGGATTTCGTGGTCGATCGCAGCACGGTCAAGCAGGGACAGTATACGCCGGGCACGCATCTTCAGATTTTTGACCCGGAAAAGTTGATCGAGGATTGCCCGGATTACGTTTTGTTGTTGACGTGGAATTTCGCTAAGGAAATACTGCAGCAACAAGCGAAATACCGACAGCAAGGTGGTAAGTTTATTATCCCAATCCCGGAAGTGAGGGTAGCGTAAAGCCTGCCTTCAGACTGTTGTGATATTTCAGCCTACAAAAATCCCAGGTGCATTTGTGATCGAACAGGAGCGGCATGAAGATGATCACGGCTATTTTGCACGAACATAGTGTCGACAGCGTTGTCAACCAACTTCCGCAGCTTGTAGCGTGTGTGCGACAGCATTTTAGGATAGCAGCATGATCGTAGACTATGAAAAGAATATTGTCGAAGTAATCGACGAGCAAGGAAATTGTAAGACCTATCCATTTGAAAGCGCGGAAGCTTTTCGAGAAATCTCGAAGGCATGGCTGCGTATTGGCTGGGATACAAAATATGTCTACAGCTTTACCTGGCTGGGTCGTCCAATCATTCAGCTTCCGGACGATATGATTCGTTTGCAGGAAGTAATATACGCCGTTAAGCCGGATGTTATTGTAGAGACCGGCATTGCACACGGTGGATCGTTGGTTTATTCGGCCAGCCTATGCCAGATCATGGGTAAAGGCCGAGTTGTCGGTGTCGATATTGAAATTCGGCCCAAGAACCGTAAAGCGATAGAAGCTCATCCGCTGTTCCCCATGATTACCATGTTTGAAGGCGATTCGGCGGCAGAGGAGATTGTTGACGAGGTGAAGGGTCAGATTCAGCCTGGCGAGTCGGTTCTCGTGCTTCTTGACAGTGGCCACTCGCGCGATCATGTGATGCGAGAACTGCTCGCCTATGGCCCGTTGGTGACCCCTGGGTCTTACATTGTTGCAATGGATGGCATCATGCAGGATCTTGTCGGAGCTCCGCGGACCGATCCCGATTGGGGTATCAATAATCCGCAAACGGCCGTCCGCGATTTTTTGCAGGAGCATCCCGAATTTGTATTGGAAGAGCCAACACATCCGTTCAATGAGGGAATGATTCAAGATCGAGTTACCTACTGGCCAAATTGTTTTTTGAAACGAAAAGAATGAATCTCTTCTATTGTGCCTGCAATCGTTTAAAGCGTGCTAGAACCGAGGCCCTGCATCTGCTGTGAATCAGTGAGGCCATTTGTCTAACTACTTTGATGTTTTCCGCCTGTGTGCGTGAAAGAAGATAAAACGAAATGTTAAGTCGCCACGTTAGGGAGGATGACGATCGAGAGCCTTGCACCTCACCGCCTCGCGTGAGCATAGGCATGCCCGTTTTTAATGGAGAGGCGTTTTTGTCGCAGGCAATTCAATCGTTACTTGAACAGACGTATGTCGATTTTGAGTTGATTATCAGCGACAACACTTCTACCGACGGTACAGAAAGCATTTGTCGAAAATATGCGTTGCAGGATTCGAGAATTCGTTATGTTCGCAATTCGGAAAATGTGGGACTTGAGTCGAACTTTC
>JASMGX010000097.1 GCA_030751095.1 Pirellulales bacterium | reverse complement strand
ACCGCTCCACCGATATTACCGATGATGTGATCCAGGAACTCCAGCAGCAGTCCCTGCCCCCGGCAGAGAATATCCAGGCCGAAACGCCCACGCCCTAAAAGAATCGTCGGATCGACCCGACACCTGGCGTGTTGAGATCACCGGAAATGTCCTTCCTGTTGCGGAACAACGGGCGATTGGCCGCTATGGCAAAACGTATCCTGAACCTCAATGAATTTGTTTACATCGACGAAATATCGGTTAAAATAACGCAAGATGTGGGCAGGGCAGCCGCTTCCAATAATCGTTGGGGGGTTGCGGTGAACTGACTCGCCGCCAACCCCCAAGCGGCTTTAAACATGACCCCGCAAAACGGAAACGCTAAGTCTCACCGATAATCAACACCTAACAACGGTTGTTGTGGTCTTCGTCGTCAGTTTCTCTGCTTGCGGGCGTGATTGATTTGTCTCCTGTAGCGTGGCATATTAGAGCCTCCTTCATCCCTAAATCGCTCAGGAAAGCCCCCCAATGCTGAAAAATGCTCTCCCCTGGCTCTCGCTCTGTTTCTCTGTCTCTTTGACCTCAGTGGCAACCGCCGAATGGACCGCCAAAAAAGTCTCTCAGATCGGTGGCCTGCATATCCCTGAGTGTGTTGTTGTCGACGAACCGGAGGCAAAAGCCTACGTTTCGAATGTCGCCGCCTCCGTGGAGGGTGAAGGATATGATCGATTTTGGGCCCATGATGGCAACGGCTTTATCTCGCGATTTTTACTGCCGGTGGCCCCACTTTCGTCGCCAACGGCCTCAGAAGCCGAAGTGTGGAAAAAAAGTAGCGACTCCTTTCGTTTCAGTGGCCCCAAAGGGATGTGTATTCTTGGCGGGTGGCTCTGGGTTGCCGACATCGACCGGGTGTTGCGATTTGCATTGAATGGCAATCAACCACCGCAGGTGATTGCGGTTCCCGGTGCCAAGGCGCTCAACGATATGGCAACCGACGGAAAGAACGCCTACGTCTCCGATTCGGGTGCCGGCAAATGTTATCGCCTGCATCCGCGGGGCAAGCATGACGAAATTCTGGCACCGGCGGGCATCAACGGTATCACCTTTTTTGATGGCAAAATGTACGGTGCCAGTTGGAGCCTGAGAGATATTTACCAACTCGATCCAAACGGCAAGCAACCACCACAAGCCTTTGGACTGACCGATTACTTCAAGACACCCGATGGGATTGAGGTTCTCCGGGATGGCACCTTTGTTGTTTCCGACTCTGAGGGAAATCAGGTGGTTACAGTCTCTTCGGATCGCCGCACGGTAACAAAATTATTAAGCTGTTCCGCCCCGGCAGATATTGGCATCGACCGTCGCCGGTCTCTTCTTTTTGTACCCCGATTTTTCGACGGCAAGGTGAACGTTTATCAGTTAAAAAACAATTGATTCCTGATAGCTTCTCTCCCTGCGGGGTATTCTCTTTTACATCGACCTTTAACCTGACGAGGCTAGACCATGTTGGTTGGCTGCGGTGAATGGGGCTTCCGCGAGATGCCTATGGAAAAGCATTTCGAGATCTGCCGGGATTTTGGCTTCCACTGGCTGGAATTCGGCATCGGAGGTGGTCAGACAGGTCGGCTACCCGAGAATCCCTCACAACAAGATACCGATGCTTTTTGTGAGTTGGGACAACGATTTTCTATAGAGACCCCTTTCTGTTGTCTGGAAAACGATTTCACATTGCCCGAGGCAGAAGCACACCGAGAGATGGTGGACGCCACCCTTGCAGGTATCCGTGCGGGCAAGGAGTGCGGGGCCACCCACATTCGTCTCTTTGCGGGTTTCACACCGGTCGACCAAATGGATGAGGCAATTTGGCAGCGCATGATCGACGCCTTCGTCGAGAGCGATGATCTTTGCGGCGAGCTTGGCATGCAAATCGCCATCGAAACCCATGGTGCTGTCCAATTTGATGCACAGGGCAACGCACTGCACAGCCACACTGCCTCTACCCACCCGGATGCAATGCGACGACTCCTCGAAACATTGCCGCCCCGTATTGGATTCAACTACGATCCAGGAAATCTCAAACCTCTCGCCGATGGTGATCCGAGACTGCGGCTCGATCTGATCGATTCACGGATCAACTACTGCCATCTAAAAGATTGGCGACGAAGTGGCGATGGCTGGCTCGCCTGCGCTATCGGTGATGACGATCTCGACTACAAGCCGATTTTTGACCAGATGTCCTTCGGCGGAGTGTATCTGATCGAATACGAACCGCTCGAAGATCCGCTCGATGGCATCCGGCGGAGCCTCGACTATCTCCGCCGCACCGTCGATGTGGTCGATTTAGGCGGTTAGGCAGAAATGGTGGCGAGCTGGCAACTGGGAGGAAATCAAATACCCCCTAACCGGGTGTTTTTGATTATTTCCTCGCCAATGCAACACCCTTTTCTGATGGCATCCGGTATCTGGCAGATTCCCTCGGGATACCAATAGGGACCAAAATATGCTTTAATAGAAGTGCCAGTTGAGGTCGCTACTAGGCGGCTGCCGGGTCCTTCCCATCTCCCAACCCGCACCGCACGTCATGAAACACTATCTCATCTTTATCCTGACTACTTTGAATGTAATTGCCTTGGTTTTCTGCCAAGCTGCCATGACCCTCAGCGTGAACGCTCAAGAGGCCACCGAAACGGCTGCAGAGGGCAACGGAACGGCTGTTGAGCAGGTTGACTTCGTCCGCCATGTGCAGCCCATTTTTGCCGAACACTGTTACTCCTGCCACGCAGCCGATACCACCGAAGGGGGCATCCGTTGGGATCGCAAAACCGCTTTTGCTGGTGGCGACTCCGGCAAACCGGGGATCGTCCCCGGCCAACCTGAGCAAAGTCATCTTATCGAGGTATTGCTGGATAATGAAGACATACAGATGCCACCGGAAGATGAAGGAGAGCCGCTAAGCAAAGAACAAATCGATCTGCTTGCCCGTTGGATCCAGCAAGGTGCTCTCTGGCCCGACGAGGCCCAGGCCGCTCTTGAAAAAAACACCCACTGGGCATTTCTTCCCCCAGAAAAGTATCCCACGCCCGAGGTTCAAAATACCCAATGGCCTCGCAATTACATCGATCAGTTCATCCTTGCCAGACTCGAACAGGAGGGTCTGAAACCTGCACCCGAGGCCGATCGATACACACTGGCCCGACGGGTCTATCTGGACCTGATTGGCCTTCCCCCTTCGGTCGAACAAGTCGACGCTTTTGTCAACGACACGCGACCCGATGCCTACGAAAGAATGGTCGATGCCTTGCTCGCCTCGCCCCGTTATGGCGAGCGTTGGGCCCGTATGTGGCTCGATCTGGCTCGTTATGCCGACACCCAGGGTTATGAAAAAGATTCTCGCCGGACGATCCACTCTTTCCGCGATTGGGTGATCAAAGCTTTTAATATGGATATGCCTTTTGATCAATTCACGATCGAACAGATCGCAGGAGATCTGTTGCCCAATCCCACAACAGAGCAGCTGATCGCGACTGCCTTCCATCGCAATACAATGACCAATACCGAAGGTGGCACCGACGATGAAGAGTTCCGCACGGCAGCCATTGTCGATCGGGTCAATACAACCGGACAGGTTTGGATGGGGCTTTCGGTCTCTTGTGGCCAATGCCACAGCCACAAATACGATCCGCTTTCCCAACACGAATATTACCAGCTGTATGCTTTTCTGAATCAAACAGAGGACAGCGACAAGCCAAACGAAATGCCGACGATGGAAGTACTCCCCCCCGAATCGCGAGGGCCAGTGGAAGCATTGAGAAAGGAACTCACAGAGCTGGAAAACCAACTCAAAGAGGACACACCAGAACTATCCGCCGCTGAAGAGGAATGGGCTAGGCAACTTACCGAACAGGGCCCACCGGAGCCTCCCGCGTACGGAACTTGGTATTCTGTGGGCCCGTTTGCAGCCAGTGACTTCAACGCATCTTTTTCAAAGCGTTTTCCTCCGGAAACAGAGATTGATCTGGAGGCCGAATATGAAAACGGCTTGAGATGGACAGAACGGCCCGAGTACAACGACGGCAAGGTCCATCCACTGACCGGTGACTTTGTGGCGACCTATCTCTACCGGACCATTGAAGCGGAAGAAGCCGGGCCGGTGGAGTTCTACTTCGGAAGCGATGATGGCATCAAAGTCTGGCTCAACGGACAATCGGTCCATGAAAACAAAATCGGTCGTTCAGCGCTGCCAGATCAGGATCGGGTGCGAGCAACGTTGCGTACCGGAAAAAACCAGCTGTTGGTAAAAATTGCCAACGGTGGCGGCAAAAGTGGCTTTTACTTTCGGGCTCGCCTCGGAGCATTGCCCCAGAGCCTGCTGGTCGCTGCAAAAACCCCAACCGACCAGCGAACTGCCGAGCAACAGGAACAGATCTCGTCCTATTACCGGACGATTTCACCCTTGCTCAAGCCGCTGCACGACGAGATTTTCCGCGTGGAGACTGAAATCCGAAAAATCCGCGACCTGGCACGTGCACCGACAGTGCCGATTATGCGAGAACTTCCCCCCTACCAACGACGTAAAACACATCTGTTGGTCCGTGGTAGTTTTCTTACCAAAGGTGTTGAAGTGCAGCCAGGCGTCCCCGAAGCCTTCCACCCGATGCTCCCCGATGCTCCCAACAACCGGCTTGGCCTGGCGTATTGGCTCATCGACGAGAAAAATCCACTGACGGCTCGGGTTACCGCGAACCGTTTTTGGGAAAAACTTTTTGGACAGGGCTTAGTTGAAACGAGTGAGGACTTTGGCACCCAAGGGCAACCACCCTCCCACCCCAAACTTCTCGATCGCATGGCGATCGAATTCATGGAAGGTGGCTGGTCGATGAAAGATCTCATCCGGGAGATTGTAACCTCCTCCACCTACCGTCAGAGTTCTCGTGTCGATGCAGAAATGTTGGCTCAAGATGGTGATAATCGGCTGTTGTCACGAGGCCCACGTTTCCGCCTGGAGGCAGAAATGATCCGTGACGTTGCTTTGACAACCAGTGGTCTGCTTAGCGATAAGATGTACGGCAATAGTGTGATGCCTCCGCAACCACCCGGAGTCTGGCAAGTTGTGTACAGTTCCGACAAGTGGGATACAAGTTTGGGCGAGGATCGCTACCGTCGCGGGCTTTACACGTTTTGGCGGCGGACGAGTCCCTATCCGGCGATGATGGCCTTTGATGCCACCAGTCGGGAACTCTGCACGGTGCGACGAATTCGAACCAATACACCGCTCGCAGCATTGGTCACCATGAACGATCCAGCTTTTGTGGAGGCTGCCCAGAATCTGGCACAGCTAACACACCAGAATGGAGGAGATGACCTGACAAGCCGTATCACGTACATTTTCCGGCGCTGTCTAACACGACCACCTCGAGCAGAAGAAATAGAAAGCATCGCAGCGCTTTACCAACATGCGCTGGATCATTTCCGCAAGCAATCCGAAGCGGCGCAGCGATTGGCCGGTTATGACCGGGAAGCTGTGAATGCCGGATTAGACACTACCGATGCGGAAAGTCTGGCGGCGTGGACGGTGATTGGCAACATGCTACTTAATCTCGATGAGACGCTGACCAAGGGATAAATGACCATGAACAGCAGCAACAATCGCGCGGATGTGACCCGTAGGCACTTTCTCGGTGGCGGAACCGCTGGCATTGGCGCAGCAGCCCTCAGTAGCCTGCTCATGCAGGAGGGACTCCTTGCCGACGACAAAACCACAGGGCCAGTAGCCATCGAGAACCCCTTGGCTGCAAAGCAGCCTCCGCTGAGAGCCCGTGCCAAAAACGTCATCTACCTGCATATGGCAGGCTCACCTCCGCAGCAGGAATTATTTGACTACAAACCAAAACTGCAAGAGTTTAACGATAAGGACTGTCCAGAAGAATATCTCAGCGGAGAACGGTTTGCCTTCATTAAGGGGACGCCACAACTGCTGGGTACTCCCTACAAGTTTGCACGGCACGGCGAGAGCGGTCAGCACATTTCAGAACTTTTGCCCAAGCTCTCCTCAATGGCTGATGACATCTGTATTGTCCGCTCGCTGTATAGCGACCAGTTCAATCATGCTCCCGCTCAAATGTTGCTCTACACCGGGTTCTCCCAATTCGGCAAACCCTCCATGGGTTCCTGGATTACCTACGGCCTCGGAAGCGAAAATCAGGACTTGCCTGGATTTGTAGTGCTGGTCTCCGGAAATAAGATCCCAAGCGCGGGCAAGAGTGCCTGGGGATCGGGTTTTTTACCCGGTATCTTCCAGGGAGTTCAGTGCCGCACCAGCGGGGAACCGGTCCTCTTCGTCAACAACCCGAACGGGATGGACCGCGCGCTCCGTCGCCGATCACTCGATACGCTGCGAGAGCTGAATGAGATGCAACTGTCCCAACAAGGCAGTCCGGAAATCAATACCCGCATCGCGCAATATGAGATGGCTTACCGGATGCAAATCAGTGTTCCGCAGGTGATGGACATCGGCAAAGAGTCGGCAGACACGCACGAGTTCTACGGTTCGCAGCCTGGGAAAACCTCCTTTGCCAACAACTGTTTGCTGGCTCGCCGATTGGTAGAAAGCGGCGTTCGCTATGTCCAGCTTTTCGATTGGGGCTGGGATATTCATGGAACTGGCGACACAAACGATATTGTCGAACATCTCCCCAAGAAGTGCAAAGAAATCGATAAACCGATCCATGCACTCCTGAGCGATCTCAAACGGCGGGGACTTCTTGACGAGACACTCGTTGTCTGGAGCGGAGAATTTGGCCGGACACCGATGAATGAGAAACGAGATGCCTCGCCGTATCTCGGTCGCGACCATCACCCACACAGCATGAGCATCTGGATGGCGGGTGGTGGCATTAAAGGTGGCCTGTCGTATGGAGAGACCGATGAACTCGGATACTTTGCAACCGAGAACAAGATGCACATCCACGATCTCCAGGCGACAATCCTGCATCTGCTCGGTCTCGACCCGTACAAGTTGTTGGTCCGGTACCAGGGACTCAACAACCGGCTCATCGGGCCGGTCGATGATCCGCGTGTGATCACTGATTTGTTTACTTAAATGATGGTGTTCGCCTAGACTGCCATCGAGACAGTACGCCCATCGAGACAGTACACCCGTCAGATATCGCGCCCGTCAGATATCGCACCCGTCAGATATCGCGCCCGTCAGATATCGCACCCGTCAGATATCGCACCCGTCAGATATCGCACCCGTCAGATATCGCACCCGTCAGACGTTGCGCTCGACCCCGAAATGAGATAACACATTTCGCATCATGGTCTCAAACTTAGGATCGATTGAGAGCACCCAACCGCCGGCGATCACACCTGCATGAAAAATCCGACCACCCTCGGGACGCTCCCAGTAGATCATCTCACCACCCAGATCGCCCGGCTCTTCGATGCGTCGCGTGTAGTAATCGCAAATATAGGCGTTGGGTCTCCATTGATGGATGCTATGGCCGAGATACTCGATCTTCTCAGGTTCCACTGGAACCGAAGCACCTTCAGGAAGGGCTCCTTGCTGTAATTTCACCAGGGTGGAGACGCGGACATCAAACTCATGTCCCCCTGCACAGGGAAAGCCGCCGGCAGCAATTCCAAAATGTTCTCCATCTTCCAGGCCGGTATCCTCCGGCTCACGATAGAGAAAATGATCGGTGTTGGCGGCAACAAACGGTCCCATATTGTTGACTTCGCCGTTCCAGCCGAGACATTCCATCCCCAACACTTTCCATGCGGGGAAACCACAATCACGCATCAGTCCTCCTCGGGCAAAGTCATCGCTGTGGTACGATTCGCCGCGACGTGAGGGAGGAATGGGATTTCCAGGTGCGTCGATTTTACGGCACTCGATCGTACGGTAATCGTCATCGTAGGTGACCCGCCAGAACATCGTGTTACCGCTCATCACGACAACATTCCCCTCGTCTTGAGCCAGATAACGATCGACTGCATAGTAGGCCGGTAACGACCAGTACTCGCTGTGGCCGTTGATAATAAATGTCTTGTACCCTTTGAGAATTTCCGGATTGCGATGCAGGTCGAGATCGGTAATCACATCGTAGTCGTAACCGTTTTTCGCAAGCCAGACTTCCGTCAAACGGTCGGCACGGGCAAGATGGCTGTAGTTATGCTCTGTCCCATGCGACATCGAATTCACATAGGGACCACTGTTGGGCGAGGGCATCCGCAGACCGAGTCGGTAGGCCACATGCCCCGCCTTGTCGCCCCCATAGAAGCTATATGCCGGTGGGCTACCTGGACTGTTGGGAATCGAATAATCATTGAATTTTAGTTTTGGAGGCACCTCCGCAAAGGGTCGGTAGGTGTAGGCGCGGTACGTATTGGTCGCGGCCAGCAAACAAATCGGTGGCTTGTTTTTCTTATCTGCCGCTGGGCGAACGAAAAACAGCGTATGGTACATGCGTTCGGTACCGTTGAGTTTGTAGCGGTAGCGGCCGACGTAGAATCCGGAGCGGGCGTCCTTCGGGATCTGCATTTTGTGGGTCGGCTCCCAACGACAATCAAACAAATCGTCCGAGGCCAGCCGCAGGCCATGTCCCCGCGTTGGATCGGTTTGCGGATCGTAGTCGCCCCATCGTGGCACGCCGCCGGCATCAAACGAGGGTCCACCGACCATCCAGGTGCCGTTGTTGATGATCCGGCCATGCCGTCCGTGGCCGCTGATGTCGGCCACCACAGAACCCCGTTCCTCATACAGAGGCCAACAGGCCAGTAGCGAGTCCGCCTGGGGCTGTGAAAGTGCCTTTTGCTCATAGCGATCTCGGATTTCCTGATCGCTCAACGCCGAAGCGTAGATTGCCGGCATGGCAATGTCCGCATCCAGAAGTCGAAACGTTTCCCCCCAATCGCCCCGAGCGCCAAGTCGGAGCGGCGCACTGCCGGCACGAACCGGACCCTCAAAGGGCCAACTCGCAACCTGCACACCATCGATCCAGATTGTTTTGACCTTGCCGTCCCAGCGGGCGACGATGTGATGCCACCGGTCTCGCTGGAGCGTGTTTTCGGGAGTGTGGTGCAATTGTGATGGCTCATACTGGCCACCCGTTCCCAGATAAAAGCTCACGCGATAATTCGGATTGAGAAACAATCCGAAACCGCAAACCTGTGGCAGATCAAACTGGGTAATAATTCCTGCCGGGGTATCGCTCAGGAAAGGGCGCAGCCAACACTCGATGGTCATTGTCTCGATCGGTTTTTCGTCCTCGAGCCCTTGTGGAACCTGAATGTAGGATCCGGGTCGTATCGGCTGGATTTGGGGTGGCGATGCGGCGAATTCCTTGAGTACCTCATCACCTGCCGGGTCATCGACCTCCTGGCCAAGCCGGCAGACTGAGAGATTGTAGGGGACCGTGCTGGTGGCATGAAATTGGATCTCTTCTCCCGGCTGGACACTCAACTGATCGGTGTAGGCATGCAGTCCATAGAGAATCTGCACCCGTTGCGGTGGGATGGTTCCATCGTCGGCAACCAGGGGGGGCGCAGCCGCAGCGCTACCTGCCCAGGGAAGAGAGCCCGCCGCAGCGGCGGCAGCGGCGGCAGCGCTGGAGGTTTTAATGAAGCCGCGACGATCGACCGAAGACATGGCATCTCTCCTGCAAAGAGGTGGGGCAGGTTTGCAAATCCGAGTGACGCGCACCGGACTCCTTCATTGTCGGCCATGTTGTATCCATTGACAAGCAGACGAGCAGGACTATTTGTTCCAAAAAATTTCCGCTTCTAAGAAAAAACACCCACATTCTATTGCCTCTACCAAACTGTAGAACTTGCGTGACACTCGCCACAGCCTTAAAATCACGTTGTTTCGGGAACAGACCACACGGCAAGATCCCACCTATTGTTAACCCGCGATGTTGGAGCCTCTGCAAAAAGATTACCGGGCCAACCTCTCCCCAACCCAAGCCGGCCCGCCATCCCGCCAAGTTCCAGGAAATGAGAACTATGTCTATTCGAAGCTGTCGCAGAACCATTCTTTTTGTCTTGGTTCTTTTTGCTGCCCCGCTCTTTACTGCATTCTTTTTCTTGGCCGCCGCAGACGCATGCACCAACATCCTGGTCAGCCGCGGTGCCTCGGCGGACGGATCTGTTTTTGTCACCTTTTCAGTCGACGGAACCGGGGCCGGGCAGTTATCTCTCTCGTTTCCGAAAATAAAAAAAGAAGGAGACGAAGAGGACCAAACGGAAAAGCAGGGCGTGCATCCCGCCATCACCGAGTGGGAAGGTCCCACGTACAAAGTGCTCAATCATCTTAACGAGTTTCAGGTGTCCATTGGAGAAACAACCTTCAATGGAAGAGTGGAACTTACCAACAAGCATGAGGGAGCACTCACTTACGATCGTTTGATGGTTCTGGGCCTCAGACGAAGCAAAACAGCTCGGGAGGCGATTGTCGAAATCGACCGACTGATGCAGACGTATGGCTACGGCAGTACAGGCGAGACACTCTCCATCGGAGACAAGAATGAAGTCTGGCTGATGGAGATCATGGCCAAAGGCGAAGAAAAAGGGGCTGTCTGGGTCGCCGCACGCATTCCGGACGGTGCGATTTCGGCCCACGCCAACATGAGCCGCATCACGAGTTTTCCACTCGATGATCCCGAAAACTGGCTCTATTCAGATGATGTGGTGAGCTTTGCTGTGGAGCAGGGATTTTACGACCCCGAATCGGGCAAACCCTTCAGTTTCCGCGATGCCTACCATCCCAACATCAGCAAACTCATCCAGCGAGCCTGTGCCGGTCGCATTTGGAGTATTTTCCGCCGCGCAGCACCGAGCAAAAATTTCTCGAGTGATTTTTATCGTGTCGTGGAAGGGGCCGAGCCATATCCGCTCTTTGTTGTTCCGGACGAGAAACTTTCTGTATATGACATCATGCAATTGATGCGCGACCATTACGAGGGAACCCCCTGGGACATGACGAAAGGGGTTGGTGCCGGTCCGTTCTCTTCTCCCTACCGATATCGCGGATTGACGTTTGAGATCGATGGTGAGAACTATGCCTGGGAACGCCCCATTTCAAGCCAACAGGCTGCCTGCGTCTGGATCGCCCAGAGTCGCAATTGGCTACCCGACCCGATTGGTGGCGTCTACTGGTACACACCGGATGATGCCTTCACCTCCTGTTTTGCACCCTTCTACGTCGGAATCACTGATGTTCCAAAACCATACAAAACGGGTAGCTATGAAAAAATTTCGCGCGAAAGCGCCTGGTGGATTTTCAATCTGGTTTCCAATTATGCCTACGAACGTTACTCACGGGTCATCGACGACATCCTCGAAGTGCAACGAGAACAGGAACGCTATTATTTGGAAATGATGCCGGAAATCGACAAGATGGCACTCGCGCTCAACGACATCGACGAGGGGCTGATGCGGCAGTTTCTTACCGAGTACGGGATCAATACCGGCAATGCCCTCTTCGAACGCTGGCGACAGTTGTATGACGATATTCTCACGAAGAACATCGATGGCTATCGGAAGGGGAAGGATGGACCTCCGGCAGAGGTTGGCTACGACGAATCCTGGCTTCGCAAGGTCATCGTCGATCGGGGAGAAGATCTTTCGATTGGCAAAGCGCCTGCGGAACATTAATTGCTGCGAACGGAGCATTGGAATGCCTCCCGGGCCATCTGGCCGACATGAAATATCAGTCTATAGAGAAATGGAGACCGATCATGCGATGGCAACACCTGCTGTTCTTGGCTTGGATGGGTCCTTTTCTGTTTGCCGACTCGGCCGTTTTTGGCCAAGCGGCATCCGTTCTCGGTAGCCGTCCAAACATTATTCTCATTGTGGCGGACGATCTCGGCTACGGCGAACTCGGCTGCTATGGCCAGCGGCGGATCAAAACTCCTCACATCGACCAACTCGCCAGCGAAGGGATGCGGTTCACGCAGTTTTATGCAGGTGCAAGCCTCTGCGCCTCCTCGCGCAATGTGGTGCTTACGGGCGAACATACGGGCCACTGCCGCGTTCGGGATAACGCTCCGCCAGACATACAGACCCTGCGGCCTGAGGACGTGACAATCGCCGAGGTTTTGAAACAAGCCGGTTATGCCACGGCGATGATTGGCAAATGGGGCCTCGGTGGAGATCTTCCGGAAACGGGTGGAAGACCTGAAGATCAGGGTTTCGATTACTTTTACGGGTATCTCAATAGCGTCCAAGCCCACAACTACTATCCAACCTACCTCTGGCAAAATCGCAAAAAGGTCCCTTTGGGAAATGTTGTCCAGGAAGTTCCCCCGGGCTATGCGGGATTTGTGGGGGGCATGGCTACGAAAAAAGTGGCCTACAGTCATGACCTGTTCATTGAAAAATCGCTTGAGTGGATCGACAATCATAAACAGGGACCGTTCTTTTTGTTTTTCGCATCCACAATCCCACACGCCAATCCCGAGGCCCGCAAGCTCACAGGCAATGGCACGGAAGTACCCGAGTTGGGCCGCTATGCCGACGAGAATTGGACCGCGCAAAACAAGGGGCAGGCGGCCATGATCAGCCGACTCGACTCGGGGGTCGGGCAAATTGTCTCCCGGCTCGCTGAACTGGGAATCGATAAACAGACCGCGATCTTTTTTACTTCGGACAACGGCCCCCATAATGAAGCGGGCCACGATCCGAACTTTTTCCAAGCCGCCGGACCATTGCGGGGGAGCAAATTCGGTCTCTACGAAGGGGGCCTCCGGGTACCGCTAATCGCTCGGTGGACGGGCACCATCGGGGCCGATCAGGCGACTGGGCAGATCGCCTATTTCGGTGATTTTTTTGCGACATTTGCGGCACTCGCCGGCCAACCGCTACCCAAAACGGCCCTCGATAGCATCAGCCTCGTGCCGACCCTACTCGACGAACCGACAAAGCAAGAGCAACACCCCTATCTCTACTGGGAATTGCACGGTGGCCAACCTCGCCAGGCAGTCCGCTTCGGGCGCTATAAAGCAATTCGCAACCCACTCGGCTCTGGCAAGATTAAGCTTTACGATCTCGAAGACGACATTGGCGAATCGCAGGATTTAGCGACCATCAAACCCGCGATTGTGAAACAAGCATCCCAGTATCTAAAGGAAGCACACCGCGAATCACCAATTTGGAAAGATATTCCGTAGGAGCAAAGAGTATGGGAAACTGCTCTTCGAACCAATCATTTCCAAAGAACCGTTCGAACAGAGAATCCATCTCTTTAACATCTTTTCCTCCCATTCTCTTTTTATACCTGCCACATGGACAGCAACGTAGTAAATTCGGACGCCGCGCCCTTTGTGACGGATGGTGAACTGGAAAGCCACCTCGGTTGGGAAGCCTTCC
>JASMGX010000096.1 GCA_030751095.1 Pirellulales bacterium | reverse complement strand
AGAAAGTTGGGAAGATGCGATTGACATTTTGCAATTGCTTGGCGAACAGTTTGGAGACTACCTCGTTGCGGTCGATTCGGACCGGTATATGAGTGTTCGCCGATACTGCGAGATGTTGCTTGCGGCAATGCCGCCGGACGCCCTCGATCTTTATCGTGAGCGCGTGAATGCCGCGGCGCTCGACTGGTACAACAAGGGGATTGCCACGCGAGACGAACAACTTTTGCAGCGGGTTGTAGATCGTTTTTTCTGCAGTGCTGTTGGGGACGATGCGTTGCTGGCCCTTGGAGATCAAGAACTAGAGAAGGGACATTACGACCGGGCCCGCAGTTATTGGGAGCAGATTGATCAGGATCTCAAATCGGCCGATGGACTGAGCCTCTGGCATGCCTATTATGGTGTCGATGCCCAGGCCGTTGCAGCGGATTTCCACTCCTCAGCCGATGCAAAGGGGTCGTCGCAGTGGCTGGTGTATCCCGATACCGATATCGAACTCCCAGCGGTCCGCTCCCGCCTGGTACTCAGTTCGATTCTCCAGGGGGATATTCCGCGGGCCCGCTGGGAGCTTGCGCTTTTTCGCCATCTGCATGCAACAGAAGAAGGGCATCTGGCGGGCCGCAACGGCATCTATGCCGATATTCTTGCAGAGTTGCTTCGTGAGCAAATCACTTTTCCCCAGCGACCTGCGTCAGAAGATTGGCTGACATTTGCCGGTTCGCCCACCCGGAACCGTGTGCTGCCGGCATCCTTTGAGTTCTCACCGATCTCCAACTGGAATATTCAGTACGCGGATATTATGCCAGAGAACGAGTTGCCGGCGAAAAAAAAACAACCCGCCGGTTCCGATTCCCATGAAGAGGGTCTTTATTTTCATCCTCTCATCGCCGGTAATCTGGCACTGTTGAACAACAGCGAGCAGATCTTTGCCTTCAGGGCAAAGTCGGGCAAGCCCGCTTTCGCAGGAAGTCCGGGGGGCCAAATCTATCCTGAAGGCGACCCCGCGCTCACGAAAAACGATCGGTCTGATAGAGGGCGGATGCGGGTAACGTCTCTCGACCGACCGCAACATTCAATGACCGTCTTTGGCAATCACCTGTTTGCCAGGATCGGAACCCAAATAACGAGTCGTCCCCCAGAATCTGCGACCGGGTATGCGGGAAATCGTCTGATTTGTCTCAATTTGAATCGGGAAGGCGCTTTGGAATGGAAGTATCCCCGTAGCCGGGACGAGGCACTGTTCGATCGGGAGCGATGGTCCTTTGAGGGACCGCCCTTATCTGATGGCGATGGCGTTTACTTGGTGATGCGACAGGGCTCTGCGCGCGCGGCCTGTTACGTTGCCTGTCTTGACTTTCAGACCGGTTCTTTGCGTTGGCGACGTAAAGTATGTGATGCCGATACGCCGATCGCTGGCCGCTGGAACGAAACCACGCACAACTTGCTGACGCTTTGCGAAGGGATTTTGTATTTGAATACGAATCTCGGTGCGATTGTCTCCTTGCGGGTTGCCGATGGTGATGTCCGTTGGGTCTACCAGTATCCACGGGTAACCTCTGGGAGTTTGCGTCACCCCCCGGCACATTTTAAGCGTGGTTTGAATCCCTGCGTCTATTACCGAGGCGTGGTATTGAGTGCGCCGCGTGACAGCCGTTATCTTTTTGCCCTCGATGCGGGTTCCGGTCGACTCATTTGGCGAAGTGCGCCTATGATGGCACATCCGATGCATCTGCTCGGTGTCAGTAACGGCACCTTGTTGGCCACCGGCAAGAGTATCTGGTGGTTCAATGCAGTGTCTGGCCGCGCCGAGCACGTTTGGCCGGAACCGGACAATCGAAATACACCTCGCGGTTACGGTCGTGGTCTCCTTGCTGGCGACTTCGTGTATTGGCCTACGCGCGAAAAAATCTATGTCTTTGACCAGCGTGTGCTCAAAGATAGCAGCCGGCGGGTCGTTCCACAGCGGGCGACGATTGATTTGCTCAGACCGGATGTGCCGGTAGAGCAACGGATTACCGGAGGCAATCTGGTGGTCGGTGACGATACCTTGTTGATTGCAGGCCGGAGGCAGTTGCAGGCATTGCCCTTGAGGCATCCTTAGGCAGTAAAATTTCAAACAGTAAAATTTCAAACAGTAAAATTTCAAACAGTAAAATTTCAAACAGTAAAAAAACGAAAATTCAGATACGGAAGGCAGAGATGCTCGAAGACAAAGACCTCGAAGCGGTTCAACAATTGAAAGACGCTTACGACAAAATCACAACCGAACTGAATAAAATTATCGTTGGCCAGACGCAGGTAATTGAGGAATTGCTGGTGGCTCTCTTTGCCCGCGGCCATTGCCTGCTGGTCGGTGTTCCAGGCCTTGCCAAGACACTTTTGATCCATACGTTGGCCGATGCACTCTCGCTACAGTTCAATCGAATTCAATTCACACCGGATCTCATGCCTTCGGATATCACCGGGACCGAAGTGATTCAGGAGGACAAAACGTCCGGCACCCGCGAGTTGCGGTTTCTCAAGGGCCCTATTTTTGCCAATGTGCTTTTGGCCGATGAAATCAATCGTACCCCGCCAAAGACCCAGGCGGCCTTGCTCGAAGCGATGCAGGAACATCAGGTGACCATTGGGGGCGAGCGACGGATCCTGGACGAACCGTTCTTTGTGCTCGCCACACAGAATCCAATCGAACAGGAGGGCACCTATCCGCTTCCGGAAGCGCAGTTGGACCGATTCATGTTCAACATCCTCATTGATTATCCTCAGGAGGAGGAAGAACTCGAAATTGTCCGTCGCACGACTGCGGATGTGTCGGTTGAGGTTTCTCCCACGCTCGATGCCCAGGAGATCCAATTGCTCGCCCAGACCGTCCGCCGCGTTCCCATCGCCGATCATGTGGCCCGCTATGCCATGCAGCTTGTCCGTGCAACGCGACGCGGAAAGGGAGAAGTACCTTCTTTTGTCTCGGAATACGTCAGTTGGGGAGCCGGTCCCCGTGCCACGCAGTTTTTGGTGCTTGGTGGCAAGGCAAGGGCTATTCTCCAAGGTCGCTACTATGTCGATGTCGAAGACATTCGGGCGGTTGCTCCCGCTGTGCTGCGACATCGAATTATGACGAACTTCAATGCCGAGGCAGAGGGTATCAAGCCGGATGATATTGTCCGGATGCTCATTGAAACGATTTCTCCAAACCAAGGTGGCGGTGCCGACAGTGGAAGCGAATCAGAAATATTTAGATCCGCAGACGCTCGCTAAGATCGAAGGGCTCGAACTTCGCGCCCGCCGAATTGTAGAGGGTTATGTCGCCGGTCTTCACCGTAGTCCCTATCAGGGATTTTCCATTGAATTTGCCGAACACCGCGAGTACGCGCCTGGCGACGATTTGCGTCACGTCGACTGGAAAGTTTTCGGACGGACGGACAAAGTCTATCTGAAACAGTATGAGGAAGAGACCAATCTCCTCAGCTACCTGCTCCTCGATACCAGCGAGAGTATGCATTACCAGGGAGAACGCAGTCCGCTCTCAAAACTGGAATACGCAAAATGTATTGCCGCATCGCTGGGGTATCTCGTGCTTCAACAGCACGACAGCGTGGGATTGGCCACGTTTGATTCGCAAGTTCGCTCGATGGTCCGCGCCAGTGGGCAGCCATCGCACATGCACCAACTGCTGCATGTGATGGAGCAGTCTCAGGCGGAGAAGAAGACATCGATCGGCCCCATTTTTCACGATCTTGCCGAACGGCTCAAGAAGCGCGCCGTCGTCGTTATTCTGAGCGATTTGTTCGACGATATTACATCGATCATGACCGGAATCAAACATTTCAAACATCGTCGGCACGATGTGATTGTGTTTCATGTGATTGATCCTGATGAGAGGGATTTTCCGTTTGTGAAAACAACCAAGTTCCGGGGACTCGAACAACTTCCTGAGGTCGTCACCGATCCACGACAGTTGCGAAAAGCGTACCTCAAGGAGTTCGAGAAATTTACACAGGCGATTTCCCAGGGATGTCGCTCCCAATATGTCGATTACGTTCCTATCACGACGGATCAGCCGTTGGATATTGCACTTACCAGTTACCTGACCCGTCGCGCTGCCCATACGTTTTAATTTTTCAGCGCCCTTTTGTATGCCATCGGCTCGATCCTTTTGATCGGGTGGTGGAAAATCGCTTATGTCCGCCTGGCTCACAAGTCTATTTGCCAATCCCTGGATGCTTTTATGGTTGCCAACCATTGCAGCACCTCTGGTGATCCACTTGTGGTATCGCCGCAAGTACCGTGAAGTCCAGTGGGCGGCAATGGAATATCTGCTAGCCGCAATTATCAAAAGTTCGCGAAGGATGCGGATCGAGCAACTGCTCTTATTGTTGGTTCGCACGCTTTTACTTTTACTGGTCGTCTTGGCACTTGCCGAACCTCTCCTGCGCAGCGCTACCCCATTGCTCGTCGGGGAGGAGCCCACACACCATATCATCGTGATCGACGGATCGTATTCGATGGGATACCCATCGTCCGGAAAGTCAGCATTTGATGTCGCAAAGGAACACGCCAAACAAATCGTCCGTCAAGGAAACCCGGGAGATGGCTATTCTTTGATTTTGATGGTCGATGAGGCGCAACAGGTTGTTGGCCAGGCAACGGTCAATCAGGAGGACTTCCTTCAGGAAATAGAGAAGCTCACGATTCGCGAAGAAGGTGCTAATGTGGACGCTGCGTTGAGGGCGGTCGAGGAGGTGATTGCGAAATCGCCGGCCAAGAGTGGCCGCTGGAAACGCCATGAGATTTCAGTGTTCAGTGATCTGGCAAAGAATACCTGGTCCCGCGAAGGAAAGAGTGATGCGGTGCTCCGGGATCGCGACGAGCGATTGGAAAGATTGGGACAGAACGGAGTTGTCGAAGTGGTTCCCATCGGCAGTAGCGAAAAAGAGAATTTGGCGGTAACCAATGTTGAACTGGCCGACTCATTGGCCACCACAGCCGGACCTGTCACGATTACGGCCGTGCTCCACAATTTTTCCGACGGCCGCATCGTGCAGCAACCGGTTGCATTGTGGGTCGACAACCATCGGGTCGATCAACATCTCATTGACATTCCATCTGGCGAGGATGTATCTGTCTCCTTCCAGCATCGCTTTCATTTGCCGGGCGATCATGTCTTCGGCATTCATGCCGATGGCGATTTGCTCGCGATCGATAACCGTCGCCGTTTAGCAGTTCCGGTCAAGGAACATATCAATGCGCTCCTGGTCAGCGGAAAACGGGGCGCGACCCTTCCACTGCAGGCAGCTTTGGACGGAGGCGATTTGAGCCATGGAATTTCTTCCGAGATACGTCCCGAAGTTGTTTCGGAGAGCAAACTGCTGGAACGCGACCTGGAAAACTACGACTGTCTTTTTCTCTGCAATGTTGGCCAGTTGACGCTGCAAGAGGCGCAGCGGTTGAGTGAATACCTCGCTGCGGGTGGTGGTCTGGTCACGATCTTGGGCGATCAGACGGTCCTCGAGCAATACAATCGTCATTTGCTCAAGCCGAAAAAAGCGCAGCCGGGAGAGGGAGTCGGGAAGGATGTTCTTCCGGCACGCCTCGAGGAGATGGTGTATGACGACCAATACCATTTTATCGACCCACGCGGTTACAAGCATCCGCTGCTTTCAAAGTGGAAGGGAAATCCCCGGACCGGTCTGTTGACGGTTCCCGTGATCAAATACATCCGCCTGAAAGTGCCCGAGGCGTCGGAGGCAGAAGTTGTTCTCTGGCTCGATACGGGAGATCCACTTCTCGTTTTGAAAGAGGTTGGTCGCGGACGCAGTCTGCTTCTGGCAACCGACCCGAGCGACTCAAGTCATATCAACAGCGACGATTCGCGTCCCTGGTCATTGATCGCGTCCTGGCTCAATGCCCAGCCCTTTTTAGAAGGGCTTTGGAAAGAGGTGATTGGGGGGCAGATCAATCAGCGGAATGTACTTGTGGGCGAAGCGCTCACCGCCCGCTTACCGCCATCGGTCGCTTTGGAAACGATCGAGGTGAGTCCACCGGACGGGCAGGCCCGCAGCCAGCCCGTAAATCCAAATAGTCAGTACACCACATGGGCTTTTTTTGAGACTCCTGTGAGTGGCGTCTATCGAGTCTCATTCGACGAGGGACGAGATAGTTCGCAAGAGAATCGTCTTGCAGTGACCGACAGTGGAACTCAGGCGACCGATAGGAAAGATGGGACAATGCTCTTTGCCGTGAATGTCGATACACGCGAGAGTGACTTGAAGGCGTTAAATCCCGCGGACTTGTCGGAGGGATGGAATCTTTCCGGAGACCGGGAAGCTACCGGCTCTCTCCAGTCACCGACCTCGGCTGCCGCCTTTCCTTTTCATGCATTGCTTTTGTGGGCGGTGCTTGCGCTGTTGTTTACTGAAACTTTTCTCGCCTGGTGGATTGGGAACCGTTTCGCATGAATCATTGGCTTACAACATGGCTACTCTGGCTGCTGGGTGTCGATCTGCCCGCTTCCGGAGAGGGTCTCGAGTGGGAGTTGGAAGGGAGTTGGGCTTGGAATCGCCACACAGTGATGCTGTTGGGCATTTTTGCCATCCTCAGCGTTTGCTACGTCGTTTATTTCTATTTGCGTGAGCGGTGTGAAGCAGGTCGGGGAGTCCGGTTGCTGCTCTCGGTGGTCCGGCTGTCACTGATCGCTTTGGTTCTGCTCGTACTGGTGTTCCAACTCCACATCAACTTCACTCGGATGAGTTTGCCACAACTGGCAGTGGTCGTTGATCGATCTGCGAGCATGGAGACCGTGGATGACTATAGAGAGAATGCAGTCACGGAGGAACTAGAACATCTTGTCAAAAAGTCAGACTTCGCTCCGGCGAGTCGATGGAACATTGTACGGTCCGTGCTTTTGGAAGGGGATGCTGCGCCGCTCAAGGAGCTGGCGGACCGTTACTCGCTTCGTTTCTATACGATGGCGAGCCGTGCACAGCAAGAATCGCAAGATGTGGCGATGCTTGCCGATGCGTTGCGGAAGATGGAAGCCGATGGTACATCGAGTCGGCTGGGAATGAGTCTGCAGAGCGTTCTTGAGGATCTTCGGGCCCAACGGCCGGCTGCCGTACTGGTCTTCACCGATGGGATTACAACCGAGGGAATCGGCCTGGTCGATGCTGCCAACTATGCCCGTTCGCAGGCAGTCCCGTTGTATCTGGTTGGCGTTGGGAGTGCTGAAAAAGTAAGCAAGCTGGAACTTTCGGACCTGATTGTCGATGAGATTGTTTTTGTAAACGATTACGTTGATTTTGATTTTAAAATGACCCCCTATTCTCTAGAGGGCAAAGAGGTCGATTTGGTCTTGAAAGACAAGGCCACGGGTGAAGAACTCGCCCGTCGCCGCGTGGTTGCTGGAAAAGACGGAATTGCGAGGCGGGAGAAACTCTCGCATCGCCCCACCCGCCTCGGCACGATGGAATATGTGATCGAAGTGGCGAATCTTGAGGACACGTTAAAAGGGGAGCGGCCACAATTGTCGCGCGAGGTCGAAGTCCGTGATGATCCGATCAAGGTCTTACTGGTCGGGGCGGTGCCGAGCTTTGAATATCGGTACCTCAAAAATCTCCTAGAGCGGGATCATACTCTCGACTTGAATGTTGTTTTGCAGGAGGCCGATATTGAATATCCGCAGCAGGACCAGTATGCGTTGCCGTTGTTTCCTGTCAGCCAACAGCAACTCTTTGCATACGATGTGTTGATTCTTGGTGATGTGAATCTTGACCTGCTCAGCCATCGCGATATGGAAAATATTGTGGCGTTTGTCAAGGAAAAGGGAGGGGGACTGCTCCTGAGCGCGGGGAGTCGCTTTCGTGCCGATGCATACAAAGCAACGCCGCTAGCGGAACTTTTGCCGGTCGAATTTCAGGACTCCTCACAGGGAAGCGACAACGATTTGAGTGAAGGTTTCCGTATCGAGCCAACGCCGCTGGGCATGACGAGCCCTCATATGCAACTTGGTGATACTCGCGCGGAGACCGAGGCGATCTGGAAAGCCCTCCCGAAAGTCTACTGGATGGCCTCCGGTGGCAACCTTAAGCCGGGTGCGCGGGTGCTGGCGGAACGTTCTGAGTCGGACGGGGGAGGAGAGACCATTCCCCTTTTCGTTGTCTATTACGTACCCCCCGGCAAAGTGCTCTGGCAAGGTACGGATGAGACCTATCGCTGGCGATTTCGTCTGGGCGACGCGGTCTATGCCCGCTACTGGGTACAGGCCATTCGCTACCTGAGTCGCACAAAACTACTGGGCGAAAAAGGAGTAGAGCTTTCCGCCGATAAGATTGAATACCAGCGCGGTGAACCGGTTCAGTTACGAGTTCGTTTCTTCGATGAGAGGCTCGTCCCGACGGCTGACGATGGGGTGGCTGTGGTCGTTGACGGTGGTGGCAAGCGACAGCGGGTGCCATTGACGCGGAGTTTGACCAGTCGGGCAATTTTTGAGTCGACCCGCACAAACTTTGCCACCGGAAATTATGAAGTCACACTCGCAAAGCCAGGGCTTGCGAAGACGCCTGCATCAATCAAGTTCACAATGGTTGCACCACCCGGTGAGTCTGCCCGCAGTGAGACCGATCAGAAGCAGATTCGTCTGGCGGCCAAGAGATCCCGCGGTCGGTCCTACGATGTGGTGGACATGGGTGAGGTTTTTGCACAACTGCCGACAGGAAAGCCGGTCAAGGTCGCTTCTTTGCCGCCGCTCCCGCTCTGGAACAATTGGCGGTTTTTACTCCTGTTCGTCTTCTTGTTGATCATTGAGTGGCTCCTGCGCAAACGGCTCGGAATGCTCTGATTGCTCGAGGAGTCTCTCGATGTGCTCACCGTAGGTCTGCAGTTCTGATCATTCTTCGGTTCTGATATACTCCTGCTTGAGCATTACGCGAATTGCTACTTTTCCTACGGTGGTTTCCATGGCCCGTGAGCCGGTTCTGCAAGGTGATTTTCCGACGGATGACGAGCGACAGCCGCGTCCGAACAATGAAATTCCTGCGGACGATGACCGCGACCTGCGCCCGCAACATATGACCGACATGGTCGGGCAGCGGGAGGTGTATGAGCGGATTGAAATTGCAGTAGACGCCTCCACAAAACGCGCCGAGCCACTCGGTCACATTCTTTTTGATGGCCCGCCTGGACTCGGAAAGACTACGTTTGCGACCTGTATCCCTCGGGATCTTGGCGTCGATTTTCAGATCGCCAGTGGGGCCGCATTGGCAGCACCCAAGGATCTGATCCCCTACCTGACCAATGCCCAGGAAGGGTCGGTTCTGTTTATCGATGAAATCCACCGCCTTCCCAAGACGGTCGAGGAATTTCTCTATCCGGCGATGGAAGATTTTCGTGTCGATATCGTACTCGGCGAGGGGGTCAATGCGCGGACGCTCTGCATGAACCTCAAGCCGTTCACACTCATTGGAGCGACGACTCGAACCGGTTTGCTCTCGGCGCCACTGAGAGATCGTTTTCAGATGCGGGAGCATTTGGATTTTTATACGGTGGAAGAACTAGCCGAGATTGTCCTGCGCAATGCTGTGAAGTTGGACGTACGGATCGAAGACGAGGCGGCTTTTGAAATTGCCAGGCGAAGTCGCGGCACGCCCAGATTGGCAAATAATCGTTTGCGATGGGTGCGGGACTATGTCACCAGTAAAGCGGATGGTTGCATTTCGCTCACTCTCGCTGGCGATGCCCTGGCGATGCAGGGCATCGATGTTGCCGGACTGGACAATCAGGACCGCAAATATCTGGAGACCATTTTACGCGTGTTTCAGGGGGGGCCGGTCGGTGCCGAGGCTGTAGCCCATACGATCAATGTGCCCGTCGATACGCTGATCGATGAGGTCGAGCCCTTTTTGCTCCGCAGTGAGTTGGTGGTCCGCACCCCCCGGGGTCGCAAACTGACCGAAGCCGGTTTTGAACATTTGGGTGCGGTTCCCCCGGAGCCGGCTGACGTCGATGATGAAGCGGAAAGGCCGCTCTTTGACTGACCAAAGTCACTGCATTTCAAAGGTTGGCGGGATCAAGGCCCATTGCGTGATCACGGCGGGATTTGTTACGATGCGCGTCGATCGCTGCTTCAAGGTGAGCGGCAACAAGGCCACCTTGCGGGTCGGCCGTTTTTTGGATCAGATTCAATAAAGGATATGTGCGATGGCTGTGCCGAAGCGCAAACATTCCAACTCGCGTACTGGCAAGCGTCGCAGTCACGATGCCCGGCAGCCTAGGCAACTCACGTACTGTCCCAAATGCAGTGGTTCTTTGCCTTCCCATGTTGTCTGTCCGAATTGCGGTTGGTATATGGGCCGGACCGTGGTTGCTATCGAGGAATAACAGCAACTTGAGTAAGACGGCATTTCTCTTCCCCGGCCAGGGTGCCCAGACTGTCGGGATGGGTCGACAGTTTTACGACTCTCTGCCCGCTGCGCGGGATCTTTATGAACGTGCCGGCAATGTGCTCGGATACGACTTGGCAAAACTCTGCTTTGAGGGCCCGAAAGAGAAATTGGATTCAACGGTGGTGAGCCAGCCGGCGCTGTTTGTTACAAGCCTTGCGGTGTTAGAATCTTTGCGGAGTGAAAAGCCCGAGGTTGTACAATCGTGTACCGCTGCGGCAGGTTTGAGTCTCGGCGAATACTCGGCGCTGGTCTTTGCCGGGGTTCTTGATTTCGAGGACGGACTCCGTGTTGTGCAGCAGCGGGGTGAAGCCATGCAGCAGGCAGCCGATGCCACTCCTAGTGGGATGGTCAGTATTCTGGGGCTTGAGGCCGAAGAGGTCGAACAACTCTGCAGCGAGGCGGCGGAGGGAGAAATTTTGCAGAGGGCCAATTTTCTCTGTCCCGGGAATATTGCCGTTTCCGGTTCGCGCAGCGCCTGCGAACGGGTGGAGAAACTGGCGATTGAAAAAGGGGCGATGAAGGCGATCCCGCTTAGTGTCGCTGGAGCATTTCACACCCCGATCATGGCATCTGCCGTCGAACGGGTTACCGAGGCGTTGGCCCGGATCACGATGGAGGCACCAAAAATACCGGTCGTGATGAATGTTGACAGCAGTGTTCACGAGGATCCGGATGAGATTCGACGGCTTTTGGCCCGTCAGGTTGTCGAGCCGGTCCAGTGGGAGAGTTCCATGCTGCGGTTGCTGGAAATGGGTATTGATGAATTTTATGAGGTAGGGCCCGGCCGGGTGTTACGGGGGCTGTTGCGGAGAATTCAAAGAAAAATTACTTGCCATACGCTTGCCTAGCAGGCGGATGGCCGGGCGGATATAAGGACTATTATGAGCGACAAGAAATCATGTACCGTAGACCTCGACCGAAGAGTGGCCCTGGTGACCGGCGCATCGCAGGGGCTCGGTCAGGAGATGGCAGTACGATTGGGGCAGTCGGGCGCCAAGGTCGCCTGCGTCGCTCGCAATGCGGAAAAACTGGCCTCCACCGTCGAATCGATTGTTTCCTCGGGCGGGACCGCGGAGGCATTTCTCTGTGATGTCGCCGAGAGTGCGAGCGTCAAAGAGGTTGTCGAGGCGGTCATTGAAAAATGGGAACATGTAGACATTTTGGTGAATAATGCGGGGATAACGCGTGATGGATTGCTTGCCCGCATGAGCGACGAGGATTGGGATGCGGTCCTCAATACGAATCTCCGCGGGGCCTTTCTTTTCACCCGTGCGGTGACGATGCCGATGATGCAGCAGCGATTTGGCCGGATTATCAATATTTCGAGTGTTTCCGGGGGCGTGATTGGCAATCCCGGGCAGGCAAATTACTCTGCTTCCAAGGCGGGATTGATCGGCCTGACCAAGACCGTGGCCCGGGAATTGGGCAAAAGAAAAATCACGGTTAATGCGATCGCACCGGGAATCATTGCCTCTGAGATGACCGAAGCGGTCGGCGAGGGGGTGATGAAAGAATTTAAAAAACGCATACCAGCAAACAGGTTAGGGCAAGCGGAGGAAGTGGCGGATCTGGTGCTGTTTCTGGCGAGCGATGCGGCCGGCTATATCAACGGTGTGGTGATTCCGGTCGACGGAGGGATGACCTGCTGAGTGGCGGTTCTGCCTGGTGGATCGGCAAATGCAGCAAAAGAATGCATTTTACAATGTTCTAGACACATCGGGTCAAACAGGTTATATCTGTGACTCATCGGGAAAAAAGCGAATTTTGAGTACATGGATCGGGGCCCGGTGGCATCGGTTTCACCGGTTTTGTTGCAATACTCCGGTTCATGGTTGGATCGGAAAGTCAGAATACGACCTCTTGGGAGGATAGAGCAGGTGGCCTCAGTTCAAGAACGAGTGATCGATATCGTTGCGGAGCAACTCGGTGCAGATAAGGAAAAAATCAACATCGACACGCACTTTGTGAACGATCTTGGTGCCGATTCCTTAGATACCGTAGAATTGGTAATGGAATTAGAAGAAGAGTTCGATATCAACATTCCAGATGATGCGGCTGAGAAGATCCAAACGATTGGTGAAGCAGTCAAGCACATCGAGGAAAGTGTACAATCTTCGTCATCTTAATTTGAGTTTGGACTGAGCATGAGACGGCGTGTTGTCGTAACTGGGCTCGGTGCGGTCACCTCCATCAGTTGTCAGGTCGAGACCCTCTGGCAGAAAATTCTTGCCGGTGAAAGTGGTATCCACGATCTGACGGTCTTTGATACCACCGAGTTCAAAGTCCACTTTGGTGGCGATATTGCCGCCTGGTCTACGGATGGATATCTTCCTCGCAAGGAAGCAAAGCGGATTGACCGCTTTGCCCAGTTCGCTTTGGTGGCCGGTATTGATGCCGTAAACGATTCAGGTATCGATTTCGACGCCGAAGATGTATTTCGCTGCGGTGTCATACTCGGTTCCGGCGTCGGTGGCCTGAACGAAATTGAAACACAGGTCGGCCGACTTCTCACAAAGGGTCCCGACAAAGTTTCTGCGTTTACCATTCCAAAGCTTATGGTCAACGCTGCGAGCGGTCACGTTTCGATTCGTTATGGTCTGAAGGGCCCCAACGCTGCCGTGGCAACAGCCTGTGCGTCTGCCACCAATGCGATTGGTGATGCCTTCAAGGTGATCCAGCACGATGAAGCGGATGTGATGATCACCGGGGGGACCGAAGCTGCGGTGACCCCGATGGGCATTAGCGCCTTTTCAAATATGCGGGCACTTTCAGAACGGAACGACGATCCACAGCGGGCGAGTCGGCCATTTGATGCCGATCGCGACGGTTTTGTTTTGAGCGAGGGCGCTGGAATCCTTGTGATCGAGGAATTGGAACACGCTCGTCGTCGCGGTGCCCGCATATACGGCGAACTTCTCGGTTTTGGCGCTAGTGGCGATGGAGCCCACATTACCCAACCCCATGAAACGGGGCATGCCGCCGCCAAGGCGATGGCAAGGGGACTGGTCGATGCCGCGATCGATCCTTCGCAAGTCGGATACATCAATGCCCACGGAACAAGCACTCCGCTTGGTGATGCTGCAGAGACGGCGGCGATCAAGTCGGTCTTTGGTGACCATGCCCGGG
>JASMGX010000095.1 GCA_030751095.1 Pirellulales bacterium | reverse complement strand
ATCGCTCGCTCGTGGCCGCAGCACGCGGCAACGCCTTATCCTTTTCATGTTGTGCCCACTGTGTTGAAAAATCCCCATTGCATTTGGGGCAGGGCACAACCGGTAAGACTCGGTTCTTCTTTGTCTGCTCTACCAGGGCTTCGCAGTGAGGACAGATGAACTCGACTTTCATCCGCGCATCTTGATTTTCGGTCGCCAGGTAGGCGATTCCAAACCGAAGGGCATCTGCGCCGTATTTATTGATGACATCGAGAGGATCGACTCCGTTACCTTTCGATTTTGACATCGTCTCCCCATAGCCGTCAAGAATTTTGGGGTGGATGTAGACTTCTTTAAAGGGAACTTCATCCATATTGTGAAGCCCTGCCATAATCATCCGCGCGACCCAGAGGGTGATAATATCCCGGCTGGTGATGAGCGTGCTCGTGGGATAAAAATATTTCAGCTCGGCAGTCTCCTCTGGCCAACCGAGTGTTGAATGGGGCCAGAGCGCGGAACTAAACCAGGTGTCCAGAACATCGCTGTCCTGCAAAAACCCAAGGGCTTCAATCCGTGATTCCGTTTCGGTATTCTCTTCCTGAATGCAGACCTGAAGATATGCTGGAACGGCCGAACCCTCAGTCGCAGTGTCGTCGGTGCAAATCGTGTAGTGGAGCTTGTCTTGCTGCTTTGCCGGATCTGCGTCGAGTGCTTGCGTGAGGCGATCAAGATTTTTCATGTCCTCCACACGGCATGACCAGACCGGAATGCGGTGTCCCCACCAGAGTTGCCGACTCACGGGCCAATCACGTTTTTCACTGAGCCAGTCTATATATCCCTTTTCATAGCGCTGTGGCACTATTTTCACTCTTTGCTGCGTCACCGCATCAATGGCCGATTGCGCCAAGTGGTCCATCGCAACGAACCACTGATCTGCCAAAAAAGGCTCTATCGGGGTTTTGCTGCGGTCGGAGTGGGCAAGATCGATCTGCCGATCCTCGACTTGCTCCAAAAGGCCGACTGCTTCTAGATCGGCAACGACCCGCTTGCGAGAGTCCGCAATATCGAGCCCTTCGTACGGTCCGGCATGACTATTGAGTGTGCCAGACGGGTTGAGAATATTGACCATGGGCAGGTTTTGGCGCAAACCGACCGCATAATCATTCGGGTCGTGTGCCGGTGTTATTTTTACGCAGCCACTGCCGAGTTGCGGCTTGGCCCATTCGTCGGCAATGAGGGGAATTTCCCGGTCCAGAAGTGGTAGCCGCAAGCATTTTCCCGAGGCCGCCATATCTCGCAGTTGCTCCAGATGGGGAAGCACTTCACGCCTCCGCTGAGAGAGCTCTTCGAGCTGCGCGGCGATTTCTTCTTTTTCTTTATCGGGTGCTGTGGCCAGCTTTTTCTCTAGATCGTCCTTCACTTTTTTTAGCGCATCGGCCGGACGAGGATGGACCGCAACTGCGGTATCTCCTAAAAGTGTTTCTGGTCGCGTTGTGGCAATCGAGACAAATTGTGGTTCCCCCGGTTTTGGTTCCACTACCGGATAACGAATGTGCCAGAAGTGCCCTGCAACCTCCTCATGAAACACTTCGTCGTCGCTGACTGCCGTCTGCAGAAAGGTGTCCCAATTGACGAGCCGCTTTCCTCGGTAGATGATCTGTTCTTTAAAAAAACTGTAAAAGGTATGGCGGACCGCCCGAGCACAAATCGGATCGAGCGTGAACCGTGTTCGCTCCCAGTCACAACTGCATCCCATCTGCCCCAGTTGCTGGATGATCCGCTGCTCGTACTGTTCTTTCCAGGCCCAAATTCTTTGCAATAGTTGTTCGCGACCCAAGTCATGTCGCGAAAGGCCCTCTTCCTCCAGCAAGCGGCGTTCGACGACAGCCTGTGTTGCGATTCCCGCGTGATCGGTCCCGGGCATCCACAGGACATTGTATCCTTGCATGCGCTTGAATCGGATCAGGATATCCTGAAGTGTATTGTTCAGTGCATGTCCCAAATGCAATGCGCCAGTGACATTTGGCGGGGGCATGACAATCGAATAGGGTTCGCGATCGGTGTCCGCCTGGGCGTGAAAATAGCCTTGTGATTTCCAATACGGATACCAACGCTGCTCGGCGGCATGGTGGTTGTATTGCTTGGGCAATTCTTCCCGCAATGCGTCAGTCATTCCGCCTGTTCGTCCCGGTAAAGTTTGTATTCGATGCTATCCACCAGCGCCATCCAACTGGCCTCGATTACATTTTCACTGACTCCTACGCTGCCCCAAATACCATTTTCATCCTCACTTTCAATAATGACCCGAACCGCAGCAGCCGTACCAGCCTCGGAGTTGATGACTCGAACTTTGTAGTCGACCAACCGCATTGTATCGAGATTAGGGTAAGCCCCATTGAGCGCTTTGCGGAGAGCCGCATCCAAGGCATTTACCGGGCCGTCTCCCTCAGCGACTTCATGCCGCACTTTGTCTGCAACCCACAATTTTACCGTGGCGGCTGTGGTCACCTGACCGGAGCGATCCGTTTCTACATTCACGTGATAATTGATTCGCTCAAAATGGGGCTGGAATGTCCCCACGCTTTTTTTCACCAACAGATCAAAAGACGCTTCGGCGGCTTCAAACTGATAGCCCTGGTTTTCAAGGTCGACCACCAGCGCGAGGATGCGATCCATTATTTTTGGATCGTCCTGAATGTTGTGTTTGGTGGTCATGGCAATAATATTGGATCGCCCCGACAACTCGCTGACCAAGAATCGCCTCTCGTTACCAATTTTTTCTGGATCGATATGCTCATAGCTCGCCGTTACGCGACGGACAGCATGAACGTGCATGCCCCCTTTATGGGCAAACGCACTGGTTCCCACAAACGGTTGATTTGCCGGGTACCGCATATTAGCCGTTTCGTACACAAATCGAGAAAGCTCCGTTAAATGTTCTGCGCCGCGGTTACGGAGAACAGAATACTCACTTTTTTTGACAGCAAGATTGGCAATGACCGCAATCAAATCCGCATTTCCACAACGCTCACCGAAACCATTGACGGTTCCCTGAACCTGGACCGCCCCGGCGGCAACAGCGGTGAGAGAATTAGCAACTGCTAATGAACAGTCATTGTGACAATGGATTCCTACTGGCACGTCGAGGGCATCACGGGCTACCGACGTGAGATCGTAAATCTCCTCCGGCATACTCCCGCCATTGGTATCGCAAAGTACGATTGTGTTCGCTCCAGCACCGGCTGCGGCCCGAATTGTTTCCACCGCATATTCAGCATTCGATTTCCAGCCGTCAAAAAAATGTTCTGCGTCGTAGATCACCTCTCGGCCTTCCTGACAAAGATATTCGATCGTCTGAGCGATCATGTCCAGATTTTCCTGATTGCTGACCCTCAGCACCTCTGCAACATGAAAGTCTGACGTTTTTCCGACGATGGTGATGACACCGGCATGGCTCTCGAGCAGCGCCTGCATCCCCGGATCATTTTTAGGGTGAGTCCCGCGACGGTGGGTCATGCCAAAAGCACACACCTTGGTGTCTCCAAGGTCGATATCCCGAACCCGCTGAAAGAACTGGGCGTCCTTTTCGTTGGAAAGTGGATAGCCCCCCTCGACATAATCAACGCCAATCCCTGCAAGTTTTTCCGTGATGGAAAGCTTGTCCTGCAGCGAAAAGTTTACACCTTCCCCCTGGCTGCCATCCCGCAAGGTAGTGTCATACATTTCAATGGTTTTCATGGCGTTTTATTAAAAAACCCCGAGGCGTTCGGGCCTCGGGGTTCTTTGTTTTCGTTGAATTACGGAAAAACCCTAGGGCCACTCCTGCGGTCGAATGATAATCACAGCGCGGATACTGCGATCACGAAACACACTTAAAAACGCTGGCACCACAACCGCTTGTTGTGGGACTCCTTTTCGGCAGTAAGCAGTGGTCTGTGAAAGGCCCATCGTTCGGTTGTCCTGTTTGCATTTCAAAACAACACACGAAAAACAATACATAGCAACATTAAGACAAGCATACGAACGAACAGACGGCTTGTCAATGCAGCCACCCATGCAACCAACAGAGTGGCTTCGATTCCGTTTTAGCGGTCCACCAAGGAGTTCAAAAGTTGCGATACAGAGCGGTCCGCTTGGCGTAAGGCAAAAAAGAGACCTGTGATCAAACCGTCTCTTCCTCGTAGGCATCTTCTTCTTCATACTCCTCTTCGTACTCTTCCTCCTCGCCGTCTGCCAGGGTATCCTCTTCGTACTCTTCCTCTTCGTATTCTTCCTCCTCACCGTCTGCCAGGGCATCCTCTTCGTACTCTTCCTCTTCGTATTCCTCCTCCTCGCCGTCTGCCAGGGCATCTTCTTCGTACTCTACATCGTCAGCATCCGCCTCCCATTCATCGGACGCACCATCTGTCGGGCTTTCCTCCACTTCATCTGTAGCATACTCGGCATACTCGACTTCCTCTTCAGTGGTCGCCGCTAGCCGGATGCGATTCGGGCCCGTCCCTTCCGTCGTCGCCGATGGCTGCTCGCTGTTCATTTCGGCCCACCCGGCCGCATCGATCAACACCTCTCTAGCCTGAGAGCCATTGTACGGACCAACAATCCCGTCTTCGGCCATAAAATCGATCAACCGCGCCGCGCGGCCATAGCCAATGCCAAGGGTACGCTGTAGGAGAGACACGCTCCCCCGCTCTTCACGAATAACGACATCAATGGCCGATTCGTACAATTCGTCTCTATTTTTGATGTCCGAGGTAGACGCATCTGTTTCACCGGCCGGTTTTAATTGGACGAGTTCGTGAACAAATTGGGGGCTATTTGTCGCGACACTATCGACGACATTAGTAATTTCATCATCGCTCATGAACGTGCCCTGGCCGCGAAGTAGTGTGCTGGTGCCTGGGCTGAGAAAAAGCATGTCTCCGTTTCCAAGAAGCTTATCCGCGCCCATTTCATCAAGAACAACGCGGCTATCGGTACGGCTGGCAACCTGAAAAGAAATACGAGCCGGAAGATTTGATTTGATCAAGCCGGTAATTACATCGACCGTTGGCTTTTGAGTGGCGAGAACGAGGTGGATACCAACGGCCCGACTTTTTTGCGCCAGGCGAATAATATGGCCTTCGACCTCCTTGGCCGAAGTCATCATCAAGTCTGCCATCTCATCGGCAATAATGACCACATAGGGCAGGTGTCGCGGAATCGTATTCCGCTCTTCATCGGTCTCCGGTTGAATTCGATTTAGAAGTTCTTCTTCGCCCAACTGGTTGTATCCGCTCACATGGCGTACACCAGCGCGCGCCAGAAAGCTGTAGCGTTCTTCCATTTTGTCTACGGCCCAAGCAAGGATTGCTTCTGCCTTTTTCATATCCGTAACCACGGGATGCATCAGGTGCGGGAGCTTTTTATAGGGGCTCAATTCCACCATTTTCGGATCAATCATTAGCATCTTTACTTCATCCGGCCTTCGGGTCATGACCATGGAGGTAATGATCGAGTTCAGACAAACACTTTTTCCGGTGCCTGTGCGGCCAGCGATAAGAAGATGCGGCAGGGTTGTTAGATCTACGGTGGACGCACGACCCGAGACATCCTTTCCTAAGAAGATCGGGATCTTCATCTTACGCCAGTTGCTACTATCTTCTTCCATCACCTCGCGCAGACGGACAATGCCACGCTGCGTATTGGGGACCTCAATTCCAACGGTATTTTTCCCCGGTATCGGAGCCACAATACGAACACTGGGCACTCTTAAGGCGATTGCCAAGTCATCGGCGAGGCCTGTAATTTTTGAAAGTCTCAGTCCAGCCTCCAGTTCGACTTCATACTGTGCAATGACCGGCCCGGTTTCAATCTCCACGACCCGTACGTTGAACCCAAAATCGGCAAATGTTTTTTCCAAAATTTTCGCCTTGCGCCGCACCTCTTTTTCTTGGGACGCATATTGCAACTCCTCCCCGGGCAGGAGCAAATTAATATCCGGGAGTTGATAATGCTCCAGACTGTTTTCCTGGCTGGCGGCCTCGAGCGATTCGATCATGGCCTGACGTTCGTTCGGCTTCGCCGGTTTTTTTATCTTCAGCGTGGAGCTGAGGCGTCGCCGGTCTCCTCGTTTCCCTTTGCGGATCTGAACCGGCGGGGCCTCTTCTTCATCTTCTTCGTACTCTTCTTCGTATTCGTCTTCCTCGTATTCGTCCTCCTCGTATTCGTCTTCTTCTGCTTCGTCGCTTCTCAATTCTGCTTTTCGGCCAAGAATGCGAACAGATAATTTTTGATCTTCTTCTTCGGTGGATTGTGCTTCTGTTTTCTCTACGCCGGGACGGAGCATGTTCAGAACGCTCGTGCAACAACGCATTGAGCCGGAAAGGCACGCAAGTCCTGCCCGGAAAATAACGTAGTCGGTACACATCACCAAGCCTGCCACGCCAATGCTTATTGCCAAAATATAAGCACCGGCGAGCGCAAAGTGCATGAGTAAGAGGCTGCTACCGACGGCACCAAGGACACCTCCTGCGCCAACTTCTGGGCCATACCAGAATGACGGGAAGAGATCCCCTACGAACATGGTGGCTATTGCAGTGAATCCCAAAAGAGAAGCGGCCCATCCGACGCCTCGCACGATCCTCTGGTCAATAGCGCGGCGCAGGAGAAGAAAAATATCAAAGATTGCTAGAGAGATTACTAAATAATAGGCGCCGATTCCCATGAGTCTCAGCAGTAGATCCGCGGCCCACGCGCCGGCTGGACCACAAATATTTTGGGTACGCCCCTCCCCTGGATAGACCAGTGCCCCGGAGGAATTTCCCAGAGATGGATCGGATCGATGGTATGAAAACAGGGAGGCGGCTAAGAAAACTACCAACGCTAAGAGCAGTAGCGCCGTGAGATCCTGTTTAACATTACGCTTCTCAAACATGGACGCGATTGCCTGCAACAAATGCAGCCGCTGACGCGGCCCAAAATGGTCCGGGGCGCGTCCATGCCCAACAGGTTATCCAGAAATCGTTTTTAGGGGAGCTTCAGGAAACTGCTTAAACTCTTACTGGTTTTTGCGTTGATGTGACAATCATTGAATGTCGACCCGAACGCTCTCCGCAGGAAGTTTAGCACCCTGTCGCAGAAAGGCACGTTTTTTGATACGCATCGAGAACGAAATAGTGCGGCAATGTCCTTTTGGAAACGGTTGTACCGATTGTAGTGGCGCCAAAAGCGGGTCGACTTCCGCTCGTAGAATGCCGGGTGACGACTGGGGGCGCGGTCGGTCGGCAATTAGCCAGATATGACGGTCTTTTCGTGATTTTTCCGGAGCGTTCCAAACGGAAACACCTTCGCAGGTGCGAGACAATCTGATCCGTCTTTCCGAAGGATTGTGAGGAGTTGCTCCTTGTGGATACCGGCGACTTCACTGGGGACCGCTTGCAGATCGCGGAAAATTTTTCGGCCGCAGCAGACATCCTCCGCCTCCTGTGCGGTGAGGACCATCTGTGGAATCTCTTCAACGGCGCGAACCGGGGAAAGCAATTGTCCCGGAAGATTTGTTTCATTGCAGTTTTTAAGCTCGCAAGCATCTTCGAGGTGAAATCGGCCGATCGCGGTTCTCGTAAGTCCCGACATCACCGCGCCGCTCCCAAGTGCCTTTGCCAAATCTCGGCCAATAGCCCGTACATAGGTGCCGCTGCTACAGCAGATGTCGAGGACCAACTCGGGATATGAATATTCCACAATCCGCATGGCATGGATTGTTGTTTTGCGAAACGGCAACTCCACGCGCTCGCCCGCCCGCGCTAAAGCATAGGCCCGTCTGCCCCCAACTTTTATTGCAGAATATATGGGAGGCTGCTGCTCGATGGTCCCGATGAAGCGATGTGTCTCGCATTCAATAGCGCTTCGTGATGGAATGGGCGGATTGCTAAGACGAGTTACGGTTCCTTCGATGTCGTCTGTGCGACTCTGATGGCCGAGAAGGAAGCGCCCGCGGTAGGATTTGGGCAGTCGCTGAATATATTCGACAAGTCGCGTTGCGGGACCGATACAAAGGACCAACACGCCCGTAGCCAACGGATCGAGAGTCCCTGCATGGCCCGCCTTGGCCGGTCGCACAAACCGTTGGATCTGATCCACAACATAGCGTGAACTCACGCCTGTTGGCTTGTTGATATTTAGAATGCCAAACAGCATATTCTGTGCTTTTTAAAAAACTGGCTGACTGACAACTATTCCCATCGCGGTCACTGATTCTTATTTTTGGATCTCGAAATGATATAGCGATGCAATTTCATCGCTGGATGCCTCGGAGAGATTTGAAAATCTTTTGGAAAGTTCATCGGTATCAGAAACTCCCAGTGCTGCCAAGCGATGGAACTTGGTATCCAGCAACTCTCCCAGTGAGTCGCTAGTATTGCGTGCATGGCCCATGGGATACATCACGAGACCGCTCGATACCGTTCCAACCGCGGTATGTTCGATTTCAAGAGAGGTGGGGATTCCATCGGGATATTTACAATCGTACGGCTCTCCCCCATGAACAATTTCAATATTGTCCATACGTTGGCGAATTGTAGCATCCTGCAGTCTTTCGGACGAGTAATCTTCTGGCATAAGCATGAGTTCCTTCCAGCCCGCTTGTTGGAGGCGATACGCTTTTTCTAACAGCGCCGCAACAATAAACAGCATGGAGTGGTCGGCCGTTTGTCGCGTTTTGGGATTTCGCTTCGCCGGATCACAGATAATTCCATATGCGGGTTCATAAATGGTAATTCGCATTCGCAGCGGAAACTCTCCACTCGTGATGATTTTAGGGTGTTCAGTGAGTAAATCGATCAATCCCTGAATGGCGGCGGCGGATTGATGTTCATAAAGACCCAACTTGAAATGCATGCCCATAACAGCGAACGAGTCGCCGCTTGTTGTAAGCTGCAAATCAAATGGACTTTCCTCGGGGAATTGCGGGGGCTGGTAGAGACAAAATATTGCCTGCCGATTACGAAATATGTCTGCCGGACCCACAAAGCCGTCCATGGCGCGATGGACCGATACCACGGCCATTTCGGCACTGAAGGCGGCCGAGGCGCCCTTCGAATCGGACAATTGGTGTCCTGAGCGAATCGCTCGAAAGGGAATGTAGTGAGCCACCAGCAGGCCGACGGCAAACTCTATTTGCTCCGCCGTTGCACCCACCATCGCACCATACACCACGGCCGAAGCAATGGCCCCATGCACAACATGATCGATTTTATGATCCTTGAGGCTGAACACTTCTGCCAGGCGACCACGGATTTCATCAATGAGGAGCAATCCTAACATGGCTTGATGGCCGTCCAGGCCTGCAACTTGAGCGGCAGCGATCACAACCGGGTAAAAATCATTGTGTCCAAATTCACCCGCCGTCGCGTGGTGTGCCGGGTTGTACCCAAAATTTGTGCCGTTGGCATCCCATTCTCGAACGGCCGCACTATTGGCAAGTACCGCCTTCTCCGGGGCGACGTTGACGGATGATCCAAAGCAAGTGGCCGATTGTTTAGAGGTATCCGATTTCGGGTAACGATGCGCTTCGTTGCGCAACAGGGTGGGGGCGTTTGTTCCGAGTGCAATTGCGGACACCGCGCAAGCTACGCTATCGAGGTGGAATTGTTCGATGCGGGTGAGTACTTCTTTGCTGGGTGGGGGGTATTTTCCGGACAGAAAATCGATTGCAAAGGTTCCAAGGCCGCGTGCCTGGTTTGAGTTTCGAGGAAGTGTTATTAAATCCGGAGTCATCCGATTTCCCATGTTTGCCGCCGGCCATTCGATCTCTAGACCACTGTCACATCATAATAGTCCGGTTCGTAGGCGGCTAGAAGCATATCCGCCAGCCATTTTGGCAATCCGCAATGCATTTGCAGGCTGGGCATGATACTTGTTACGATCAATCTATGAAGCTTGAGCAACTAGGGCCATATAAACTTGAAAAGAAACTCGGCCGTGGTGGCATGGGTACCGTCTATGCCGCCGTCGACGTGACGACCGGAAATCGCGTCGCGGTCAAAGTTCTTGCACCTGTATTGGCGACTGAAGAGGGATTTCGTGAGCGATTCGAAGGAGAAATTGAATCGCTCCAACAACTGAACCATCCAAATATCGTACAGTTGTTTGGATTTGGAGAGCAGACATCCTATCTCTACTACGCCATGGAGCTTGTGGAGGGATCTAGTCTTGAAGAGGAGCTTATTAAAGGAAGGCGGTTTCAGTGGCGCGACGTCTGTCACATTGCACTGGATCTATGTCGCGCATTAAAAATCGCCCATGATCATGGAATCATTCATCGGGATATCAAACCGGCAAACTTGCTCTGGACCCCAGAAGGCCAGGTGAAGTTAACTGATTTTGGGATTGCCAGACTCTTTGGCAATACCGGGCTGACGAGCGATGGCGGCGTTCTGGGAACTGCCGAGTACATGGCACCAGAACAGGCAGATGGTCGGCCGGTCACCCACCGGTGTGATCTTTATAGCCTCGGTGGTGTGATGTATGCACTCCTTGCCGGGCGACCTCCCTTTCGCAGTAAATCGATGTTGGAAATGTTGCAAATGCAGCGCTACTCAGAGCCAAAAGGCGTATGCCATTATGCTCCTGACACTCCGGTGGAAATGGAAGAAATTATTTCACAACTCCTGGAAAAAGACCCGCAAAAAAGATTTCCCAACGCGTTGATGGTGGCGCGGCGACTCGAAGCAATGGAACGCGGATTGTCTCTGCGAACCGAACGGGAACTAAAAATGGCTACGAGCGACACAGATGGATTTGAAATAAAGCCACATGGTATTGAGAACTCAGCGGCCGGCATGGGGGACACCCTAGATATCACGGAGGTGGTTCCACCGCCCGACCAGACTCAGGACGGCGCGACCGTCGATCAAAGCGCGGGCACAAAGAGCCCACACATTGCCTCTCTCGAGTCAGCGACAGACCAGGAAACGGGTTCGGATCAGTTTATGACCGCCAGTGAGGCAAAACAGCAGATAGAATCATTGCATCGGAGAAAAAATCCCCTTATTGCGCTACCGACCTGGATCCTGGCAATCTCTTTGGTATGTACTGCCGCGGCGGTTTGGTATTTTCTCCAGCCACCCCCTGCGGACCGGTTGCATGAACAGATTGCGAGAGCATCCCATGGAGATGATCGGCAATTACTTGAAATAGAAAATGAGCTGACAGCATTTTTGAAACATTACCCCGATGATCCTCGGAGCCAATCGGTGCGAGATATTCAGCAACAGCTCCAAATTCTACATCTGGAGCGGCGGGCAAAATCTCAAGCGCGACTTCTGAACAAACGCTATCCCACTTCGCCGATCGGACCGGAATATCTGGCGGCAATCGAATTGGCCGATTCGGCGCCAGAAAAGGCCGCCGCGCGACTGCACTCACTCATTGCTCTTTACCATCAACCCGGACAGCCTCCTTCCATTTCTGTTTTTCTCGACGCTGCAAACAAACAGCTTCCGCAGATCGAGCGCCAGGTCAAAGAACGTGCAAAAGCCACCCTGCCTCTTTTGGAACAACGCGTTCAAAAGGCGCTCGATGCCTTTCCACAAAATCCGGAAACAACCCGGGAGATCTGCCGCGCCATTGTGGTCCTCTATCGCGACAAACCATGGGCGGAGGATGTTGTCTTTAGGGCTCAAGAGATGCTTCGCCGGTTGAACCAATCAGCGGCGCCTTGATTGCTCTCGAAAACCGTCTGATCTGCTGGAGGGAAACTCGTTTAGCGTTGGCTGTTTTTGCTGGCTTCTCTGGGCCGAATGTGCCGGGCGTGCGCTCTCAAAATACGTTCCACTTCCGCAATTGCCACTTCATTGCGAAGAATGTCGGTGTGTATTGCATCAACATACATTACACTTACTGAGCCCGGTTGCTGTGCGCTCGTTACCGGGACAATTCCATCGGACTCGCCCATCATGGATAAGCAACTTCCACCCGTGCCAATAATGGAGTGTAAGGAGACACACGGATCTATTGGTAGTTTTTGGATCGCCAGCAAAATCGGGTCATCGGGTTGCAGCAGATCAATACTTGTAGATATCTTGCGACGCATGACCGGTGCAAAGGTATTCGGATTGTCGTTGATCAACTGCCGGTGCTCAGCGGTCATCTGGGGAGAATATTTGACCATCGTTGACGTCAACCGACTCAATGGGCGGGACGCATAAGGAGAACCTTTTTGGGGTGTTGCAATAAAAATGACACTCTTGATGGAAGGAGAGGCTACAAAAAAGAATTCCTCTGCCAAGGCGGCCCGCTGCCGATCGCTAGCAGCAATTTGATCCAGTGGTCGACGAGATATGCTGGCCCATACAATAGTTTGGCTATCTGTTATCTGAAGCTTGGTGACTAACCCGCCCAAACTGTGCCCCACCATCACAATCTGATCGAGTTGCGGATTATTGTTGCATGATCGGCAAAGGGAGATGAGCGCTTTCATTTGTGCACGCAGTGTTGCGGCGGACTGCAAAACATCCCCTCCAGTTGGATAACGAAACATCCAAATTTGATATCTGTCATCTAAATCGGGACACGCTCGTATATGATTGGCCATGGCCAAGTATGTTTGGGGATCGGAAAACAGACCGTGTACAAAAATAAGCGGAATTTTTCCTGGCTGGTAGGGTTCGAGCATCCGTAATCCGGCCAATGTCGGATCGGTTTCTGGTTTTATAAATTCTAACAGCGGATTCCAGTTGGTCTCCTGCCCTAAATATCCAAGTGCTGCGGTAATATCGCTTGCAAGCGCAAACGATTCGCCGGCGCAATGTAGCGTCTTTGTTCGCAGTGGGTCGTAAAGATTCAGATGTGCCCCCACATGCCCATCCCGCTTGCCTATCGTTGAACCTCCCAGCCATTGCTCAACATCAGGGCTAAGGAAGGCGGTCGCGGAAAAAGGTGTTTGTTTCAGATAAAAGGTTTCAAACGGTCCGGGGCAGGTCGACTGGTTTCGGACCACAACAATAGGAACACCAAGTCCACACGTTCGATATTCGTGCACTATATTTTTTATCCGGTATTGTCCAACACATATCAGATGGTTGAAGTCGGTGGGTTTCCAGGGAAAGCCATGAAGTGTCAGTGGCACCATGATAGGGCCGCTCGGGGCACAGATAGAAAGACCCGTTTGTGGATTCAGTCGACCGTAGAGCGGTCCGAGTGTGATCAGTTGTGCTAGGCTCGAGTGGTAAAGATCCCAGGCCCGCATGGTCAGTGCGTCCGCCTCAGCCCAGAGGCGGCAGCCATCAATGCAAACCCAGCTAAACACCAGGGCCTCGTAATAGGCATCAATGCAGCGGGCATCGGCTCTCCGGGAGGAAGCATCGGCCCGTTCGTAGGCACTCTCTGCCAAATGAAGAGCAGACTCAGGGTCGCGGCAGAGAGCCATTTTTTGCAGATCGGGAGATTTCCCCTGATCGGCTACTGTGCGCCTATCTTCACCTGCAACAAATGTGCCCTCCCGCATGAACGCACCATGATGTTGGGGAGCGGCTAACCGGGGAGCACACCATTCATTTCTTTTTCGACACAGTAGACAGCCCGCGCTGGTGGTAGCGAGCAACACCAGCACCATCAGCCAGATCGCTTGCGGAGAATCTGGCAAGCGATTGTGCTTTTTGGGCGCAAAGGCACAGCAGTGGCGTGTATTGATTTGACAGTTGGATTTTTGCATCGCATCCCCCAAATTGTCATCGAAAGAACATAGCTTCTCCCTTGCATGGTGCGGTAAACTTGCAGGTCGTTTCTGTTGGCCCGAATGTGCCTGCGAAAACGGCCATGCCACCTGTAGGTCCGCGGGCGCGGATCCCTTTTCCAGCGGTGCAGGTTATACCTGCTGCGGGTATCACGAGGCTCTCAGAAACGGCCAGATCGAGGTGGATTGGTGAAATCGGCAAGAGATCGATTCTAGGCTCCCCGCCGCGATG
>JASMGX010000094.1:6252-13981 GCA_030751095.1 Pirellulales bacterium | reverse complement strand
GGTGACAGCCGTATCTATCGATTACGAGACGGCCAGTTGGATCAACTATCCTTCGACCACAGTCTTGTTTGGGAAATGCAGGCCGCCGGGCGGGTATCGGCAGAGGCCGCGGAAATGCATTTACCAAAAAATATCATCACTCGATCCCTGGGCCCCAATCGAACGGTACAAATCGACCTTGAAGGACCTTTTCCGATTTTGGCCGGTGATGTTTATTTGCTCTGCAGCGATGGATTGACCGGGCCTATTAGTGATCAGCAAATAGGAACCATTCTCGGCTGTATGCCGCCGGAAGAAGCAGCTCGCACGCTCATCGACATGGCAAATCTTCGTGGAGGTCCGGATAATATCTCGGTCATTGTGGCCCAGGTCGATCATCCCCCTGTGGCCCAAAACAATCGTGATCGTGCAGACAATAAGCCATCCAAAAGGCCTCCCATCGCTTGGATTGCGGCCGCAATATTTTCGCTTTTGGCTATCGCGGTATATTTTTGGGTACCTGAAGATGATAGAAAGTATGTGATTCCTTTTGGCATTGGTGCAATCGTCGCTGTTATTGTCGCAATTCTGCAGGCACGGGATCATGAATCCGAAGAGACCTCTGTGATGCAACCTGTAAGAATGCTTGGGGAAGCACCGCATCGCAGCTATGACTGCAAACCCTCAATCAATACCGCTGAGAATTTTGCGAATATGGCAGCAGAATTAAAACACATGGCCAATCAGATGAAACTCGAAGTGGAATGGCAGATCTACGATTCGATCATGGAACGAGCAAACGAAGCCATGAGCAACCATGATTTAAAAAATGGCATTTTCCACTATTGCGAGGGCATTTCTTTCTTATCGGCGGCTTACAAAAATCGTAATGCGGCAGAGCAGACGCGCGACTCCCACGTCGATTTACTCTGATTAGGGATACTCTGATTAGGGACATTGTGGCTGAATTCGTATTGACCCTTTTTAGGGTAGCCGCAAAATAACACCTGTCACCATTTCTTTGCAGCAATCACCAGTTTCCATTTGCATTTTATGTACATCTTTACGCGATATATCCTCTCGCAGCTACTGGCTGTCTTCCTGATTTCCATAAGTGCAATCACAACAGTCATGTTACTGTTCGTAATTATTCGCGAACTCCACCAACAAGGACTTCAGTTTTCTCAGATCACCGATTTACTGCCGTACATTCTTCCAGATGCTTTACGTTTTGCGATCCCTGCAACCTCTCTTTTTGCTGCTTGTTTGGTTTTCGGACGCCTAGCTTCTTCAAATGAAATAGTTGCAACCAAAGCACTCGGCATTTCGCCCTGGCGTATCCTTTGGCCAAGCTTTGCCGCCTTCGTACTGCTTAGTTTCGCTGCTGTCTGGCTGAATGATCTGGCTGTCTCCTGGGGACGACGGGGTGTGCAGCGTATTGTCCTGGAGTCCATTGAGGAGGTTGCGTACAGTCGCCTGAGAAATCATGGCTCCCATTATACTGATCAGTTTTCGATCAATGTAAAATCGGTCCGGGGAAAACGTCTATTGCGGCCAACACTTACATTTAAGGCATCTGGACCATCTCCAAGAATTGTCATTCGTGCTGAATGGGCAGAGCTTCACTCCGATGTGGAGAATGGCTCTCTTACCATCTTAATGCACAACGGCAGTGCGGTCGGCGGTGGTGTGGAAGGTATATTTCCTGACACCATCAAACGTGTCATACCTTTAAATCGTGCCGCAAGAAAATCACAGTCGCGAGGCAGCCCCTCGCAAATGGCGCTCAGTGAGATTCCCAAGGAGGTCAGCAATCAAAATCAGCGTGTCGAAGTTTCCGAACAGCGACTCGCGGCGATTGCCACCTTCAAAATGGCATCGGGAAATTTCAAAGAATTATTCACCGTAGGTGCATCGCTAAACCAGGGAATCGCAAGCGAGAAGTCCAGGATTTTTCGCCTCAACACCGAACCACATCGACGATGGGCAGCAGGTTTTAGCTGCCTCTGTTTCGTCGCTGTCGGCGCTCCTTTAGCGATCCTGCGACGGCACGGTGAATTCTGGACTACCTTTTTCCTTTGCTTTCTACCGATTCTTATCGTCTACTATCCGATATTGATGGTCAGTATCGAGCAGGCAAAAAATGGGGAACTGCCCCCTTACAGTGTCTGGCTGGGCAACATAACGCTGTTGGCCTGGAGTGGTTTTCTTATCAGAAAAGTCATGCGATATTGAAAAACGCATGATTTGCTCTTGTCTATCTAAAAGATGACGTCATTGCTAGCATCCCCAAGTAGCTTCCGGTTGTTTTCCAGCCAAGCGGATGCTAGACTCAGCGACTCGAAATGTGCGAGCCCTAGACAAACTGTTTGGTGGTGTCGCAGACTAAATTACGAGCGACAAGGAGGTCGCCGTTGCTCGCTAAATGGCCCATCCGGTACAAATTGTGTCTCATGCTTCTGTTGTTGCTGGTCCTCTTGACCACACTCTCAGCAGCGGGTCTTTGGGGCTTGTATTCGTATCGAAGTATGGTCAAGGGCATGAGTCGCCGCGCGAATGAACTGCCGTTCGCTACCGTGCTTGGCCAGCAGGTGACAGATCTTCGTGTCACACTTACTGAAATTGGCCAATTACACAACCTCCATCGCAAAAGCTCACAGAAGCTTGCACTCGATGGTCGCTTTCCCATTTTAAGTGAACAATTTGGTCTATCTTTACAAACATTCGAGCAGACTTTAATCCAGTACCGGAAACAATTGACCGGTAACGAATGGAATAGTTCCGGCATTGGGCATAGCCATGCTGAACGTCAAACTGCGAACAAAATAGAAAATATTCTCTCACATATCAGCAGCATAACGCGTGACCCCAAATGGACGAGTGATGAGGTACAGGTTCATCAAATCGATGAATATTTACAAAGACTGCAGAAATCCAGTGTGGACCTTCCCAGCTATTTGCATACCCGGATGAAGACCCTCGCAGATGATGTCCGCATTCAATATAGGACTCTCATTGTTACCACATGGGCTTGCATTCTTCTGGCTACGATCATGATTCTCCTGCTCGTCAGACTTTTCATTATTTGGGTATTCAAACCCTTAGCATCGCTCATTGAGGGTTCACGGCGCGTTGCCTCCGGAGATTTCAGCCATCGTATTCATCTACGGAGCCATGATGAGATGTCAGAACTTGCTAAGGCCATGAATGATATGACTGATCGATTTCAGGCCATATGCAATAACCTCGATCACAAAGTCAAACAAAACACGATTCAAATGGTGCGCACTGAACAGCTAGCAAGCGTTGGTTTTCTGGCTGCAGGTGTGGCTCACGAAATTAATAATCCTATGGCCTCGATTGCTCTTTGTGCCGAATCGCTTGAACAGCGTTTGGATAAAAACACTGTCATGGATCAAGAACAAGCAGATGCAGTACACAAATATCTACGAATGATTCAGGATGAAGCATTCCGCTGCAAAGAAATTACCGCTCGCCTTTTGGATTTTTCGAGATGTGGCAACGGGACTGAAGAAAACACCGATTTACGCGAGTTGGTCCAAGGCGTGGTTGAAATGGTCCGACCTTTGATCAAGGCTCAACAAAAACATATTGAGCTTGCTCCCTGCAAATCAGTGATAGCCACAGTCAATCCCCAGGAAATCAAACAAGTCATTCTAAATCTGATAACGAATGCCATGGATAGCATTGATAGTGAGGGCAACATTGTTTTGACCTTGGGAATTTGTGAGAGCATGGCAGAAATTGTCGTCTCAGATAATGGTTGTGGCATGACCGAAGAGGTACAGCAAAATCTTTTTGAACCTTTCTTCACCCAACGGAGAGGTAGCCAAGGAACAGGACTGGGACTCTCCATTGCGTATCGCATCGTTGAGGGCCATGGAGGGCGACTGGACGCAAAGAGTGAAGGCCTTGAAAGGGGCTCACAGTTTCACGTCTTTTTGCCTCTGGCTGGGGGAAAAGAAAAATCAAAGGGCATACACTATCAAGCAGCGTGAGCCAACATCGTACTCAAAGAAACTGAGAACAATTCCAGGCCGATGTGACCGGCACAACAAGAGCAAAAGACACTAGGCACTTAAAGGAGAGTTGAAATCGCTGACAAATCAACAACCGGGTTGAAACTGCTATTTGCTGATGATGAAAAGTCCCTGCAGGAGTTAATGAGTGTGGAACTCCGCGAAATGGGTCACGAAGTCACTGTCTGTCCAGACGGTTTGACCGCTGTCGCGGCGCTGGAACGGAATACCTATGACTGTCTTTTGCTTGACCTCAATATGCCTGGCATCGATGGCATTGGTGTTATGGCACAGGCTGCGGAACTGATGCCGGACGCCGACGTTATCGTACTTACTGGCAAGTCTTCCACCGAAACTGCAATTGCCGCCTTACGTTATGGTGCCTTCGATTATCTGACCAAACCATGCAAGCGGATCGAGTTGGAAGCTGTCCTCAATAAAGTCCGCGAAAAACGCGACTTAAACAATAGGTGTGCCGCCCTCGAACACCACGTCGAACGATTGCAAGGTTCTGCACGCCTAGTCGGTAATAGTGACTCGATGCAAAAAGTACGAACCTTAATCACTAAAGTAGCCCCAACAAACTCAACCGTACTGATTCTTGGAGAAACGGGGACCGGGAAAGAACTGGTTGCACGCGAACTCCACGAACAGAGCAAGCGGGAAGACAAACCCTTTGTGGCGATTAATTGCGGTGCCCTCCCCGAGAGCCTCATAGAAAGCGAGTTGTTCGGTCATCGCAAAGGGGCATTCACTGGTGCCGATGATAATCGCAAAGGACTTTTCGAAGTCGCGAGTGGTGGGACGCTGTTTCTCGATGAGATTGGCGAATTACCCAAGGCGATGCAGGCCAAGCTTCTCCGCTTTCTTGAAAGTGGCGAAATCCGTCGGGTTGGTGAAAATGACGCCATGGTAGTTGATGTGCGGGTTCTCTGTGCAACACATCGGAACCTTCAAGACATGGTAGACGTGGGTGATTTCCGTGAAGATCTCATGTTTCGCATTAACACTTTTGAAATCGAACTACCAGCACTTCGCAACCACATTGAAGATCTGCCACTACTGGCTGAGCACCTTCTGAGTCGTTTCGGCTCAACACACTCGCCAACTAGCAAATTTTCTCCTCAGGCGATTGACATCCTTACCAGTCACTCCTGGCCTGGAAATGTTCGCGAATTGGCAAATGCCATTGAACATGCATCTATCTTATGTGAGTCCGGCCCCATACTCCCGGAGCATTTACCAAATAATTTTGAGTCGCGTCGCACACGAAACCTACAATTGGCGAACATCGGCACCCTAACGTTACGAGATCTTGAAATGCAGGCCATCGAACAAGCGCTCGCACGTAACGATGGCAACAAACCTAAGACTGCAGAGGATCTCGGCATCAGTCTCAAGACACTGTATAACCGATTGAATCAATCTGTGCTGAAGGATTCGGCAGTCGGCTGAATTCAGTCGGCTGAATTCAGTCGGATGAATTCAGTCGGATGAATTCATTCAACCTGACGAACAACGCCGACAACGGTCCCCAAAATTCTTGCCTCATCGACGTAGATCGGTTTCATCGATGAATTTGCCGGTTCGAGTCGAATTCGGTTTGCTTCTGGAAACCATCGTTTTAATGTGGCTTCCCCCTCCTCAGTAATTGCCACAACGATCTGTCCTTTTCTTGCCGTTCGTTGCTTACGAACGATCACATGATCGCCATCCATGATTGAATCTTCAATCATGGAATCGCCGTTGACTTTTAGTACAAACAGATTTTTCTTGTTGAACAAATCAGTAAAATCAATCCGTTCATCCTGTTCGACCGCCTCATGTAAGACGCCTGCTGCAATCATCCCGTAGAGCGGCAAGCCGCGCTCTTCCACCGGTTCACAGCAAAGATTAATGGCGCGGGACATGTTTTTCTCACGCGTAATCAAACCCTTTTTTTCAATCGCCTTGAGATGGCACATGACCCCGTTCGGGGAACGAATACCAAAGGCATCACCAATTTCACGGACGGTGGGACCGTACCCCCGATTGCGAATTTTGTCACGAATGAACTCATAAACGTCTTTCTGACGCTTCGTCAGCACATCGGTGAGAACCATACGACACCTCGCTCTTATAGAGATCTAGCGTTTCTGGAATCAGTTTTTCGGAAAAACGGCGGTTTTTCGGCCCATCAAGTGTGGCCTTTTAGTGTACAGATAAACACACTATTCAAATATACAGTATCCTGAGGGTGATGGCAAGGTGTCTTGAAACAAAGGGCCTTCGAATTCAATCGGAACACAAAGGGTCTGCTGCCCGGGAGAACCGCAATCGCTACCAGAAATGGCCCAAGAGCGTATAATTCGCGAACACCATTACATTTGTGCCAGAAGCTGATTCGAAACGAAGTCACAGTCCCCTTCTACAGCTTCTACATCGGGATACAAAAACAAATCAATCGTAAAGATTTTTTAGAGAACCATTACTATGTCTCTTTTTTTTGCCTCCATCCGTTCCATTGCGGTGTATGGCCTGATGCTCGGCAGTTTCCAGTTCGCACCCATACTTCTAGGTGCGGCAGAGCAACCTGTTAAATCATCAACAACCACTCAGAGCAAGAAAACCGAAAAAGTAATCCGTCTTGTGTCGTTCCCTGTTCGAGGCTCATTTCCGGAAACGGATGCTCAATCGGGTCCCTTCGGGACAATGGATTTCACGCTCACCCGTTTAATGCAGCGGATTGTAAAAGCGACAGAGGATAAAAATATATCTGGCATTATTCTCAAGATTCGCAATCCCTCTATTGGACGCGGTAAGGTGGACGAGTTTCGCGGAGCGATTGTACGCGCACGCGAGGCAGGTATGAAAATCTATGCCGACCTTGAAATGGCCACCGCAACCGATTATCTCATTGCCTGCAGCTGCGATGAGATTTTTATGCCGCCTTCCGGATCGCTATTGATCACCGGTGTGCGCGCAGAGATTAATTTCTACAAAGGTCTCTTAGAGAAGATTGGCGCAAAGGCTGAGATCCTTCAGGTAGGGGATTTCAAAGGCGCAGGTGAGCCCTATACCCGTTCCTCGATGAGCCCCGAACTCCGGAAACAATACGAATCGATTGTCAGCGATCTTTATGAGCAACTCGTCAGTGCTATCGCCGATGCACGCGGCCTAGATCTGCAACGGACGCGAGAACTTTTAGACACCGGCCTCTTTATGGCAGCCGATGCCAAAAAAGCTGGACTGATCGATCATGTCGCTTACGGCAACCAATTCGATGCTGCCATTTTAGAGGGAACTAAAAACAGTAAAGTCACAATCGTCAAAAATTATGGCAAGAAAAAACAAGACACTGACTTTTCTGGGTTCGCTGGAATGATGAAACTGATGAATCTTCTGATCAACGACTCATCCAGTTCCTCCTCTCCGCGTGGCGAAAAGATAGCTCTTATCTATGCTGCGGGAGTGATCGTGAATGATGATAGCGCAATCAGCTTTCTAGGCGGAAACAGTGTCGCTGCAAACACATTGATTGAAGCTCTGAAAAAAGCTGCAAATGACGACGAGGTGAAAGCGATCGTACTGCGAATCGACAGTCCCGGGGGTTCGGCACTGGCGAGTGATCTCATCTGGCACCAAATTCGACAATCTAAAAAACCGGTCATTGCCAGTATGGGAGATATGGCCGCTAGCGGTGGATACTATATTGCCATGGCTGCGGACAC
>JASMGX010000094.1:0-6152 GCA_030751095.1 Pirellulales bacterium | reverse complement strand
TTACGACCGACATCGTCAGCCGCGGAAAGAGCAGTGGCTTATTTTCAATCGTTACTCCCTATTCGACGAGTGAACGAGAATCTCTCCAAAAAATGATGGAGGAGATTTATCACCAATTTACCACTAAGGCAGCTCAGAGTCGCAAAATGGAATTGGCAAAAATGCGACAACTGGCTGAAGGTAAAGTGTATACAGGCAGACAAGCCAAGAAACTCGGCCTCGTTGATAAAGTAGGCACCCTGTATGATGCCATCGTGGCAGCAAAAGAAGCCGCCGGTTTACCCACAGACAAGAAGATCGAAATGCTGATACTTCCCAAGCCGAAGAGCTTTCTGGAACAACTTCTCAGTCGCCAGTCACTCGAGACGAAAGCTCGCAACGCCTATTTACAAACACTTGCACCCGATTGGATCAATGCCTTGGCGGATCTGGAGATAATCCAACATCTGTTCCGACAACCCGTGAACACGATGCTTCCCTACCGTGTAATGATCCGTTAAACGGATCGTCTAGTGGCACTCTTCTCAAAGTTCCTGGGTGGTCACAACAAGATTGTCGCGGTGAACGACTTCTGCGTATGGACAGTGAGACAGAACTGCTGCTATTGCATCACTTTTTAAACCTTTGATCTTTCCAAGATCCTCTGCACTATAATTTGTGAGCCCGCGAGCAATTTCCAATCCCGCTTTATCCTCGATGACAACCACATCTCCTTTTTGATAATTGCCCCGCATCGCAACGACACCTATCGGGAGGAGGCTTCGTCCCTGCTGAACCAGTGCCCGCTGAGCCCCAGGATCAATAACCAGCCACCCGCGAGGTTGAACCGTGTATCCAATCCAACGTTTACGCAGTGACACACTCTGACCCTGGGGAACAAAAAGAGTTCCCACCGGCTCGCCGGAAAGAATCGCTTCGAGATTGCCAGCTATAAAACCGCTGGCAAGGATCACGCTCTCCCCCGCAGCAGTCGCGATACGAGCCGCTTCGAGTTTACTCGCCATCCCCCCGCGTCCGCCGCCGAACGTACTTGGCTGAACAAGCCTTCTTACAGAATCATCGATCGCCGTCACATTTGAAATCACCTTGGATTTGGGATCATCCGGTGCTCCATCGTACAATCCTTCAACATCCGAAAGGAGCACTAGGAGGGGCGCTCGGAGTAACTGCGTGAGTAGCGCAGCGAGTCGATCATTGTCACCAAAAGTTCCTAATAATTCATCGACCGCCACGGTATCATTTTCGTTGACGATCGGAACTGCACCGTATTCCATCAAGGCAAGCAGCGTATTACGAACGTTTAGATAACGAACCCGGTCGTCCATATCCTCCGCAGTTAGTAGGACCTGTGCTGCACAGCGACCATGGTGTCCGAGCGCTTTATCGTAAGCCTCCACCAACCGCGACTGTCCAACTGCTGCTACAGCCTGCAGTTGTGACAAGTCGGTAGGACGCTGCGTCAAACCCAACTGCCCCATACCAGCACCCACAGCCCCCGAACTGACCAAGACCAACTTGCGACCATGTTGCATTGCCCAATGGATCTGCTCGGACAGTCCGGCAATGCGGTCATAATTCAGCAAACCATCCTCTCCGGTCAGCACGCGGGTGCCCACTTTGACGACCAAAAGGTCCGCTTCTGCCGCGATTTCCTGGCGCAGGAGGTCCACCATGATCCATTACACCTGCCAGGAGTTTTTGTTGATAAGCAAAAATACACTCTGAAATCGTCTAGCGATCATTTTGAACTGCTCAAGCTGTATAGCGGCACAAGAATCGTCTTCCAGCAAGAAAAACCCGCGTTCTCATTGTGTCGCAGTGGTTTCCCACTATCAAGATCACCATGGCAGCCAAATCGAGTAGAAAGTTCTTGGGAGAGGGGCAAACTGCCCCCCCCACACTCCCACCAGAATTCAAGAGCCAACGGCAAGGGATTCTCTTGGAGTGTCGTTGTCTCTCCTTATCTAAAAGCAATGAAAATAACGAGCCTTCAATCGATTGCCAAAAATCCCCAAGTCGCGATCGCTTGAGGAAGGTCTCTCAACAACGTACAATACCTAGTGTGGGACCTGGAGTGTCGGCGACCCGGGCAGTTGGCTGCTACTTCTTTTCCACCAATCATCTGTGATGGTGTGCAGGATGCCTTTGCCAGAGATTCTATGAGCGAAATTCATCACGAGTGCGGCGTCGTCGCAATTTATCACCTTCCCGGCAAGGAGCGGAGTTCGCTCTGTAGCGATCCAGAAGAAGTATCGCGACTCATGCCGCGAATGCTACTCGATGTGCAAAACCGCGGTCAGCTAGCCGCCGGATTTACAACGTTCAGCCCGCATCGCAAACAGCTCATCGACACCCACAAAGAAACCGGTACTGTCACCGAAGTTTTCCGCCTGTCCCATCAGGCCAAGCATGAGAGCCTGATGCAGAAATATGCCGGTCGCGCAGCAATCGGCCACGTTCGCTATGCCACTTGTGGACAGGATGACCGCAGCTATGCACAACCTTTTGAACGACATCACATCAAAAAACATAAGTGGTTTAGTTTTGCGTTCAATGGTCAATTAGCAAACTACCAGGAGTTGCGCGCTGAACTGCTTCTTGACGAGGACAATTACTTAGCTCGAGATACCGACACCGAAATTATTATGCACGAGATCTGTCGTGTCTCGTCGGGAGACAATGCACCCTCATTGATCGAGGTCTGCAGGCAATTCGGGGAGCGGTTTGATGGAGCCTATAGTCTCGCGCTGATCAATGCGGTGGGAGATATGATTGTGGCTAGGGATCCCTTGGGGATTAAGCCAATGACCTATGCAAAAAAAGGACCCCTATTTGCTGCGGCAAGTGAAAGTGTGGCGCTGTTAAATTTAGGTTTTGCCCCTGAAGACATCAAATCTCTTTTGCCTGGGCAGGCAATCACGATCATCAACGGCAAATTTAATATCGAAACATTTGCAGAAAGCCGACGACAGGCTCACTGTTTCTTTGAGTGGGTCTATTTTGCAAACGTTGCCAGTACCCTGGATGAACGAAGTGTTTACCTTTCACGGAAGGCCCTCGGTGAAGAACTTGCACGACTTGAACTGGCAGATGACTCTGTCCCCCTTGATGAAAATACTGTCGTCGTCCCAGTGCCCGATACCAGCAAGGCTGCTGCCGATGCCATGGCCTATCGTCTCAAACTTCCCTCCCTGGAAGGCCTGATCCGAAATCGCTACTCGGGCCGAACCTTTATTGAAGGAAGCACGGGACGGAAACAAAAAGCCGAAACCAAATACACTCCTTTACCAGAAGTTTTACGAGGCAAGCGGATACTTCTCGTTGAAGATTCAATTGTGCGATCAACCACAATGCGAGTCCTGATCGAACGTATCCGCAAGTTTGGTGGTGCTCGTGAGATTCACGTCCGGGTTGCTTGCCCCCCTATTTTAGCACCTTGCTTCTATGGCATCGACATGTCAAGAATCGCAGAATTGTTTGCCCCCGAGTTTGTCAAAGATTCGGGGTTGAATGCTGAATCGCACATGAAAATGGCTGAATCACTTGGCGCGGATTCACTACGCTATTTACCGGTCAGTTCGATCGCCAGAGCCATCAAAATGGATGCGAGCAAGTTGTGCCAAGCGTGCATCACAGGTGAATATCCAACTCCCAGCGGACAACATCTTTATCAAATTGCCCTCGCGAATTCAGATAGCAAGAACAAGTCCCGGACCTATGACACCGAACATGTCATGAATTGATTCGGGCACTCCGCTTTATTTTTTTATGAATTCCGCGCGGTGGATTTCCACCCCGGATAATCGCATCCGGCGTTCAAAGTGCGTGCGATAATCAAGATCGTGCTCGACTTCTTGGGGGTCCACTTCCTCCGGTCCGCTGAGCGCACTTTCATTGGCCAGCACCTCCAGGGCGTTCTGAAACACTTCGGCGACATCCGTCCAGAAATGTAATCTTCCCCTCGGTTTTAAGGTTCGAGCAATCTCGCCCACAAACGACTCGGTCATGATCCGTCGTTTGTGGTGCCGTTTTTTCCACCAGGGATCGGGAAAATAGATGTGGACTGCGACCAATGCATCGGCGGGAATTTTTTCGCAAAAAACACGTTGTCCATCGGCATGCACAACACAAGCATTTTTCAAATCATTCACCGCAAGTTTGGCGGCAGAAAAACGAGCATATTTCCGCGAAATCTCGATGCCAAGAAAATTTCTCTCGGGCACTGCGATAGCTGCATTTTTGAGAAATAATCCCTTACCGGTACCGATTTCAACTTCCAGCGGCTGGGAAACATCGAACATCGGCCGCTGGGACCAGATGGATGGCAGGTCATCCCACAGAACGAGATGGCTGCTCAAATCAAGCGTTTTATCCCATTTACCGAGTGCTCTGCGTCCCATTGGACCCTCTTCAAAATCGTATCGTGCTCTGTTTTTCCTCTGTTCTTCGCCCAGAGAAAATCCAAAGAGTTTCTCTGATACTCGACAGCATGAAAATATCGCTACCAAACACAAACAGCGGATCGGTTTAGCATCGCTAAAGAGAAAAAAGATCCCCGAGCAAAACGACTGTATCCGGCTGATACTCCATAACACGCCGACCAAACTTGGCAAACTGCTATGGAGGATGCAGGCAACAATGCAGCCATCGGACCAACGGCCACCAGAGGGGGCAATGGTCAACTTGTGCTCATCTGCCGCAATTCTTCGGCAGGCAAAGGAATTCCCCGGATCACACCTTCAACTACCCGGTTTTCATTGACGAATCCCATGAATTGGCAAACGATGACTGCACCTCGCCGCACCTTTTTTTGTTGGCATTGAATCACCAGGCGATCGCCCGGTCGAACGGCACCCCGAAACCGCACATCATCCATGCCCCCAAAGCCCATCATCTCACATCCCATCATGTCATACTTTTGTACGAAATAGGAAGCCAGTTGGGCTGCCGCTTCGCACATCAACACACCCGGCATGAGTGGGAGGCCGGGCATATGCCCCCGGACCCAGAAATCGTCCATTGATGTCTCAACGTACCCCACAATCGACTTGGATTCCAAATCTTCAAAGACAACTGCTGTGAGTTGCTCGATCTCATGCCGCTGTGGATTGTATGTACGGATTATATCGATATCCGCGATGACGGTATCCACGTCGTACTTAGAAAATGGTATCAGCGGATCTTTGCTTGCCACGTTAGGTCTTTACCCTTCTGCGCTTGGATTTACGGGCCTTACTGTTTGCTGGCCGTTTACCATGGTTGGCCTTTTTCGCAATACGTCCAGGTTTTGCCATCTGGGGCTCCTTTTATATCTTGCCGGGGAAAAATGATGTGACGAGAACGTGCATACGAGGACAGCACCTAGTCCGTCCAAGGGTAACCGATTCTAACAATCGTCTGTATGGATGGAAAGATCGGACAATGGAACCGACGACCCATTTTTAATGCAATAACTCCTCAGATCGGCCCCACCCGTTTCTCTTTTCGTGTGTACTCCTCCTCCCAATGCAATCGACCGACGCTGGAGTTGTAGCCGCACTCTGGAAATTATCCCTGTGAGGCCGAAGTCCATTCAGCGAGTCGCTCCAAAATCTTTGCCGCAGATCCATCATCGATCGCAGCGGCAGCCATCTCTGCACAGCGACTTGGAGTCGGGGCGCACCCGGCAATCCATAAGGCAGCAGCAGCATTTGCAAGCACAATATCACGCGCCCTGCCCTTCTGGCCAGAAAGTACTTCGCGGATCATTGCCGCACTTTGTTCTGGATTTTCAACACAAAGCTCCTCAAGTGTTCCTTCTGCAAGATCAAAATCAGCGGGCCGCCAGTCAAAATCGGTAACCTGTCCATCACGTACCTCCAGCACGTGCGTAGCTCCGGCAAGCGTCACTTCATCGAGACCATCTTCGCCTGTCACAATCAGTGCTCGTTGAGTACCGAGTAGATTCAAAGCCTCGGCCAGCAGTTGGCGAATCTCTAGTTTGCCAACGCCAAGAAGCTGATAGGGTGCTGATGCTGGATTACAAAGCGGTCCAAGCATGTTAAAGATGGTGGGAACACCAAGACTCTTTCGAACTGTCGCCACATTTTTCATCGACGGATGCAAAAGAGGAGCAAAACAGAAGCAGATACCAATTTCGTCGAGGCACCGCT
>JASMGX010000093.1 GCA_030751095.1 Pirellulales bacterium | reverse complement strand
ACAGCATCGACTAAACCTCCATTGCGTTTGATCAGGCTTATTAACATTTCAAGATCATCTGCTCCGTCGCCATCAATATCTATAAAACCTGAAATAGCAAACCGTTCCGGACGCCCCCGATGAAAAATGGCTGAAATCAGGCGATCCCCTTTAACAATCGGATCTTTAGACCCATCATATGCCGGTTCGAATTTGTCGCTCTTTATCTTAGCGACGGACAAATGCGGTTCATCGATGCGAATCACTTCGATGGTGCCTTTTGGCTCAGCACCCACTGCGTTTACCACATCATCTCCGTAAACGCTGAAGGTCGTCTGCCGCCTCAAACCATCTCCATACCCTAAATTGATATAGACAGTTCGACTCGGCTGATTAACCCATATCACTTCACCATCTGGCGCTTCAAGATCGACTTCTCGAGACTTCTCTAACTCGCTGATAGCACCCTGCAATGTTTTATCTTTTCTTTCGATAAGGTCGTTTCGGGTGGCAATCTGCTCATTTTTCTTATTGAGCTCATCGTCTTTTTTACTTAATGACTCCTCGATTTTTTTGTCGTTGTCTTCTTGTGCCACAAGATGTTCCTTGAGACCCTTGTCATACTCCTCATGCTTCTCCTTGATTTGCTTGGCTTGATCTTGAAACTGCTCTCTTAGCACAACAATTTCTTGATCCTTTTCGTCGACGGTGTTCTTGTGCCCTGTTTTAATAGTTTCAACGTCGCTCTTTTGCTTTGCAAATTGTTCGTGGAGTTGCTTGTTGGCAAGTGTCAGAAATTTCAACATCTCAGGATAGTTTGCCGCCAGGGGATCTACAGCGCCATTGTTTGGATAGGTCTCTGCAAACTTATTCTGATCGGCCTCGAACTCCGTCATAATAGTTTCAACGGGGTCTGCGGGATCACTCTGCTTGCCAACCACACTCTTTAGTGTGTTAATCTTCGCTTGGATCTCCTTAGTCTTCTCTTCAAACTCATCCTTTTCTGTGATGGCGACATTCCGCGATTTTACGGCTTCTTCTTCCGCCTTATAAAAGATAAACGTAGTGACACCGAGAATGATTGTCAGAACGATGGAGACGATCAAACCAATCTGATACGCAGTCGTCTCTCTTGCTTTAGCCATGAAAACCTCTCCTCAAACAGAATTTTCTCGGGAATGGTTCCAAGCAGTGTTATCACGGAACCATCCCACAGGTACCCGCCAGCCCTAACCTCAGTAATCTTAGCTCATAGAAACGAACCGGCATTCGCTAAATATCATTTTCGACAACAAATGATTACTTAAGTCCCTTTCCTGATTGTAATTATGGCAATTCATTGTGTCAAATTTTAGTGGGTACTCTAACGTGCTTTCGGCTAAATCCCAGATGGATCGCCCTGCATCCACTTCTCTGATCGGTAGGAAAATATTCAAACGCGGTGGGGCAGGAAAACCCCTCAAACATTGGGCCGTTTTGCCCCAGCTAGCAGAATGTACTGATTCGCTAGCAACCGGCTACTGATCTGGACGCTCTATTCACAATCCAGTAGCCTCCCCCCCCTCATCTGACAAACATTCCTTTAATGTATGGCTCGATGCGGGTTTCGTCCGTGATCTGAGCGTCGACTGAGAGTCATATGGCGATCCCTCTGCCATCACAATCGACGTCCCCCCGTCCTGTGGGCCGCGCTACCGAGTTGATTTTACCGGTGGGACTCATTGCAGGCCTACTGGTCATCTTCATTCCTTTACCAGCTGCCATCATTGATGTGCTGCTAGTAGGAAGTATTACTTTGTCGGTCATCGTCCTGTTGACCACGATCTACATACGAACTCCTCTGGAATTCAATATTTTCCCCTCGTTATTATTGGCAGCCACATTAGGCCGCCTCGTATTGAATATTGCAACAACACGACTCATCCTCACGCAAGCAGAGTATGATGGGGCACGAGCAGCGGGTGGCGTCATTGAATCGTTTGGCAATTTCGTTGCCGGTGGCAATGTTGTGGTCGGTATCGTCATCTTTTCCATCATCCTATTGATCCAGTTTGTTGTAATCACCAAGGGAGCAACACGTATTTCAGAAGTAGCGGCCCGGTTTGCTCTCGATGGAATGCCCGGACGTCAGGTGGCGGTCGATGCTGATTTAAACGCAGGAATCATCGACAAGACAACCGCCCAACAACAACGCCACACCATTCATCAGCAAGCGGATTTTCTAGGTGCAATGGATGGGGCTAGCAAGTTTGTCCGAGGTGATGCGGTCGCCGGTCTGATCATTACGATTGTAAATATTGTTGGCGGACTAGTGATCGGCATCTTGCAACTCGGGTTTCCTCCGCTGGAAGCAGCTAATCTTTTTACCCGTCTAACGATTGGCGACGGATTGGTAAGCCAGCTGCCGGCATTGCTTATTGCACTTGCAGCCGGTCTTTTAGTGACTCGTAGCAGCGCATCTACCAATCTACCCCTGGAACTTGTTGGCCAGCTGTTCTCGCGACCCAAAGCACTCATTGTCGCAGCTGTTTTTCTCAGCTTGTTGCTGCTGACCAACCTTCCAAGAATGCCTTTAATTCTACTGGCAATAATCTGCGTCGGGTTTTCATTAATTCTTGCGCGATCAAAGAACAAGGAACCATCTCAGGAGAGTAACAAAACCATAAAAGACGAAAAGCCGCAGATTGAGAACTTGCTAGCTGTCGATCCTCTGGAAATTGAAATCGGAGTGGGATTGATCCGCCTTGCAGATCGTTCGCGGGGAGGAGATTTACTTGAGCGGATCCACCATGTCCGCGAAAAAGTTATCTTACAACTCGGTTTGGTGATGCCCAAGGTCCGCGTTCATGACAAAGTGCAGCTGAAGGCCAACGAGTATCAAATCAAGATTTCTGAGGTCGTGGTTGCCTCAGGAACCATCCATTCGAGTACAGCTCTGGCAACTGCTCTGATGGAAAGCATCCAAAGCCATGCAGCCGACCTCTTAACCCGTGATGCCACTAAATTTTTAATTGACCGGCTCAAGCAGACCCATCCCGTCGTTGTGAAGGAACTGATACCAAAAAAGATTTCCCTTGCAGAAATCCAACAGACCCTGCAACTCCTCTTGCGGGAACGCCTACCTATTCGACAAATTGGATTGATTCTCGAAGCTCTAGAAGATGGACGTTCCTTCGAGGACCACCCGATCCGACTCACAGAACATGTGCGACAGCGCATGGCGAGGACGATAACGAGTCGTTATTGCGATGGAACTGGCACAATGCAGGTCATGCAGCTAGAAGCAACGTTCGAGGATTCGATCCGAGAAGCAATGCACTACACCCAGTCTGGGCTGTCGGTCAATATGTCACCATCCATCGCTGAAGAAATGTTGGATCAAGTCGAGGTTGCTCTCGACAACTCAGATCATCCTCAGCCAATTTTACTGGTACCAACGGACATCCGGCCTGCTGTCCGTCAATTGACCGCATCGCGATTGCCCCAACTCATTGTGTTAGGTTTTGGAGAAATCACGAACGACACCCAAATTCATACGGTAGCGATGCTTGGAGAAGTGGCAATGTCCATGGGCTAAATGGTCCATAGGCTAAATGAATCTCTCACAAACATCCAACATCGACATATCCTATGATTAATGTGGCTTCTCCGCTTAGTAAAACAGGGTCCTGACCGGGCTGGTATGGTTCGCGTGATAGGCTCTGATGCCTTACGCAGAGAGATGCGATTGACAGTAAAGGAAAAGATCGAATTGGTTTTGAAACAAAAAACGAGAAATATGAACGGACTTGACCTGTCATCGTGCAAGCACCGCCTGCTACCAAAGCCAGTCTCGAGGGCCGTTTTTGTGCAGACACTGTCTGTGATTGGGAAAAACCCCACAAGTGGAAACCAGGGCGAAAAGCTGTTACACGGACCACCCTCGAATTTGGTCTATTCCCAAGAATGGCTCTCTAGTAGACTGCCACGCCAAACATCAGAACCATCAACCACCTTTCTGGCATAGCAGCACCGATTGGCGCTCTATTTCCAGATGACCATCAGAAGAGACCGTTAGAAAAAAGTAAGTCGCTGAAACGAAAAAATGATATTTCAGCTCAATTGTCCATCGTAAGTCGCCGATTGAAAGATTAGTTTTCGGCACGTACCGCGCCGTTAATATATAGAAAATGGGTTGAGTCTACCGCCGATCAGGGAGGATCGCATGGCAACAAAGATACAGGTGCGCCAAGAGGAAATCCTTGAAATCTGGAAGGTTTATAAAGCCGATCAGACGAACAAAGAACTTCGAAATTACTTGGTTGAGAAGTACCTGCCACTCGTAAAATACAATGGGGAACGGATCTGGGCTCGGCTCCCCGATGGCGTAGAGCTTGATGATCTGGTTTCAGCCGGTGTTTTCGGCCTCATGGACGCCATTGATGCCTTTGATTTGTCCCGCGGTGTCAAATTCGAAACCTACTGTGTTCCGCGAATCCGCGGGGCAATGCTCGATGAACTGAGGACGATGGACTGGGTCCCTCGCCTCGTTCGGTCTAAAGCAAGTAAACTCGGAGAGGCAATACGGACGTGCGAATCTCGATTTGGTCGTCCCCCCACAGAAATTGAACTTGCAGAATATCTAGAGATCAGCACCAAGGAACTCGACAAACTGATTAGCGATGCAAATGCTGTTAATCTCGTAAGCCTAAACAAAAAATGGTACGAAACCGACAGCTATAAGGATGTCCGTGAAATTGATATCCTGGAGGACAAAAAAGGGGAAGATCCGACTCGGCGCATTCAGAAGACGGATTTGATGCGACTAGTAACCAAAGGACTGAATCGGAACGAACGCCTCATTATCATCCTCTACTACTACGAAGAGTTGACCATGAAGGAAATCGGGGCAACTTTGGACCTATCTGAAAGTCGCGTGAGTCAAATGCACAGTTCGATTGTACAGAGACTCCAGGGTCAATTGGGACGACGACGTCCTGAGTTCAGCCACTCATAGTCATGAATGCTGCCCACAGTACTCTGTGGGCAAAACACGCTGCGGGCAAAACCATCCGTAGGAATCAACCGGCTCGATCGTTTTTTACAAGCGATATCCGATCCGTGGCAGGGCCAGAGCTTTTCCAGGTCGAATAACGATCAACGATCTTTTCCAGAGCGGCCTCTAGCTGTTTCTCAAGGACCTGAAATCCAGGTAATCCACTAATCCGCTGTTGTTCGTGGTTGGCAACTCTGTGGCCGAGTACGTGTGGATCCTTTTCCATGGCTTCGCTCCTGTCTATGGTTACGTGCAGGATGTCCCTGCACATTGTACGCAAGGGGCCGATCGAGGGTTTTCACCCTAAAAAACAAGGTTGAAATAGCCTTTTTTGGCGCCGCGGCGATGTTCGCATCACCCACACTCTTCGAGCGGAGCGAGCCCTCCCGCCGGGCGGCCCGAGTTGGAGAAGGAAATTCGATGCCGGCCGGATCGTTCCATTTCCTGTGGCCGATCAGAAACGATGCGCTACTCGCAGCGATCCTTTTATTGCCGAGGTTTTTTGTTTTGACATTGCAGTCTGTGTCCAACAAAGAAAATTGAAATTATGGGAACGAAACCACAACAACCAACAGGGGCATAAGAAATAGTCACAGACAAACCGGGTTGTGACAGCAATGCCAGCAGGGACATGTATCTGCATTGGATACCTGCGTACATCTATTTTTCGTCCAGGCATTTTGAGGCAAATAGCAGACCGGCCCGAATCATTTCAATCCCCCGCCTGACACGATGTTTTCCTGCGAAAGACGGCAAAGAAGATCGTTGCTGCACTGCGAGCATCTTTTTTAAACAAAACAGCAATCCAATCCGGCCCTTCAGGCGGTGTTGCCCTTACCTTGGGCAAATTCTATAATCCCTCGCCGCTGACCGAATCGGTGTGATCGATACATTCGCGATAGTTAGAACAATACCATCCAAAGACGACCAGAACTTCAAACCGTTCGTATGATTACATAGTGGTTTTTCATAACAGACTAAAACGAGCAAAGGTGTGTGCAAGAAACGCCTAATCGGCGAAGTGCCTCCGCACCGCCAAAGCCGTTATAAGTGCAATAGTAGTTATTCGTTACGCAAGGAGTCCTAAAATACTTTTGGTGCAAAGTCGGTGCCCAAGTTGCCGAAGAGGGATGTACGTCTCCACCGTGCTCGCAGAGTCGGACGACATGGAATGCGGCAACGGCACCAAATTATCGTTATTTTGAAAGCAACATCCACATCCCAAAAGAGAATCGCGTCGTGCGATTGTATTGTGGATACACTTTCAATACGTCCTGGCATGCCGGAAAAATGCCAATAGTTTCCACAATCGAATTTATTTTACAGCGAGAGAACAATCCCTATTTGTTTCAATTTTGTTGTTTCACTTCGGCAAAACAGAAGCTAGAATAACAACAGAAATTCAGAACTTTATCGGGTTGTTCACGGGGAGAAACAAGTTATGCAGATTCATGGCTCTGCCAAATTATCGGGGGCTCCATCCGTCGATGCTGCCACTCCCGTTCAACCAACAGAAGCAGCGGAAGCAACAGAACAGGCAAACTCGGTTGCTGCCAGTCCAACGGGTGGCGCGGATGAAGTCTCCATCTCGGAACAAGCAGACCTGCTCTCACGAATCAATGACATCCCCGACATCCGTCAGGACCGCGTGGATCAGATTCGTGCCCAGATCGCCAACGGCACCTACGAAACGCAAGAAAAGATCGATATCGCCGTTTCGCGACTTTTGGATGAGATTGCCTGATCTTTTAGTTGGATAAAGGGGGGGCAGCGCCGCGGGCTTAGTTCGCGCGGTCAGTTCTTGCTCTCTGGCTGGGAGCCATCGTACAATAGGCCGCATGAAAGATCATTTCTCTCTCACGGGTGTCAAGGTCGCGATGACACCAATGGCCCGGTTTGAAGAGTATCTCCAGAGCCGTGGAAAGCGGATCACCCAGCAACGGCGGACGATTCTCGATCAGGTTTTCAGCCATCACGAACACTTTGATGCAGATGATCTTCTCGAAGAATTAGCATCTAGAAAAATCGGCGATCGTAAAGTCAGTCGTCCCACGGTCTACCGCACTCTTAGCGAGTTGGTCGATTCCGGCCTGCTCCGGAAGATGAGTCTGAACAACCGTTCGGTGTACGAACATGACTATGGCTATCCACAGCATGATCACCTCTATTGCGAGGATTGCAAGCGGTTGATTGAATTTCAGAGCAATGAGCTTTCCACGATCTGTGAGACCGTCGCGAAGCAACAACGTTTCCGAGCAAGAGGACACCGACTGATCATTACCGGTGTCTGCAGCGATTGCAACAAAGCCCGTCAACGACCGACGCGACGCCTAGAGATGATTTAGGCTACGATCAAACGATCATTCTTTCCGCAGTGCCACATGCAGAATCGCCTCTTCGGCCTCTAGAACTTTCATGAATTTTACAGAAGGTTCTTGGGAAAGAAGCAGCGTGCAGCAGGCAGCATGTTCGCCGTCGAAAATGACGTTGTCCATTTCCTCAACATTAATCTCCTGCGACCGTAGCCCATCGAGAATACCGGCAAGAACCCCTACCCGATTGTAATGGCGCACGACCAGATGGCAGGTCGCGTAAGAACGGGCACAGAGGTTCACTGCGACCGGCGGATGTCCTGTTTTTAAATAAACCTCCACGATATGGACGACCTCCGTCGCAATTGCTTCGGACGCCTCACCGGTCGAGGCACCGATGTGGGGAGTACAGATAATGCTTCGAGCAAGGTCGGTCTCGAAAAAATCAGCCGTGCCACCAGAGGGTTCCTCTGCAAAGACATCCAATCCAACCCGCAATTGTTTTGTCTCCAATGCCTCAAGTAATGCCGGCGTGTCGACCAATTCTCCTCGAGCTGTGTTGACAAATATCGCACCCGGTTTTAGAGCCGCAAAGAAATTCTCATCGAGCAGACTCCGGGTCTCTTCGCAGAGTGCCAGATGAACGCTCACCGCGTCCGACTTGCGGGCAACCTCGATCGGTGAATCGACGACCTCAATGCCAAGATCGTGTTCTACTTCCGAGGAAAGGCTTCGTGACCAGGCACATACCTCCATACCCAAACCTGCCGCCCGCGCAGCCACCGCCTGTCCAATCGCTCCAAATCCCAAAATGCCCAACGTGCGGCCGCATAGACCTCGGGCAGCACCAAATCGCTTTTTCTGCCACGATCCCTCGCGGAGGGTGATGGTAGCATCAACAATCTGCCGATCTGCTGCGATTAAAAGACCAACCGCCAACTCAGCAACGGCCGCAGTGTTTTTTCCGGGACAGTTGGTGACGTAAATTCCGCGTGCACTGGCACTCGGGAGATCAATCGTGTTGACCCCGGCACCAGCACGAATCACAAGCGCCAGATTATTTGCCCGCTCCATCGCTGATGCACTCACGCGTGTTGAGCGAACAATGAGAACTCCAACACCATCGAGTGCCTCCGGAATATCCTCAGCGGACAGCTCTGGACGCGATTCTACGTCCAACCCCAGCGCCTGCAGGCTAGACGATACCGTTTCAGATAATTTATCCGCAATAAGAACTTTCACCGCTCGGTCAATTCTATTCAATGGTTTCCGGATTTTTCATTTCCGGGTTTCTCGCTGCTACGAGTGTGGGACAGATCGATCCGCAATACCGAGCACCACAAGTCAAGGTTTTTGCTCTCTGGTGACCTAAACTAACACCTCGGCATCTGGTGCCGGTCGCTTTTCAAACCGTTTGCGAATCGGCCCAATAACTTCCGAAATAAACTGCGTGACCTGCTCAGCAGCACGGCCAATGAAACGCGATGGGAGAACCGCTGCTTGCAAATCGATTCCTGCAAAGGCAGCATCGCCTGCTAGCCGTTCTAATAGATCATTTGCCCCACCCTGTTCTTTAATCACTCGACTGGCCTGTTGGCTGTGTTGCCGTATTCGTTCGTGCAATTCCTGGCGATCTCCACCTGCACGAACCGCGTCCATCAAAATATTTTCCGTCGCCATAAAAGGCAACTCTTCACACAAACGCTGGCGAATGACCTCCGGATAGACCACAAAACCCTCTGCCACATTCTGGTAAAGCCTAAGGATCGCATCGATGCCTAAAAAAGCCTGAGGAAGCACGAGTCGCCTATTCGCACTGTCGTCGAGTGTGCGTTCCATCCACTGCGTGGCCATGGTCTGACTGGCACTCGATTCGAGACTCATAACGAATCGCGAGAGCGCACACATCCGTTCACTCCGCATCGGATTCCGCTTGTAGGCCATTGCTGAAGAGCCGATCTGATCTTTTTCAAAAGGTTCTTCCATTTCCTTGCGGTTTTGCAACAACCGAAAATCTGTTGCCGCTTTGTGAGCGCTCCCCGCAATGCCTGTGAGTGTACCAACTATCTGTACGTCCACTTTGCGAGGGTACGTCTGACCGGTAACAGCATAGGTCTTCTCAAAACCCATTTTTGTGGCTACGAGCGATTCGAGCTGTTCAACTTTGGCATGGTCCCCGTCGAACAGACTCAAAAAACTAGCCTGAGTTCCCGTGGTTCCCTTGGTACTTCGAAACCGCAATGAGGCGAGACGAAATTCGACTTCAGAAAGATCCAGGACCAAATCGTATGCCCAGAGACACGCCCTTTTTCCGACTGTCGTCGGCTGTGCTGGCTGCATGTGCGTGAAGCCAAGACAGGCAAGATCGCGGTATTGCTCCGCAAAGGATGCCAACGCGTCAATGACGGCCACCAGTCGATCCCGTATTTGTATCAGCCCCTCACGAAAGAGAATGAGATCTGCATTATCTGTCACAAAACAACTGGTCGCCCCCAAGTGGATAATAGGACGGGCCAACGGGCAGAGTTCACCATAAGCGTGTACATGCGCCATCACATCGTGCCGCAACTGGCGCTCGTAATCGGCCACCTTTTCATAGTCGATATCATCCACATGCGCTTTAAGTTCCGCAATCTGATCGGGACTCACCGGCAATCCCAACTCCGCCTCGGCCTCAGCTAGGGCAATCCAAAGTCTTCGCCACGTTCGAAACTTTCGGTCATCGCTCCAAAGGCGCCCCATCTCGGCCGATGCATAGCGACTCACCAACGGATTTTGGTACATTTCGTGCGACATAAAATAAACACCCGGGTATGAAAGCAAACTATATTTTAGCCACCGCACCCTAAACACGGCAGGGGTGCAGTCATGCTCCGCTGTAAGAACCGACAGGGCAACATACCGAGCAGATGGTCGCAGAACCAATGATCTGGATCGATTCCGTCAGGCCTCAAGAATCGGCCAGGGCAAGTCGTTCGGCGATAGGGGGATGGCTGTGGAAGAGAATGACCTCAAGGCGATTTGGACTGGGATCATCCTTGTTTTGTCGGGCAAGTTTACGAAATGCCGATTGGTAGGCCTCGCGGAAAGACGTCTGCTTAAGTGCATAACGATCGGCCTGGCGCTCGAAGTGTCGGCTCAGAGCGTTCTGTAATGGCTCAAGCGAAGTTGAAAAAAGTGTGATAACGAGCAATAGAAGGGGCAACGTGTAGATTGGAAAATTGGCATAGTCGATCGCGGCACCATTTAATTCAATCCATAACCCCAGCACCCAATTGCAGACGTAGAAACCGACCAGCGAGTACAATCCTCCAAAACAGATCAACTTCCAGATATGGCGGTGAACGTGATGCCCTATTTCGTGCGCGAAGATTACCTCAATTTCATCGACCGTGAAATGATCGAGTAGTGTATCCCCAATAAGAATCCGGCGCGTTTTTCCCAGACCGGCAAGCATTGCATTTGCCTTCGATGTTTCAGCGCTCATTTCCATCCGGAACACTCCCTCAACCGCAATCCCTGTCCCTGCTGAAATCCGGTGCAACCGTTCTTTTATTTCATCCGTCCGTTCACCTTCGTCAAGCGGTTTGACCTTGTAAAAAATCGGCAGGATCAGTACCGGTGCCAACTGACCCAGGATGACGCTCAGCAAAAAGAAACCTGCGGCTGCGACCAGCCACCACCAATCGTGACAGAGCCAGATGAGCCAATAGAGTCCCGGTATTAAAACGACCGCAAAAGCGACTTCCAGTAGGTTGCGTTTGCCCCACCGCCAAAACCACTTCCGGAAACTTTGCCGGGAAAGTTGGTAGCGATGCTGGAGAACATGTCCCGCATAGAACGAAAACGGGAAAGAAATGAGCATATTACCCGCGAGAAGTAGCACCATAAACAGGGCCACCTGAAATGTTACTGGGTAATCTCCTGCAATCCATTTCATGAGCCAACTGTCGGGCCGTCCGAGCAATAGCGCCACCGCTGTGAGAAATATGAGATCAATCACCCGACCAGCCAGTTCACAAAAAAGTTCCCGCTGACCGAGTGCCTTGGCCTCCGCGAGCTCTTCCGGTGTCATCGATTCTCCAACTTTCCCGATATCCAACGACTCCTCAGGATCCGATGGTGATTTCGTTTCTGGCTGTTTTTCTTTGCCAACAGACTCTTCCACAATAACCTCCAGCGCAATGCTCTAAGAGTCTTGGACCCTATGATGAGACAGATGCTCCGTACTACGCCACCGTAATGACCGGCTCACTTTCTTGCCAGCCATGTCCAATGTCGATCGCTTGTGGCCTGCACACTCAGCGGATCAAAACCTAAATTCGAAACTAGTTTCTGCATTTCGTCAATACAAAACGCTGCCCACAAAGAATCTCTGAACAGCTTCTGCTGGTGCACATTCTCCCCGCCGGCATACATCTCAACAAGACGATCCAACGTCCTCTCGTCCACTGGGCGGATCAAATCCCGCCAAAAAAGAATCCCTCCAGGCTCCACAACGCGCACAGCTTCGGCAAGAACGCGTGCAGGCTGTGGAATGTGGTGCAGGATACTATTGGAGATAACGGCTGCAAAGGTATTATCGTCATAGGGAAGATGTTTTGCGTCGGTGTGCGCGAGAGAAATGCGGGAAGCAAGTCCAGCGGCTTCTATGTTGCCCTCCGCCAATTGCAGCATCTGGCGGGAAAGATCGATACCGGTCAATTCACAACGTGGCCATCGATGGCATAACACCACAGGAATCCTCGCGGTGCCTGTGCCGACATCGAGAACCGAACCGTTAAAATCCTCCGTGGCGCTGAGAAAATCATCTACAAAAAGATTATTGACCGCCTCGTGATCCATGGCATCGTACGATCGTGCCTCTTGGGGTGAATCCATCACTTCCGGTTCGAGAATTCGCTTGAGCATCATTTCATTCGTCTCTACGCGGAGGGCCCACGATATGGCGAAAATAGAGATTGGTTTTGTTGAAAACTCAACCCCCTGCCCCTAAACCGCTAGCATCGTCCAATCCTTTCGAACGCCTGTCCCATTTTGGAGCGGGATAACGGGCGACCGTACGCAGAGAAACAATCGGTGAGAGAAAGCAAAAAAACAAATGCGTACAACTTGAGGGAAATATCTACCAAAATTCGATTCATTTCAGAGCCCATAATTGCAGCTAAAAAAACATTTTTGGTTGGGCCAACCATTGACAGGATTTCATCTTGCGCAACTTTGCTAGACCCCGCTTTGCACACCAAAAGAATCCATCGGCACGCAAGTTGCATTTCTTACCGATATCCTGAAAACAACGCACACAAGTGCCACAAAACAGATCTTCAGCAGCAGCAGGGAGAAGTTTTTTTTACAGTAACGTATACACTTTGCTACACTAACTGCCAACAGACTGGCAAATGCTCAGATGCGGAGATCGCCTTCATATGGCAACCTTCACTCTGATGCTTATTGATCTTCGCACAACTCAAATATTACCGGTTTGCAAGGCGTAAGATGATCAACATCGTTCATTCCCAAATGAGTGGCTTACCAATGGATGGAGGATCGCCAGATGGCTCTGTGAGCGACGAGACCCTTCTGTACCAGTACGCCAACTCCAGAAAGCGAGATGCGTTTGACCAATTAGTCCATCGCTACGAACGTGAGATGTATAGCTACCTTCGCCATTATCTTGGTGATGTCCAAATGGCGGAAGATGTCTTTCAAGGAACGTTTTTACAGGTCCATCGGAAATGCGGGCAGTTCCAACAGGGCCGCCAGTTTCGACCTTGGTTGTATACGATCGCCACCCATCAGGCCATCGACTTGCAGAGAAGAAACAAGCGACACCGCAAGGTGGTGAGCCTTGATCGTGAGAATCGGGGCAGCGAAGATACATTTACTACCCTGATGGAGCTATTGGAGAGTCGTGAAACACCCCCTTTGGCAGACCTGGAAGCTGCAGAACGACAAGAGTGGGTACGCAAAACGGTGGATGCCTTACCCGAGATGTTACGATCCGCCCTGGTGTTGGTCTATTACCAGGGCCTTAAGTACCGTGAAGCTGCTGAGATACTCGGCATACCGGTTGGTACCGTGAAAAGCCGTCTACACAGCGCGATTCTAAAACTGAATCAGGCTTGGCAAAGTTCCCAAATTTGACCGTAAAGAGACGACTCGCCATGCGACAACAACTCCTATGTTTTCTGTTGGGAGGTCTTGAAGACGATGAGCTGGAACGGGTCAAGGACGAGATCACAAACAACCAGCAATTTGAGGACAGCTTAAGGCACATTCGCAAGGCTGTTGATCCTCTCGATGAGGATCGCCAATCCCATGTGCCTCCCGAGGGATTGGCGCAAGAAACCTGCAAACATGTAGCGGATGAGCGCAAAGCAGAAGACGGGGAGACAGGACTCTAACGAGATCCTATTGGTCTAATTCACAAAACGGTGGCAAAAAGAAACCGCCCACGCGGGTTTGCCGACCGGTGTTGCTTTCTTGCAACGCAATCCTTCGGATCCCAAAAATGCAAAAAGCGGCGTTTAACTCCCGCAACTGGTTGCTAGGCAAGCAGTTGCGAGATTTTCAGTCCGCCGCTCGGGAGGTTTGGCAAGCGATTTGCGTTTCTTTGGAAAACCATGAAACGATTTTTTGATCACCTGTCAGCCGCCCAGATGCACGCACCGGATCTTCTCCAGTTGGCAGCCATTCTTGCGGTGCAGGGTCCGAAACTAAAAGTAGCGAACGTAGATCCGGCCGGCAGATACCTCGGATCCTTCTGGTCCGCTTCTGAGCAACGGATCGATTCGTGGAATCAGCAA
>JASMGX010000092.1:3986-14162 GCA_030751095.1 Pirellulales bacterium | reverse complement strand
CAGTACCGAAACCCGTGACTTTGGATTTTCTCTCTTGGATCGTTACCGGAAGAAAAAGAAGATCCCGTCTGACGTACGTCTCGTTTCGTTGAATGAGGTGCCCTTTGAGCAGGCCAATCAGTTTCTGAAGCAGTGGTTTGCAGATGGTGTTGGAGATCCGCCTGCAGAATTTCACCTCCCAGAGTGCCCTGTAATGCTCAAGGGAGATCAGATCATCGCCTGTGCCGTTGGCTACATCAAGGATGATGATACGTTTGTTGTCACACGGATTGGTGTCCTGCCAGAATACCGTAAACAATGGGCAACACCCTGGCTGCTCGGTGGTGCTTCTAAGGTCTCTGCTGATTTCGGTCGACCTTCACTCGAATTTATAATCGACGAGAATCAGTATGCGGACTGGGTAAAGATCGCTCGGCGGCATTTTAATGCGCAACATACCGATACCATGCGAACGATGGTCATCGACCTAGACGAACCTGTGTCATAAAGCGAGTCGTTGACCTCCCCTAGGCTGTTGTGTGTATGATGGTAACAAGAAGAGCGAGCGATCACCTGTCACCTTTAACCCTGGCAAGCCGATCGCCCGATCAAGCTGGAAAAGCGCTTAACAGACCTCGTCAGTTTTTTTGCTCGGCGACAAGTTCCAATGTCAGATTCACACCATAAACCACGCGAGATATCAAAGGGATTCCTGGGGCTGATGGTTCTCTGTGCGCTTGCCCTTGGGGCTGTTCTTCTTTTAAGCGCCTGCGATCGGGAGAGTAGTAGCACATCGCGTGCTGATGTTGGTGTTCCTTCCCGACCGGAGGGCAACTTCCATCGCGTGGCTGAGAAACAACGGCCCGGAGACAACCAGGGACAACGAGATGCAGCTTTACAGACATTTGATCGCTCGACGCTCATCAAACGTTGGCAGCAGATTGACGACCCCTTACAAGACGGGTGGGATACCGAAGCTTTTAGCGCGGCAGCAACCTCACAGCTAAAACAGATTGGAAAGCTTCTCCAAAAGCCAAAAGATCTGGCAACAGCACAGTTTGACAATATTGCAGCGAATGATTTTCGTTGTGAGCCGCTTCAGCCCGATCCCCTTGAGACGATCTTTAGTGATGCTATTTTTCAGGTTCAACGAATGCGGCGGGATGAAGATGTGCAAAAATCACACCTTACCCTCAATGACCCCGAAGGATTAAAGGGCCCCGAAGGATTAAAGCAGGCACTTGAACAATTGGCGAAACCATTTGCCCAAGCGAAGAATATTCGTACAAAATTCAAAATTTTCAGAGTCCATATGGATGATGACACGAAGACAACACGCCAGTATGTGGCAGTTACTGGCACGATTGACGACGGGGCAATAGAACAACACGCGACGTGGGATGCTCATTGGCAAAACAGACCCGATGCAGCACCGCTTCTCGCATCGCTCGATGTGATCGATTTTGAACAGATCCACGCTCACGTTCCCACCGACACGCTTTTTTCAGACTGCACAAAGTCCGTCCTGGAAAACAATTCCTGCTACACGGAACAGTTCCAGCGGGGTTATAGCTACTGGATGTTCGGGGTCCCGTATACGCGATATCAGATCACCGAGATGATGGGACATCCTGGTCTGGCGATCGCCGATGTAAACGGAGATGGGCTGGACGATTTGTACGTGTGTCAGGAGCAAGGACTACCCAATCGTTTGTTTTTGCAACAGAACGATGGGACTGCTCTTGAATCCTCTGCAGCGTGGGGCGTCGACTGGATTCAGGCCTGTCGTAGTGCTCTTTTTGTAGACCTGGACAACGATGGTGATCAAGATCTTGTCGTTAGTTTTCTCGGTGGGGTCCTGGTAGCCTCCAATGAGGCAGAAACGGGCTTTCGGGTCCGCACGGTCATTCCAACGGGTGACGACATGCTTGCCCTTGCGGCGGCAGATGTCGAAAACGATGGAGATCTGGATCTTTACGCGACCGCATATTACTCCAACAAAGATCTGAGCGAGCAGCAGACCGCAGGCCTACCTGCTTCCGATGATGCCTTCGTCTATCACGATGCCAATGCCGGCGGCAAGAACACATTGCTCCGGAATGATGTGAAAACAGACGACTGGTCGTTTGTCGATATCACCAAGCCATCCGGGCTGGCGACAAACAACACGCGATATTCTTTTGCCGCATCGTGGGAAGATTACGACAACGACGGCGACCAGGATCTTTATGTTGCCAACGATTATGGCCGCGACAATTTATACCGCAATGACGCAGGGCATTTTGTGGATGTTGCAGCCGAAGCTGGAGCTGAAGATGCTGCAAGTGGCATGTCGATAAGTTGGAGCGATTTTAATCGTGATGGATGGATGGATGCGTATATCAGCAACATGTGGTCCTCCGCGGGAAATCGGATTGCCTTTCAGCCGCATTTTAAACAACATGCACCGGCTGAAGTCAAAAAACGTTTGCAGCGATTCGCCCGCGGAAATACTTTGCTGCGGAACACCAGTAAAGCTCGTTTTGAGGATGTGAGCCGAAAAGCTGGCGTGGAAATGGGCCGCTGGGCATGGGGTTCACTCTTTGCGGACGTCAATAATGATGGCTGGGACGACATTTTGATCGCAAACGGTTTTATCACCAAAGACGATGACGGCGGTGATTTGTGAAGTTTCTTCTGGCGACAGGTCGTGTCGCAAAGTTTTAATGATGAGAATGATCAGGATACAAAAAGCCGTAAAGTGGCCCGAGCCCGGTTTAACAGTATGTTTTCCGATGGCCGCTCATTCAGTGGGAAAGAACGGAATTGCTGCTATCTGAACACCGATGCGTTTTCTGCAGGTGGTGGGCGTTTTGCAAACATCTCTGCTGCCAGTGGCATCGATTTTGCGGATGATGGACGGGCTATAGTCGCGGTCGATTGGGACCAGGATGGTGACCTGGATATCTGGACATCGAACCGCAACGCGCCGCGTTTACGATTCCTCCGCAACAATGCGCCTCCTGCAAATCATTTTTTAGCGATCCGCCTCACGGGCAACGGAAAAAGTACCAACCGCGATGCAATCGGTGCCCGTGTTGAAGTCGTGCTCGCAGATACTCAAAACAAGAATCGAGAGAACACCACCGACCGACCAAACACCACGGCCCACTCCCGGAAGACCCCTTATGTGAAAACGCTTCACGCCGGGGAAGGCTTTTTGTCTCAAAATTCAAAATGGCTTTATTTTGGACTTGGTACGGCAGACCGCATCGACAACGTCATTGTGCACTGGCCGGGAGGCAAGGCCGAAAACTTCACCGGTGCGGATGTGGATGGGCGCTATATTTTGGTTCAAGATTCGGGTGTCGCTGAGGCGATCTCCAATCCGCCTCGCACGGTGGACCTGGTTGCCACAGAACAGGTATCGGATACGTCTCTGGAAGGCATCTTCCGCATGGCGACCTCTATCGAGCTTCCTCCCCTGCCCTTTGAGACGTGGACAAACAAGAAGGAAATCATCCGGCCTACAAAAGGGCAAGCGCTGCTGATCAATTTCTGGGCAAGCTGGTGCCAACCCTGTTTGCATGAACTCCAAATGCTTGGCGCCTCAGAGGAGCAGATCCGATCATCCGGCCTCGACATCCTCGCCCTCTCGGTCAACGGCCTCAACGGCGAACCGCTGAATGCCGATCAGGCCGAAAAAATCCTCGATGCGGCAGATTTTCATTTCCGTTCCGGGCGAGCAAATGTACAACTTATCGATCAACTCAAGATGCTCAATGTTCTCAAAACCGAACACCATACATTACCGCTGCCTTTTAGCGTCCTGCTTGATTATCAGGGTCGACTGATCGCGGTCTACAGGGGCCCAATCAGCGTCGAGAAAGTTCTAAAAGATATTGCGGGAGTTGAGGGCGACATTCTGACTCGCTTCGAGCGCGCCGCCGCGTTGGGGGGACGAGCCTTGAACCACCCGGTAGCTCGAGATGCACTCCAACGAGCAGAGGCCGATGCGCGGTTTAAATATGCTCATCTTTTACGACAAGCGGGGCTCCTGGACATGGCGGTCATACAGTACGAAATGTTACTTCGTGTTTTTCCTCAATCGGGAAAAGCACACAACGAGATCGCGGCGCTGTTAAGCCAACTCGGAAAATCCAAACTCGCCAAAGAACACTTGGAAACATCCCTCCAGATCGATCCGAATTCCGTTTCGGCCCACATCAATCTTGGGGGCGTCTACATGAATCAACAACAGCACAAACTCGCAAAAACACATTACGACAAAGCTCTTGAACTTTCACCAGATGATTCGCAAGTCTTTTACAATCGAGCTATGGCTTATCAAGCTATGGATGAAAGCGATCTAGCCCTGGAAGATTACAGTAAAGCGATCTCCCTGAAACCGGCCTTTACCCAGGCCTATTTTCAACGGGGGAGTCTCTATGCAAAGCTAGGAGACTTTACAAATGCTCTGCGTGACTTTAGCGAAGCGGTTCGGTTGGAGCCCGACTACGCACCTGCATATAAGAAACGTGGCCTTGCCGCTCTGCAGGCTGGCTTGTACGACCAGAGCCTGTCCGATTTATCGACCGCCCTTAAAAAAATGCCTACGGATGAATCGCTATATAATAATCGAGGCATGGCCCATGCCGCCGCAGGACAATTTGCCTTTGCGTTAACGGACTATAACCGTGCGATCAAATTGAACCCCGATGCCCCACAAATTCACAACAACCTGGCATGGCTACTGGCAACGTGTCCTGATCCGAATCATCGCAACGGTGCCCAAGCGCTGGATCATGCCAAACGGGCATGTGAACTATCGCAATGGAGTTATTTTGGCGCGCTCGATACGTTGGCAGCCGCGTATGCAGAATTGGGTCGTTTTGAGGATTCCATAAAATGGCAGACAACGAGCATCGGATATGCACCAGAGCAGAACAAAGCCGATTTACGGGCGCGGCTTGAAATGTACAAAATGAAGAAACCGTATCGGCAACAAACTGCAGATTAGTGTGCGATTTTGATCCGCTCAAGTTGGATTTGATGTTTGCTGTCTCTGATAAACGGCCTCGCCAGCATGATTTACTTTTTCCGCAATACAGTTCTCGCCAACTTCCTGGCATCTGTTGTTGCAATCGTAGGTTGCGGTGAAAGTGCGCCTGCAATATTGCCCGACGAACACGGCGTGTATCACGTTTATCCGGGCGAAGAGATACAGGCGGTGATCGATTCTGCGGCTCAGGACCTCAAAAACAAGCATGTCAAGGTTCATGCCGGAACGTATCGACCATCGGTTCACGCTCAGGCCATGATCTATTTTAACGCCCAACATGATGGCATCCTCCTTGAAGCGGAGGGCGATGTAATTCTTTCAGCAGCAAATCCAGCAATTGCAGACAGAAGTGCAGAAAGCTACCCAGCCATTGTCAATCATGTCGTCTACTTCGGCGATGGTATCTCCCGAAACACAGTCTTTCGCGGCTTTAACATTACGGGTGCCAACCACTATGTCACCCGTTCTGAAAATCCGATTTGTATTGAACGACTGCCCCACAACTCACCGCTAAAGAAGAAAATTTTCTATTACCAGGATGGTGGCGGTGTGAAGATTTTTGGCCGGTCCTATCCAACGATTGAAAATGTGGAGATGTACAACAACTATGCCAGCCCTTGTGCCGGCGGCCTCTCGATCGAACATCAAGGATTCAATCAAAACTCTCCGCTGCTGCAAAACTGCATCTTTCGTCACAACACAAGTCAGGTGACAGGTTCCGCCGTGGATGTCTTGCCGGGCAGCAGCGCGACGATCGACAACTGCCTCTTTGTCAACAATATTGCCAACACCGGCATCGATTACATCGGCCAGCGTTCAGGACATGAGTTCAACAAAGTTCATGGCTCGGGAGCACTTACGGTCTTTCCCCGATCGAGCGTCAAAGTCACCCGCTGCACCTTCACAAATAACTGGAACGGGGTCGATGACAAAGGTCAAGCGAGCATCTACCGCGATTCGATATTCTGGAACAATACCGCCCCGGGAGGTATTTCCGAGGGGCAACGTTACGAAATTGACATTTTGGACGGTAACGGCGTCCGTGGTTGCTGGATCCATGGAGACATTAATGATCTCCATAAAACCGTGGATCCGAAAAACAACGTACTGGATGCGCCAGACCCGCAGTTTGACGATCGGTACCGACCCCAAGGTAAGAAATACAGCAACGTTGGCTATCGTCCCAAAGACTGATTGAAAACATACCTCTTTAATTTAATCTGAACTTTGTTTCGCGATCATTTTCCCCGAGCCGGGATACCTGCCGTGGAACATCGCTCCCCTGCTTGGCAGGCGGCAGATTGGTTTACTAGGAATCACCCGCAGCCTATACTGCATCGACTCGTCTACTTTTATTGTCTTTCCGTTCTTCACCTTTGCTTGAATGTTTGCCGGAAACCCCAAACGATATGCCACCCCATCTAACAAGAGCGTTTTTCAGATGGCCGGCGATTTTGCTACTTTGTTGTAGCATCTGGCTCCCTGCGTGCCGTGACAAACCGCCTGCACCAACGGCCCCCGGTGCCCCCGTTGCTGGGCAAACGACAAAGCTGGCAAAACCACCCGAAATTCTTGATGCATCCTGGTTGGAGGATCGCAAGAAACAGCAACTGGCAACCTTGCCGAAGTTCGAGGTGTTTCACGATTTTCAGTTTATCGATCGGTTGCCAGAGAGTGGCATTACCTTTGCCCACAAAATCGTCGACGACTCCGGTAAATTCTATATCGCAGATCACTACGATCACGGCAACGGCGTGGCGGTGGCCGATGTGGACCAGGATGGCCTTCTGGATATTTATTTTACGACCCAGTTGGGCGAGAACCAGCTATGGCGCAACCTGGGAAACGGGCAATTCGAAGATTGGACCGGGCCGTCCGGGCTTGCGATGGGGGATCGAATCGGCGTTGCAGCATCGTTTGCCGATACCGACAATGATGGTGATCCAGACCTCTACGTAACGAGCGTCCGTGGTGGCAACCTCTTCTTTGAAAACGACGGCGCCGGCAAGTTTCGTGATAGAACATCGCAATCTGGGCTCGGATATACGGGACATTCTTCCGGGATTACATTTTTTGACTACAACCGCGATGGTCTGCTCGATCTATTTTTGACCAACGTTGGCGACTACACCACCCAAGAGATCGGGAGAGGTGGCTATTTTGTCGGCAGCAAAGCCGCCTTCGGCAACCACTTAAAACGTTACTGCGACGAACAGAGCATCCTCTTTGAGAATCAGGGTAACAATCGTTTTGTCGATGTTTCAAAGGATGTAGGGCTAATCGACAATAGCTGGAGCGGTGATGCCCATGTGCTGGATCCAAACGAGGACGGTTGGCCCGATTTATATGTACCGAATATGCAAGGTCATGATGAGTATTATGAAAACGACAATGGCAAACGCTTCGTGCGCAAGAGTCGCGAATTATTTCCGGCAACGCCTTGGGGAACGATGGGTGTCGGTGTGTTTGATCATAATCATGATGGGCGGATGGATATCATACTTACCGACATGCACGTCGATATGTGGGATCAATCGCTTTTCAAGACCTTCTCGTTAGAAAATGAAAAGGCGAAAGTTTCCCAAGCCAAAAAACTGCCTCTGAACTATCTGGCTACGGATGGCAATCATGTACTGGGAAATGCCTTCTTTGAAAACAATGGCAATGGAACATTTACCGAGGTTTCCAACGCCCTCAACACCGAGAATTATTGGCCCTGGGGACTGAGCATCGGGGATTTGAATGCCGATGGTTATGAGGATGTCTTTATAGCATCAAGCATGAATTTTGGATTTCGCTATGCCCTAAACTCCGTGCTTCTGAACAATCTCGGAAAGGGCTTTCTGGATAGCGAGTTTATCGTCGGAGTCGAACCGCGACGCAATGGTCGTACTGCAATCCCCTGGTTCGAACTCGATTGTGATGGCGTTGATCGACCGCATCCGCTTTGCGAAGGCCAGAGCGGTAAAGTTGAAGTCTGGGGCGCTTTGGGATCAAGGTCATCGGTAATCTTTGACCTCGATAACGATGGTGATCTGGACATCGTTACCAACGACTTTAATTCAGAACCGATGGTTTTAGTGAGCAACCTAACCGATCGGAACCCAGTACATTATCTAAAGATTCAACTTATTGGCAGCAAATCAAACCGCGATGGGTTGGGGGCCAAGGTCACCGTGACAACGGACTCAGGAAGACTCACCAAATATTACGATGGCAAATCAGGCTATCTCGCCCAAAGTCAGTATCCACTCTACTTCGGCCTCGGGGATGCCAAGAGCGCAAAACGGATTGAAGTGCAATGGCCTTCAGGCAAAACGCAAATCGTTGTCGGACCTATTGAGCCCAATCAACTTCTAAAAATCAAAGAGGAGTAGAAGAGAAACTGCTGCATTCTTTTGCTTCCTCACATCCCGGAGCCGAACTGCCTTTGAAGAATACGCCACCATGGAAACCGCACGGCCTCTCCCAAGTGGTGCGTTTTGGCAATTGCTAAAAGACGTGGCAGTTCTATTCACTCGGCAATAATGACATCGCGATTATCTCGCCACCGTAAAAGGCGCTGCATTTCCGCCTCCTTCAACTGGCCCGCCTCGTCGAGCAGCAGCGGATCGCTCGCCCCCCACTTCTCTGCTTGCCGCTGATGCTCCCAGATCTGGAGTGCCTGCTCTACAGCAGCCTCGCGCTGCTCTTGAGATCCAAGAAAGTCGTAATCGAGATCCTCGTAACCGTCTATCGTTTTGAGGGTAAGATACGCACTATTTCGAACCACCTCGTAAGGGTCCAGGAGCAGGTTGGCCAGGACGGGAACCGTCCAGTAGGTGCCGGCCGTTTCGCGTGCCGGTTGCCAACTCATTCCCCACGACACCAACGCCCGTATGGCCGCATCGCCTTTGAGGGCCCACAACATACCCGATGCTATCTCCCGCTGATCGCGTGACATTGCCGGGAGCGTGCCGGAATGACCATATTGACGGTTGAGCGCCTCGGCCGTCCACGAGAGTGGCTTGTCCAAGTGGCAAAGATTGCATGCATTCGGTCGTCCGATAGGGTCTAAACTCTCCTGAACATTCGGACTGGTGATCGTATGGTTGCGGGACGCTTTCATTAAACCCCATGCCGTGTGCGGCATGTGGCAGTTGTAACAAATACTGCCGGACGACGAAATTTCATGATGGGTATGGTTCGTTAGAAATGTTTCATCTGCATATTCTTCGTGACATTGCGTACAAGCCTCATTGTTCTGCAAGCCAGGCCGGTTCGAATCCATATTTAGTTTCAGGAGATCGTTGGCCCACTCTTTTGCTGGCCGCGGATCATCCTCTGGTGGGTGGACCACATGACAAGACATACAGGTCATCTGCCGCGCAGGATCACCATGATTGAAACAGGGAGTCGAGAGTAGCCCGTTGTATTCTCGGCCGGAGAGGCGAACCATGCCATCGTTCCAAAATGTATGGATGTCCGAATCCTTGATGTGCAGGTGCTCTGCAAGTTCATCACCGGGATGGAATGAAAAACCTTCACGCAACCACTTGGCGCGGTCCTCATCACTCTTGAACTCAGCGGCAGCATGACATTGCCCACACACCTCCGAACCGCGTGCCGGCGATAGTTTTTCCGGCTGGACAATTGCCAGGTCGTCCAATTCAAGTTCGGCATTCTCAATGTGCTGTTCCCCAGGTCCGTGGCACGCTTCACACGAAACGCCAAGGTCGGATACATGTGTATCCAAAATACCATTGTCATCTGCGCGTGGATGGTGACTCGTCGTATGACAGCGGGCACAGAGTTGGTTCCAAGTGCCGGTACTGTCGGGATGACTGTGATTTCCCGGTGGTTGAAGAAAATTTGCTCCATCTGGAATCCACTGTTCCAGATCGATGCGGTAGGTAAAGGGAAATCGCTTTAATGCACGTCCCTTCCCCGAAGGATACCAATAACCTTGGGCAAGGTGCGAACCTGTTAAGAGAACAATAGGTCGCCGGACAACTTGAGTCTCCCCGGCTGTATTTTCCACTTCTGTTTCGAACCACAATGTATCGCCATCCTGCCTTAAAGTAACCTTTTCTATTTCAGGATCCGCGAACTCAATCTCAACGTCGTCAAAGGACGCCGCACTGGTCTGCCTGTTTGCAACCTGAGTCATCGAGCGG
>JASMGX010000092.1:0-3977 GCA_030751095.1 Pirellulales bacterium | reverse complement strand
GGATCCGCGAACTCAATCTCAACGTCGTCAAAGGACGCCGCACTGGTCTGCCTGTTTGCAACCTGAGTCATCGAGCGGTGGTAGGAGTCGTACCAAGTGTCGTAATTGTGTTCATGGCATTCTCGACACGACTCAGCGTCCGCATAATCATCTTCAGCGACAGCAATGGGAAGATCCTCTGCACGGACCTGCTGCACGACGATGGCCGGTTCCTTGTGACCCGAATCCTTGTGACCCGAATCCTTGTGACCCGGTTCCTTGTGACCCGGTTCCTTGTGACCCAGAGAGGCGAACGGCTGTTGAGAGATTACAAAAGCGATGATCAACGCGATAGCGGCGAGCAGACACAATCCAACGAGAACACGTCGAGTACGATCAACGGGTTTGTCGCCATCGTTCATGAAATAACCGAAGCCCCCGCAAGCAAAAGACCATGGCAGCCAATCTAACGCCATCCTACCATAACTGCCCGCTCAATGCACTCAATCGATGCATACCTCTCGCCTAGCGGTACTAGTTATCCCGATTGGTTTACTCAATATCATTGGGAGTGTATACTCGCTTTAATCCTATTTAGCGAACGCGCTTCGTCATTTTTTATGTTTTTCGGAGTCTCCACGCGGCATGGAACGACACTCAATGAGACCGTTTTCTTGGTGGGCAGCTTTCTTTCTTCTTTGCTCTTGCATCTGGCTTTCCGCATGTCGCGATGAGGCGCCCATTTCCAAAACACCCCAAACGCAGATTACCGGTACACCGGTAAAGTTGCCCTATCCATCACGAGAAATCCTGGATCCGCCCTGGATGGAGGATCGCAAGGAAGCACAACTGGCGACCATGCCAAAATTCAAGGTCTTTCACGATTTTCAGTTTACCGATCAGTTGCCGGAGAGTGGTATTACGTTTGTCCACAGGATTGTTGACGATACCGGCAAAGAAAAGAAAGCGGTCCACTACGACCACGGCAACGGGATGGCAATTGCCGATGTCGATCAGGATGGTTTGCTGGATATTTATTTTACAACCCAGTTGGGCGAGAACCAACTTTGGCGGAACCTTGGAAATGGTCAATTTGAAAACTGGACCGAAAAAGCTGGTGTTGCCACGGGAGACCGGGTCGGTGTGTCGGCGTCGTTTGCCGATACCGATAACGATGGCGATCCCGATCTCTACGTCACTAGTGTCCGTGGTGGCAACCTCTTCTTTGAAAACGACGGGACTGGAAGCTTTCGTGACGTCACCGAGCAGTCCGGACTCAGCCACACAGGACATTCGTCTGGAGCGACCTTCTTTGACTTCAATCGAGATGGTTTACTCGATCTTTTCTTGACGAACGTGGGAGATTACACAACTGACGAGATTGGCCCAGGCGGCTACTTCATTGGCGACAAAGCCTCCTTTGGCAACCACCTGTTTCCCAGCAAATCTGAACAGAGCATCCTCTTTGAAAATCGAGGCAACAACCGCTTTGTCGATGTCTCAAAAGACGTCGGGCTGACCGACAATGGCTGGACCGGAGATGCCCATGCATTGGACCTGAACGAGGATGGCTGGCCCGACTTGTATGTTCCAAATATGCAGGGGCACGACGAATACTACGAAAACCAAAACGGTAAACGCTTTGTCCGCAGGAGTCGCGAGATTTTCCCGGCAACTCCCTGGGGTGCGATGGGTATCGGCGTGTTTGATTACAACCACGACGGGAAAATGGATATCATGATCACCGACATGCACGTAGACATGTGGGATACGGCATCGTTTGAAAAAATGGTGCCGGATTACGAGAAAAAAAAATTGCGAGATCCCTACAAATATCAATCTGCCGGATATCTCGATAGCGACGGGGAACACATCTGGGGCAATGCGCTCTTTCGAAACAATGGGGAGGGTACGTTTACTGAGGTTTCCGATGCCATGAATGCTGAAAATTACTGGCCTTGGGGATTGAGCATTGGAGACTTGAATGCGGATGGTTACGAAGATGTCTTCATTACCTCAAGCATGAATTATCCATTCCGATATGCCGTGAACTCGGTGCTGTTGAACAATCTTGGCGAAAACTTTCTGGACAGTGAATTCATTGTTGGTGTGGAGCCACGGCGAGATGGGCGCAGTGCGATCCCCTGGTTCGAACTTGACTGTGACGGCGAAGACCGATCACACCCACATTGCAAAACCCGAAAAGGAAAGTATGAGGTCTGGGGTGCCCTGGGGTCCCGGTCGTCGGCAATCTTCGATCTTGAAGGGGACGGTGACTTGGATATCGTCACCAACGACTTCAATTCCGAACCGATGGTCTTAGTAAGCAACCTGTCCGACCAGAAGCCGCTAAATTATCTGAAAATCAAGCTCGTCGGCAACAAATCAAACCGTGACGGATTGGGGGCCAAGGTTACGGTAACCACCGACTCGCAGACACTTACCAAGTACTACGACGGTAAATCGGGCTTTCTTTCTCAAAGCCAATATCCACTCTACTTCGGTTTGGGAGATGCAAAGAACGTCAAGCGTATTGAAATACAATGGCCGTCGGGAAAGACACAAACCGTTGCAGGCCCTCTCAAGTCCAATCAGCAACTACAAATTAAAGAGGAGTGATTCACAAATCATTTCTAGACTTCGGAAAACATCCCTTTCTTTGTCGGAAATTCCAATCGCGATAGAGAGCGATTAGCACAATTAGGTTGTGAGGATATGATGATGCGGCTTTTCATCGTTGCCACCGTCATGGTCGTTCTCGCGTGTGGCTGTGACCGGAGCGCCACGCCTCGCGGGCAGCAACCAGGCGAGAAGCAACAAGGCGAGAAGCAACCAGGCAAGAAGCAACAAGGCGAGAAGCAAGAACAGCAGCAAGAGGTCGGCCGCGAAAAGCAACCAGCGACCAACTCGGTCACAGCAAACACAAAAGCCGAGATAAAACCGGTGAGGCGTACGCGCGCTACTGTGCGTGCGGAGGGATTGCCTCCGCGGGAGGTGCCTTGGCCCGGTAGCCCTGATATCTATCATTCTGAAGGGTATACAGGTTCCTTCTCGTGCAAAGAGTGTCACGACGAAGAATTTCGCAGTTGGGAAGAATCGTACCATAGCACGATGACCCAAATTGCAAGCCGCGCTACGGTGATTCCTCGGATTGAAGAGGTCGATTTAAATTATGAGGGGCTGCATGGATCTCTCGAGTGGCGCGATGATGAATTGTGGGCAACGGTTACCGTGAATGGAACCACCGTAGAGAACCGCGTGGTCCTTACGGTTGGATCTCACAATGTGCAGACATTTTGGTACGAGACGGGAGATTCACGGGTCATCCAGATGTTTCCGTTCTCCTTTCGGATTGGCGAACAGTGCTGGATCCCTGTGGCAACGGCATTTTTGTTACCGCCAGATTTCGAAAAACATATGTCGTTCTCCGCTGGCAACTGGAATCATTCATGCAGTCAATGTCACGCAACGAATGTTAAGCCGCGCGTTACGAATGCTCAGCAGATGCAGACTCAGGCTGCCGACTTCGGGATCTCTTGCGAGTCCTGTCATGGACCGGGGGAACAACATATTGCAGTGGCGCAAGAAGATGGCAGCGATATTGAGCACATCGTTAATCCGGTCAACCTGGGAGCAAAAAGGTCTACGGAGGTGTGTGGCCAATGCCACGCGGTTCTTTCCTTAGATGACGAAGATGCGAAGAAAGACTGGCTACAGCATGGCTGGCGCTATCGTCCCGGTGAAAAGCTTTCGGAAAGTAAAACTATTCTCCAACCCACTGGCGATTTTCAAGACTCGATCGACACGACAACCTTTTGGGGTGACGGAGTCGTCAGGCTTGCCGGGCGTGAATATAACGGTTTGCTGAAAAGCCCCTGTTACAACCACGATGGCAGCGCTGGCGAGATCGTGAGTTGTGCAAGTTGTCATGAATCGCACCGGGATTCAGACGATCCGGAAGAATTAGCATCGTGGGCCCACCATACACTCAAATCCGG
>JASMGX010000091.1 GCA_030751095.1 Pirellulales bacterium | reverse complement strand
CCTTTTTGAATGGCCAAACAGTTCTCGGATTGTAACAGGTAAGCTCCCAATTGACATACGGTCGTTAACGGACGACTGGCCAATAGCGTTTGATTTTGGTAGGCTATCTGCCAATTTCTTTCCAAGCAAATGAGTTGCTCGGCTTTCTAAGTCAACGATAGCGAGAGGTAGTGTGTATGATGGCGTTGCTGAAACAGAAGCCTGATCGCAAAGAGATTACAGCAGATCAAGTGCTTTGTGAATTTTGTCCTGGCAAGTGCTGCAAATATTTTGCGCTACCGATCGACACGCCTGAAAAATGGAAGGATTATGAATTTATCCGTTGGTACATGGTGCATGGGGAGACCACCATCTTCTGCGAAGACGATGATTGGTACTTGATGGTTCATAATGAGTGCGATCACTTGGGAAGTGATAACCGTTGCGGGATATATGCACAGCGCCCAAAAATTTGTCGAGACTATACAACGAAGGAATGTGAGTATGAGGACGATTGGACGTACGACCACTATTGGGAGACAGCCGAGCAAATGAAAGATTATATGGATGCCGTATTGCCCACAAAAAGAGGGGAGAGCATCCGCAGTCCGCAGCCACCATTGATGCCGGTGATCGGCTAAAGACGAAGGTGACGCCGTTGTCATTGATTCCACCACGCACGCTCAAAGGTTTTCGTGATCACCTTCCCGAATCGATGCTCCTTCGAGAGAAGATCATCGGAATAGCGAGGCGTATCTACCAAGCCTATGGCTACGCGCCAATCGATACCCCGGCACTGGAGTATGAGGAAATATTGATTGGCAAGGGTGGAGCGGAAACAGACAAGCAACTCTACCGTTTTGAAGATCATGGTGGGCGCCGGGTAGGAATGCGTTTCGATTTGACCGTACCTCTGGCGCGGTTTGCCGCCCAACATATAGGCGATTTAGGGACGCCGCTGAAACGATATCAGATCGCCACCGTCTGGCGGGGCGAAAATACCCAGCGCGGCCGCTATCGCGAGTTTATGCAATGCGATTTTGATACGATTGGAACCCAAAGTATCGTTGCGGACATTGAAACCGCTTTAGTCATTCATGATTTGCTGCTGGCAATCGGCTTTGATCGCTTTACAATCCGCATTAATAATCGAAAAATTTTAACGGGAATTCTAGAAACTTTGGATCTCCTAGATCGAGCTACGGAAATTCTCAGATCGCTAGACAAGCTTGCTAAAATTGGTCGAGAGCGAACAGAAGCTGAAATGGTAGAAGCGTGTGGCGTGAGCCACAAACAGGCGAATCAAATATTGGCACTCTCAGATCTCGCGGGATCGAATGAAGACATACTCGATCAAGTGGAAAAACTCACTGCTGATAGCCCCACCGGCCTTGAGGGAACGGCGCAACTTCGTCAAGTTGTCTCGGCCCTAGAAGCAGCAGGTGTACCCAACTCTCGAGTGCGGCTCGATGTTTCCATTGCCCGAGGTCTGGATTACTACACAGGCACCATTTATGAAACATTTCTGGACGCATTACCCGATATTGGCAGTATTTGTTCGGGTGGTCGCTACGACAATTTGGCTGGACTGTATACACGAACCTCGTTGCCAGGAGTTGGGGCATCACTGGGGCTTGATCGCCTGTTGGCGGCCATGGAAGAGGTCAACATGGTCGAAAAAGCGAGTACGCCTGCCGAAGTCTTTATGGTCTATTTTGATGCCGAGCGACTCAACGATTATCTGAAGTTGGCGGCCGATTTACGCGCCGCCGGTCTCCGGGTGGAATTGTATGGTGAACCTAAAAAAATCGGGCAGCAGCTAAAATATGCAGATCGACGAGGACACTCTTTAGCGGTAGTCGCCGGCAGTCGCGAGTTTGAGAGTGGCACATGCCAACTCAAGAATCTCCGCAGTGGAAAATCTCTTGCGCTCTCACTGGCCGGGGGTCCGGATGAACTGATTGCGACGATCCACAAGCAGTTAGCAGAATAGAGAATGGAATGAATTATTTTTGTTCCTTGATTGCCGTTGCGGGCGGTCCGTCAACACGTTTCCAAACCTGATAGGTCTGATCTCCGCTTTGAAATTGTGTAGGTCGAGCAAGGCCCGGTTGGCAGTAGCAGCGACGAAGTGTATCGGTGCTTATCTCATAAATCCCTTTGATTTCCCGTCCATCGGGCAGTGTGACATCGAACGCCTTGGGATTTTGATTGGGATACAAATGGAACGAATAGTTCGCGTCAACTTTTTGCGCCCTAATGTGAAGTATTAGCCGGTACCGGTTTCCTGAAACCACGCGCAATCCTCTGCGTTGTGCTTTTGGTAGGCGATCGGCCTTTCCATCACGATAATAAACAAAATCTTCTAATTTCCACTTACCCTGCATCAGGATCAGATCCTCCTGAACTGCTTCACGTCTGCCGTTGTCTCCCTTGGCCACAGAGAACAAGACAATCGAGGCAAGCAGAATAACACCGGCCCGAAGAAAAGCAGATTTACTCATCAGAGAACCCATCAGCCCATTCTACCAAAATAGTCGCCCGCCAATCAAAAAAGCCCCAAGGTCATGAGAGACCAGGGGGCCTATGAAAAATGACATCGGAAAACACAGATGTCCGTTTCATTTTCTAGGATCGCTTAGTACATATCATAATCACCACCGTGGCCACTGCCGCCCTTTTTATCATCCTTGGGCCTTTCGGCAATCAACGCATCACTGGTTAACAGTAGCGTAGAAACGCTCGATGCGTTTTGCAGTGCAGTGCGGGTAACCTTGGTGGGATCAATCACGCCCGCCTGGACTAGATCTTCGTAGGTGTCGGTGGCTGCGTTGTATCCACTATTTCCCTCTTCTTGGGCAACTCTCTCACAAACAATGCCACCATCCTCACCAGCATTGTTGGCAATCGAGATCAGCGGAGCTCGGCACGCACGGATGACAATGTTGTATCCAACCTCTTCATCCTGAGAAAGACCTTTAGGAGAAACAGTCTTGGACGCACGAAGTAAGGCGACTCCACCACCCGGCAAGATGCCTTGCTCCACAGCAGCGCGCGTCGCGTGTAGCGCATCTTCAACGCGGGCCTTCTTTTCTTTCATTTCACTTTCGGTCGCCGCACCGACGTTTACCTTTGCAACGCCACCGGATAATTTCGCCAACCGCTCCTCAAGCTTTTCGCGGTCGTAGTCACTCGTTGCATTTTCGATTTCTCGTCGTATTTGGTCGATGCGCGATTTGATGTCCTGCCTCTTGCCAGCACCTTCAATGATCGTGCAATTATCCTTGTCGACAATGATCTTCTTTGCTTGTCCGAGATCGGTAATAGGCAAATTGTCGAGCTTGATCCCCAAATCTTCAAAGACAGCCACGCCCCCGGTCAGGATAGCGAGATCTTCCATCATCGCCTTGCGCCGGTCCCCGTACCCAGGTGCCTTAACGGCACAGCATGTAAACGTGCCACGCAATTTATTGATGACAAGGGTTGCAAGCGCCTCACCGTCAACATCCTCAGCAACAATCAGCAAAGGCTTGCCAGCATTGGCGACAGCTTCCAAAACCGGGACGAGATCTTTGACATTCGATATTTTTTTCTCAAAGACCAAAATATAGCAATCTTCCAAATCGGCAGTCATCGTAGCCGGGTCGGTGACAAAGTAAGGCGAAAGGTAGCCACGGTCAAATTGCATGCCTTCAACCCATTCCACTTCGGTTGCAAGGCTTTTGCCTTCATCAACAGTGATAACACCATCTTTGCCTACCTTTTCCATTGCCTCGGCAAGCAATTCGCCGATTTCGTTGTCGTTATTGGAGGCAATCGCACCAACCTGGGCCATTTCCTTTTTGGTCTGGATCTGAATCGACGAATTTTCCAACTCTTTACTAATATCCGCGATTGCTTTTTCGATGCCCGCTTTAAGCTGCACGGGATTGACGCCAGCAACAACGGCTTTCAAACCCTCATTGAAGACCGCCTCTGCAAGGACGATTGCAGTTGTCGTTCCATCTCCTGCCACATCACTCGTTTTGGAGGCTACTTCGCGGACCATGCGGGCCCCCATGTTTTCGTAGACATCCTCAAGGTCAACTTCCTTTGCCACCGTAACACCATCTTTTGTTACTGTGGGTGAGCCGAAGCTTTTCTGCAAAATGACATTGCGCCCCTTGGGTCCGAGTGTTACTTTTACCGCTCGGGCGAGCTTGGAAACTCCGCGCCGCATGGCATCCCGAGCTTCCTGATCAAATGCGATCATCTTGGACATGGATTCTATTCTCCTTCGCAGGACCGAGCACCACGTGCCGGTCAGTTAATTAAGTCGGTTAAGTGAATTGTTATTCGATCACAGCCAGGATGTCGTCTTCACGCATCAACAGCAATTCCTGTTCATCAACCTTGAAATTTTCGCCGGCATAACTAGAAAACAGCACGCGGTCTCCAACCTGAACCTGAACTTCTCCACGACTGCCGTCATCCAGCGGTTTTCCAGGGCCGACGCTCAAGACAATACCTCTTGCCGGCTTGTCTTTGGCTGATTCCGGTAACACGATTCCACCGGCTGTCGTGTCTTGGGAATCCTCACGTTCCAGGACGATGCGATCGCCCAGTGGCTGAATATTGATTTTTGTACTCGACTTCTTCTTTGATTTGGTCGCTGTAGCCATCGACTTAATTTACCTCCGTAAAAACACGTCACATTGAGTGATGAACATTGAGTGATGAATTAAAGCATCGATGGGACATTTCCCGCCTTGCAAAAGCGGACCCCCCATCGCTAAAGATTTTGCAGCAAGGCTCTTTGGTGGTTTACTCACTGGTGATTTTTTGGTGCCACCCTCGGTCTGCCCCTTTGTGGGCCGAGACCTTAAGACGGCTCCATTAAACGCAATCCCCGCGCCAAGTTTTGAAAACCGCCATAAGTTCATTTTTGAAAAGCAGTTAGAGAAGATAAATGATTTTATCCGGACTGCCAAATTCGCCGCTTTTGAGCTAGTCGGGTTTTTGGGCCGCTTGAAACTGCCATTTTGACAGCCTCCTTTGGGCCTCAGGGAGGAGACTTTCTGCCGCACCCGATGCTGGTGGCAGCGTTCCCGCATCGCTGCTCGCTTGAGTACAAAATGTGTATGCTGAGAAGCACGGGGGAGACGATTGGCAAGCAGGGGCTCCTCGAGTTCTTTTGGTGGTGTTTCCACATCTGGGCTGCCGGCGGTATCCGCTTAGGTGGCCGTTCAAATCGGCTGGTGAGACGATGAATCGCGACGAAATGATTGGCCGACTCAACTCCGAGTCTTTTGACATAGTCATCATTGGCGGTGGAGCAACAGGACTTGGCGTGGCCGTCGACGCCGCGAGTCGCGGTTACCGCACCGCACTGCTTGAATCGCACGACTTTGCCAAAGCCACTTCAAGTCGCAGTACCAAGCTGGTTCACGGTGGAGTCCGATATCTCGAACAAATGAATTTTTCATTAGTGACCGAGGCTCTTAGGGAGCGAGGGATTATGGCCCAAAACGCGCCCCACCTGGTCAGTAATCTGGCCTTCGTCGTCCCTCGATACAAATGGTGGGAAGGTCCTTTCTACGGAATTGGTATGAAACTGTACGATGTTCTAGCAGGCAAATTGAATATCGAGCCAAGTAAGAACCTAAATCGCCAGGAGACAATCGCTGCAATTCCAAATGTAGAACAAGAACATTTGCTCGGTGGCATCATGTATCACGACGGTCAGTTTGATGATGCACGAATGGCTATCACACTGGCAAGAACCGCAGCAACCGAAGGAGCCGCGATTGCAAATTACTGTCCTGTCACGGGTCTTGTTAAAGATAATGGACGCGTGATCGGCGTCCAGACGGAGGATAGAGAGACTGGAAAAGCGTTCACCATTGAATCCAAAGTGGTCATCAATGCTACAGGTATTTTTTCTGACACGATTCGCAAGCTGGACGACCCCTCCGCGCGTGAACTGATTGAACCTGCACAAGGTGTCCATCTGATACTGGATGCTTCTTTTCAGCCGGGAGCAAACGCGATCATGGTCCCCCATACGGACGACGGTCGCGTCCTCTTTGTTATTCCCTGGCACGATCGCGTGATTGTAGGAACGACCGACACACCGATGCAAAATGCACAACTGGAACCCCGTGCTCTCCAGGAAGAAATTTCATTTATTTTACGCAATGCAGGTCGTTACATGCATCGTGAACCGTCTGAAGCAGATGTTTTGAGCGTGTTTGCTGGCCAGCGGCCCCTTGTACATCCGGAAGGCAAAGCGAGTGACAGTAAGTCCATTTCGCGCAGCCATGAAGTTTTTGTGAGTCAGAGCGGTCTGGTGACGATTGCCGGAGGAAAGTGGACCACCTATCGAAAAATGGCAGAAGACACGATGATGCATGCGATTGAAATTGCTGGACTCTATCCCACAAACTGCCGCACGGAACAACTCCATCTGCACGGCTATTTGAAACGCGAATCGGCCGATTTCCCGGAGGAGGATCATCTCCGCTGCTATGGCACGGACGCGGCAGCTATCGATCGGCTTGCTGTTGAGAACCCAAAACTCGCTTCCTTACTGCACGAAAAACTTCCTTATCGGGAAGCAGAAGTTGTCTGGGCCACCAAATACGAGATGGCCAGAACGGTTGAAGATGTGCTTGCCCGGAGAACCCGTTCGTTGCTGCTCGATGCCCGAGCATCCAACGAGGCGGTACTCAAGACGGCGGAAATTATGGCAGAGCAACTCGGCTATGACCGAGCCTGGGTCGATAATCAGATAGCCAGCTATAAAACGCTTTCGAGCGGTTATTTTCCCGGGAGCTGATTTTTCCCGCAAGGTTTTTGATCGAGAAAAGATCCAATGGCAGCAATGGTAACTTTACCACTCGATTTCCAGCATGTATGGGCGAATTGCACCCATAGCGCCGCTCCCGCCCCAGACAATCCGGCAGCTCTTCCAGCAAACCCCGCGCCAAAGTAGATATCATTTTTGTTGGAAAGCCGTGGATTTACACCGAATAGTTTTTCGAATTTTGTCGATGTTAAAAGCGTTAGGATAGCTCGGCGCTGGCGCGAAGAAAAAATTTGTTCCTCGCCCCGCCCATTCCTATTGCAATCAGACTACAATTTCAATATGAACTTCAAATCTTTCGGTCACCAATTCCGTCGGAGGGACTAACTATTAGCGTAGGCCTCGGGTCACCAAAAGGCTGTGCAAAGCACCGCCGACCCTCGCCTTTCTCGCAGCGACCTCCACCGTCGCAATGGACCGAAAGTTTATTAGGCTGCGGTTTTCTCCCAGGAGGAAGCTGGCGGCCTTTTTTTTGGTTAAATTTTTGTCATTGTGGAAAACGCTTGTTTTGGCAAGTGTGGTAAAACTTTCTCAGGCTCCGGCATTCATCCCATAAGTTCTAAGTCGCTCGACGTTTCCGGTGTGTCCCGTGATATCAGATTGTTGAGTCAATCGCCTCGTGAACATGAAATAATTGTGATGGCAGTTTCTGACATTCTTGAGCCGGTACTATCCAAATTTCCCCCCGACTGCGCACCGCAGCATATTGAGCCGTTGGGAAATGCGGGCGGCTTCAGTGGAGCATGTTTCTGGAGACTCTCATCCTTGCGCGGCCCACTCTGTCTTCGCCGCTGGCCGGTCCCGCATCCCACAACGGGCAGGCTTGCATTCATCCACAGCATGTTGCAGTACGCCGCAAGGCACGGCTTTCAGAAGGTGCCGGTGCCGATCCCGACACACCCCGAGGGTGGGGCGAGTTTTATCCATCATGCCGGACACCTTTGGGAAATATCGCCCTGGTTACCCGGGAAGGCAAATTACGCTGAGTGTCCATCGCGCGAGCGGCTGCGCTCGTCGATGCAAGCACTAGCAAGATTCCATCTTGCAAGCGCCGATTTTCCAGAGACTGCCGGTCGGACGGGCTCCGCACCTTCCGTTTTAGAGCGACTGCAAATGTTCGCTGCCTGGGAAACTCAAGACCGCGACCGATTGGCGTCCGCAATCGATAGGCAGGATACCCTCGCCGCTACCGGTCTATCGCGAATCGGAAAGCAAATCATCAATGCATTCGATTGCCACCGAACGTTAGTGTTCGAAGCATTAAGCCAAGCGAGTGACCGGGTTGTTCCAATCCAGCCATGCATTCGCGATATTTGGCATGAGCATGTTTTGTTTCAACAGGATGAAATCTCGGGAATTGTCGATTTTGGTGCGGCGCGGCCCGATACGGTCGCTACTGATATCTCCCGACTTTTGGGGAGTCTGGCTGCCGACAAAACTGTCGAATGGAACATTGGCCTGGAGGCCTATACCAAAGTACGTTCCCTGACAAAAAATGAATTACATTTACTCGGCCCCTTGGACCGCAGTACCGCTTTGCTTTCGGGCCTCAATTGGCTCCGCTGGCTTTATCTGGAAAACAAATCTTTTGAGGACATGCAAGTCATCAAATCCCGTCTCAAGGCTATTTCTCAGCGAATAGAAAAAACAGAATGGTGACTTGGCGTGATAGCATGCAAGGCAACCTTTTTGGGTCAAATGGGTTCCCCAAAAGTTATCTAGGGGGGAGGAGCCGATTTGGCCGATAAACCCCAGTGAAAAGAGCAATACATGTTACATTGACCACCATAGAGTTTCACTCATAGAATTGTCTGTGTTTGCAAATCAAATTAGCAATAACCCGGTGGCGGGAATTCAAATGTTACGGATGTTCACCCTTGTTGTTTTGCTGACCACCTCTTCCGTGGCAAGCGGCCAAAATACGAGTCTGGACTTGACCGGTTTTGCTGCTTCCGGAGAGCGAGTTGCGATAACGGCAGAGGTGGTTGCCGGCGAAGGCGATCGGCCGGCGGAACTGCAGATCACGGCGCAGGTCCTGCCCGGGTGGCACATGTATTCGATTACCCAAAAGTCAGGAGGCCCCAAACCAACGCGGATCAATCTGACAGCCTCAGATCAGTATCGTGTCCTTGGTCCATTTCAGGCCAACCCTCCCGCGGTTGCCCATCATTACGACTTCTGGCCAGACCTCGATGTGGAAGAACATGAAGGCTCGGTGACCTGGTCTGTTCCTATCGAACCGACGCAGCCCGATGGTCTTCGTACTCTAGTGATATCCGGTGACGTAAAAGGCCAAGTTTGTAAAGATCTGTGTGTCGATTTTTCACAATCATTCGAGGCTCATTTGGCCTCTGGCACAAGCACTCTTTTAACAAACGTAACAAACGCAGATGCCTACGAAACTGATCAGGTCATTATCACGGGCCAGATCACTCCCAGCCAGCTTACACCCGGAGATCGGGCACAGCTTACATTGACCGCCACATTAGCGGATAACTGGCATGTTTATGCGTATGAAAAACGAGTGCCTCGCGACTCGATGCGGTCGCGGCCTACCCTCATTGTGCTTGATAAGCGGGATGGTTTGGAGGCAGGAGCCCCGAGGGCAAACACAACGTTAATCAGCAAACCACGCGAAGCTTTACCGGAATACGTCGATAATTTTCATCCCGGCGATGTTAGCTGGACGATCGATCTGGACGTTCCCGCCACAGTGGAGCGTGGGGACCATCATCTCAGTGGCTTCATCGGATTCATGGCCTGTAGCGAAAATCAGTGCGCTCCGCCCAAAGCGGCTCGCTTTGATGTGAACGTTACGATCGGAACCCACTCTGATGGTACGGCGGCAGTTTCCTTTGCGCCGTCGAGTTATCAGGAAGCCACCGAGGCCGCCTCTGCTGCGCCACCATGGGACTTGGTAATTCCCAAGGCCGCCCCAGCAACCTTCTCTGCCATTCTGATCAACATGGGATGGGCTCTGATTGCCGGCATATTGCTCAACGTGATGCCCTGCGTGTTGCCAGTCATTGGCCTTAAGGTTATGTCGTTTGTCCAGCAGGCAGGTGAAGACCGTCTGCGGATTTTTACATTGAATTTTGCCTTTTCTCTGGGACTCATTTCGATCTTTCTCGTCCTTGCATCTTTTGCTGCGTTTGCCGATCTGGCCTGGTCCAAGCAATTTCAGGACCCACGTTTTGGAATTGCGATGGCAGCTCTGGTGTTCGTTTTTGCACTGAGCCTACTCGGCATCTGGGAAATACCGATTCCAGGATTTGTCGGTTCGGGCTCCGCCCAATCCATCGCTGAGCGGGAAGGCCTCTCAGCCGCTTTCTTTAAAGGCGTTTTGACAACTCTATTGGCGACCCCTTGCGTTGGTCCGTTCATGTTTACAGGTTTGACCTTTGCCGCAGAACAGCATTCAGTGGCAATCACCTATGCGATCTTTGGATCCATGGGATTTGGGATGGCGCTGCCATTTCTCCTCATCGGAATCTTTCCTGCCTGGATTCGGTTTTTACCAAAACCGGGGGCCTGGATGGAGTCCTTCAAACACCTCATGGGATTTGTACTCCTGGCTACCGTAGTCTGGATTTACTACGCATTTATTCCAGAAAGATTTTTTGTTCCCACACTGGCATTGTTGTTTGGCCTTTGGCTTGCCTGCTGGTGGGCCAATCGCACACCCATCACGGCCAATTTCGGCGATCGTCTTTATGCGTGGATGATTGCTCTTTCGGTGGCGATCTTGATCGGATACGCCTCGTTTACCCAACTGACCGGACCGGAGCGAATAGCAAAGGATGGCACCGGAGCGGTTGTCTTAGACGAGGAAACGAACGATTCCTGGCAGCCTTTCTCGACGGCGAGGCTCGAGAATTATCGCGATAAGGGAACCACAGTTCTCGTAGACTTTACGGCCGATGGATGACTGATCTGTAAAACGAATGAGGCAGTTGCCTTAATGACGGAAGATACAGAGAACTTTATGCGAGACAATGGGATTGTGGGTCTCATCGCAGATAAAACAGCGGACTCACCAGAAATTGATCGATTGATGCTGGAGCTGGGTCATAGCAGTCTCGGCCTGCCACTTTACGCGATTTATCCGGCCGATGGTCGGCCCCCAATTGTCTTTAAAGGACTGCTCACCAAAGGCGCTCTGCTTGAGCACTTGAAAGAAGCTGGTCCTTCGCGCGGCTACGGCACAAAGACGGCCCGGGCCAAATCCGGAACGTGACTCAAGGCGGACGTGCCTGCTCCCGCGATCATCCCTGGGTGCGAACTTCTTGCCGCAACGCCTCAAGATTATTTTGACGGTAGTGTCCGGTTTTGCTGGTTTGACGCATCTTGCAGCCAAGCCGCACTAGCAGTCTCTTTCGAAAAACCTTTGACCCCCATTTCGCGAATGGCTGAATCGTCTACCCGCAAAAGTGGGGTATAGCCAGGATGATGTGATTCTTTGTAAGGGGCGTTTGATTTTGAATTGTAACAGCAGACCATCGACCAGCGGGGGATTTGCGAATGGTTTTGATCGCTACGGTGCAACAGATTTGCATGGAATAAAACCGCATCGCCCGGTTGCATCTCTACATGAACCAAAGGAAATCGTTTAAGGATTTCGCTCACGCGATCAGGATCGGCCGTTGTTTGATCACCAGAGAGGATATGATCAATACGCCCCAAGCTGTGCGAGCGGGGAATAATTTGCAGACATCCATTCTCTTTTGTTGCTGGATCAATGGCAATAAAACAACTGACTAGATTTGGACTAAGAAGGCCATTGGAATACCAGTATCCATAATCCTGATGCCAAGTCCATGCTCCTCCTACCCGGGCATCTTTCATCACCAATTTCGTATGGTAGTGATAGGGCTCGTCTCCCAATAATTGTTCTGCGACATCGACAATGCGTCTGCTTCGCGCAAACATTCCATAAATGTCGTTGCCCGGATGGTTCCAGAGCGAAAGCCGTACAGCCCTTCCCTCACCATCCGATTTTCCAAAGGCATGTTCTCCGAGTTCCTGGTCCGACTTAGCGGTGCGATGCAAAAGATCAATTTCATCAGGGGCAAAACAACCCGAAAGGAGAAGATAACCATCATTGTGGTATTGATCGACTTGTGCGGCACTAAGATCAGCGGGAGCCATGAAAACCTTCAGTGATTATTAACGAACGAAAGCAGGATGATCCATCGTAACACGGAAAACTTTCTCAAGAAAGGAACCCGGGAGATTGTTCTTATTTCAGGAAAATCAGCCTTTCCGAGGGGAACACCGGTTGTTTTCTAAGAGGCAATAATGATTTAGAATTGATACTAAAGAGTGGTCTAGGCCGTCAGACAATTTGGACCCTCACGTAATTTTTCATGTGCGGAACAAGAAGATTCTCAGAGGTAATTTTATGGGTGAGACAAAAGTACCGGCAGTTGGTATCGATTTAGGCACGACCCATTCGGTTATTGCATTTTTAGATAACGAGGGTCGCCCGACGACGATTCGCAATGCTGAAGGCGGTATTACAACTCCGAGCGTGGTATTTTTTGATGAAATGGGCCCTGTTGTGGGCAAGGAAGCTGCAAGAACAGCTCCCTTTGAACCGGAACTGATTGCCCAGTTTGCAAAGAGGGATATTGGATCTCAGTTTTATGAAAAAGAGATCCAGGGCATTTCATTACCTCCAGAAGTTGTCGAATCTATTATTTTGCGGAAGATCAAGGAAGATGCCGAGTTGGTTTTAGGGGAAGTTCGTGATGTGGTTATTACGGTACCCGCCTATTTCAACGAACCTCGCCGCAAGGCCACTCAGGATGCGGGAGAGCTAGCTGGATTGAACGTGTTGGACATTATCAACGAACCAACTGCGGCCGCTCTCGCGTATGGAGTTCATAAAAAGTTTTCCCCTGCCGGCAATCCTCGTGCTGAAAAAGAGACAGTGCTGGTCTACGATTTGGGCGGTGGAACTTTCGATGCGACCCTGATGGATTTAGAGGGTGGTCATTATACCGCAATTGCAACTGCCGGTGATGTTCATCTGGGCGGTATCGATTGGGATCGCCGCATTTTTGATCACGTCATCGAGCATTTTAAAAGTGAATTTGATGTCGACCCACAAGAGGACAGTTCTGCGACAGAAAGGCTAAGGCAATCTGCCGAGGTTGCCAAGATGGCGCTCACGGCACGAAGTCAGTATAAGCTTCATTTTGAATATGAGGGTAATCGGCTTCGGATTGATTTAACGCGAGAACTATTTGAAAGAATTGACACAAGATTTGGTTGAGAGAACGTTATTTACAGTTCGCAAAATGTTAAAGGAGGCCTCCCGTACATGGCCTGATATCACAAGCATCTTGCTCGTGGGTGGATCGACTCGCATGCCGATGATTATTGAGTCCTTAGAAACGGAAGCAGGCGTTGTCATCAACAGGTCTATTTCTCCGGATGAAGCTGTAGCACATGGAGCAGCAATCTATGCCGATGTTTTGCTCTCAAAGGATAGCGGTACACCATCGGACATGCTGGTTAAGAATGTTAACTCTCACGATTTGGGTGTTTTGGCAGTTGAAGGAAGCACGGGCATGCCGAGGCGAAAAATTTTGATTCCACGAAATTCATCCTTACCCGCAACAGGTTCCGGAACTTTTAAAACGCGCGATGAAAATCAACAAACGGTGGCGGTGAATGTTATTGAGGGTGGCGATGCAAGTGGACGCAACGCAACGAAGATCGGAACATGCGTTGTCTCGGGATTACCGGGCGATTTGCCGGCGAAAACGTCTGTCGAAGTCCGTTTTCAGTATCTTGAAAATGGGCGACTGACTGTTGAGGCGCATCTTCCGAAAACAAAATCACAGGCGATGCTCGAAATTGAACGCGCAGCGGGTCTTTCAAGCGAAAAAATGGCTTCCTGGAGAGAATGGCTGGAAGCAGGAGCAATATTATCGTCCACCGAACAGGAAACTGTACCCGAAGAGGAAGACGATGAGGAAGGGGAAAGCTCAGAAGCATTGTCCGATTTTGGTGATGAAGACGAAGAATCGGCGACCGCCTCCGAATTTGATTTTGAAGCGATTGATAAGGAGCAATCAGAGGACGCGGAGGAATTCGATTTTGATTCCTTGGAGGAAGAGTCTGGTTCCGATGTCGATGCCGATGACGAGGCAGGTGATTTTCCCGCTCCGAATTCAGATGACGAAGAGAAGCCCTCTGGCATGTTCGATGGCATTGATACCGGGGACGAGGAAGAGAAGGGTACTGTCGGGACAGATGATTCAGATCTGGCCGATTTTTTCCGAGACATGCAGTAGCCGCCGCCGAAGTTTGCCAGCGGTCTGTTAGCACTTCATCCCATTCGTTGCATGGATTAT
>JASMGX010000090.1 GCA_030751095.1 Pirellulales bacterium | reverse complement strand
GGCACAATAGCAAACGCAATCGGTTTGCTGCGACGGGAAAGATAAAACACGATGACCATCAGCGCAAGGCCCGCCAGCAATTGATTGACGGCACCAAAGAGTGGCCACAATAGCATGCCCCCCTCCCCATATGCGCCACCGGGCCCCGGAATCATTGCGACTGCAAATCCCAAGATAAGTGCAAGCCCCGTTGCCACATATGTATTTCCAAGCCATCCGATGCGCAGGGTCCGTGCGATCTCCTGGATCACGTAGCGCTGCAACCGAGTCGCGGTATCGAGGGTGGTTGCTGCGAAGCTGGCGACCAGTACCGCCATGATGCCAATACCCAGTTTTAACGGCAGCCCGAGGGCGGATAAAAAATTGCCACCCCCCTCGACAAAAGCGCCTACCTTGTCGGCCAGGCCAAAAGAGGACCATTGTTTGGTCATATCGTACCGCGCACTCCAGGCTGCATTTCCTGTAAGTAACACACCGTTTGCAGACTTGACCGGTACATACTCGTGTCTCGGGGCAGCGACTTGTGTTCGCTCAAATCGTCCCATTCCGACGCCGGCACAACAGGCCAGAATGACGATTACAGCGAGCATGCCCTCTACGAGCATAGCGCCGTAGCCAACATATTGGGCATCCTGTTCGTTGGCCAACTGCTTGCTGGAGGTGCCGCTTGCGACCAAGCAGTGAAAGCCGCTGACCGCGCCACAGGCGATCGTGATAAACAGAAATGGCCAGATAGGCGGTGCGCCAGTCATGCGGACAGCTTCCAGATTGGTAACCGCCGGGGCGCTTTCTATCAAATTGGCCTCCCCCGTAAGGCCCGCCACCAGCAACCCCAATAGCAGCAGTGAAAGGGCCAACAACAGTTGATGGCTGTTGATGTAGTCGCGAGGTTGCAGCAGCGTCCAGACGGGCAGCACCGAAGCGACAAAACAGTAGACCATCAAAATCAGCGTCCAAAGGACGACCGGGTTGATGACTGCCGGATTCAGATGCAGGGCACTTGCAATGTTTGTGCAAAGGTCGGGGGAGAGCACGATGGGGAAATAATACGCGCCGATATAAATAGCGGCATACATTAAACCCAAGGCCAAGATCGAAGGTAACAACAACCGTCCGCCCCGCCGGTAAATCCAGACACCGATGATCACAGCAAGCGGGATCTCGACCCATACCGAGAGGACGGACTCGGGGTACATTTTGAAGATTCCAGCGATCACGAGTCCGAAGATGGCCAGCACAATGGTCAGCGCCAGAAACAGGACCGCCAGAAAAAGTAGTTTGGCTCGCGGAGAGATCATGCGACCGGCCACTTCACCAATGGTCTGTCCCCGATTCCGAAGGCTGACTACCAGGGCCCCAAAATCGTGGACCGCGCCGATGAAAATCGATCCCAGAAGCACCCACAACAGTGCGGGCAGCCAGCCCCAGAAAACGGCAATGGCCGGGCCGACGATCGGGCCGGTACCGGCGATACTGGTAAAATGGTGTCCAAAAATGATCTCTTTTCGGGTCGGCAGGTAATCGACATCGTCCCGAAGTTGCCCGCTAGGCACGCCCGCCGCCGGATCAAGGCCAAAGATTTTTCTTGCAACCCACCGGCCGTATGTGTGGTAGGCGATCAGATAGCCGATCAAGGCACCAACGGCAATCAGAATGGTGATCATGCGCAAGGTCCGCCTGTTACGAGTCGGAATTACGATAGCTGACCCGATTCGCCGCTACAAGCGTGAAGCGCTATTTTAACAGTTGCGATTCAACAGTGGACGACGACCAAAGAGCCCCTATAATGACCGCTTCAGATCCGTAAGGGAGGCCGCATCCCCACAGATTTTTGTCGCTTATGGAAAAAGGGAGGAGAGTGAGTTGACCGAACAAGTGGTTATTATCGGGAGCGGGCCGGCCGGTTGGGCCGCCGCCATCTACGCTGCAAGGGCAAATCTCAGTCCTCTCCTGTTTGAGGGAACGCCTCAAGCGGAAATGATCCCGCTCGGCCAACTCGCATTTACGACCGAGGTAGAAAATTATCCCGGCTTTCCCTTTGGAAATGTCCGCGAATTTGTCGAGTCGTCGGTCGCCAAGGACCGGCACTGGAACCTACCTCCCATGCCGGATGAACAGCGTGATGGCAAGCCGTACTATGCCGTTCAGGGTGTGGAGTTGATGGAGTTGATGAAGCAACAGGCGCTCAACTTCGAGACCCGGGTGGTGAGCGACGACGTTGTTGATGTTGATTTTGGTGGAAATCCGCTGCGGGTGATTCCCGCAAACGGTGATGCTGTGGAGAGTCAAACAGTCATCGTTGCCACCGGCGCCCGGGCCAACTACTTGGGTCTCGCATCTGAGGAAGCGTACAAAAATAAAGGTGTCAGCGCCTGTGCCGTTTGCGATGGTGCGCTGCCAATCTATCGCGGCAAACCGCTTGCGGTGATCGGTGGGGGTGACTCCGCAGTTGAGGAAGCCACGTATCTGGCCAACCTCAAAGGGGCGGCCACGATTTACATGGTCCATCGTCGGGACCAATTGCGGGCCTCAAAAATCATGCAAAAGCGGGCCATGGAGCATCCCAACATCGAGATACTCTGGAACAGTACTCTCGAGGAGGTTTTGGGGGATGGAAACTTGGTGACCGGGATCAAGCTAAAGAGCACCGTAGACGATTCGGTGCGCGAGTTGGCGGTAGGCGGCATGTTTGTTGCGATTGGTCACACCCCCAACACAGCCTTTTTGCACGGTAAGCTCGAGATGAATGAGAAGGGCTATATCGAGTGGGCCGCGCCGTTTCGAACGCTTACGAGCGTCGAAGGTGTTTTTGCCGCCGGAGACGTGGCGGATGATTACTATCGTCAGGCGATCACCTCGGCCGGAACCGGTTGCATGGCGGCCCTCGATGCGGAGCGTTATCTGGCGGCACACGAAGCGTGATCATGCGGCTGGCAGGAGGTGTTGCTGTAGCCGGGGGATAAAACAAGGGAGTAAAGAATGGGTCAGGCGGATATCAATGTTGAGCAAGACCGAGAGGCTCTGGCCCAGGCCCATGCCAAAGGGCCCATATCTGTTCTGGGGACGTACATTCGGCTTTCGGGACCAGGCTGGCTGCAAAGTGCAATCACGCTTGGGGGTGGGTCGCTGGCCGGAGCACTATTCCTCGGTATCCTCGGCGGAACAAGTATGCTCTGGTTGCAACTCATGGCAATCATTATGGGCGTGGTGATGTTGTCGGCGATCAGTTATGTGACGCTCTCGTCTGGAGAACGCCCGTTTAAAGCGATCAATACACACATCAACCCGGTGCTGGGCTGGGGTTGGTTAGTGGCGACCGGTATGGCCAACATGATCTGGTGTATGCCGCAGTTCAGCTTATGTTATGAAGCGCTCGAAAAAAATCTTGCTGTCGGCAAAGTTGGGTCATCGTTAGGAGCCAAGCTTGGCGTATCGGCGGTTATTCTCATAGTGGCAAGCATCGTGGTTGTCCTCAATTCGCATCGTGGCATGGCTGCCAAGATCTTCGATTGGTTATTGAAGGCTCTCGTCGGCATGATCGTAATCTGTTTCTTCGGTGTGACAATCTACCTCAGTCGTCAGGGCGTACTGGATTGGGGTTCGATCTTCTCCGGTTTCCTGCCCGACTTTTCACAGTGGACTTATCCTACAGGCAAGGTGGAACAATTGATCCAAGACTTACCACAAGCCGATGCCGACTTTTGGGTACCGCGCGTTGTGAAGGCGCAGCGGGCTGTCATGATCGGCGCCGCCGCAACGGCTGTTGGAATCAACATGACCTTCCTGATGCCGTATGCCATGTTGCAACGCGGCTGGAATAAGACGTTCCGAGGTCTCGCACGCTTTGACCTAGCAACCGGCATGGCCGTTCCCTACGTGCTTGTGACTACCTGCGTGGTGATCGCAGCAGCGCAGGCATTTCATGCAACACCGCCGAACACAGAATTCATGAGCAGTGATCCGGCAACGTTCTATTCGAGCAAAACCTTCAAAGGTGCTCAGGTGGCACTACTGGCGAGAATCGATTCCAAAGTAAAAGACTTTAAAATGGACGCAGGAGATGGGAAAACGCAGGATGCGAAATTTTCAGAACTGACTGAAGTTCAGTTTGCAGCGGTCGCCAAGATGGCCAAACTTCCCGAAGCTGAAAAGCTCATTGCGTCGTCCATGGTCAAGCGTAACGCCTTTACACTTTCCAGTTCGTTGGCTCCACTGCTGGGTAAAAAAGTCGCAATCTATGTATTCGGTGTGGGGGTTTTCGCCATGGGTCTTTCGACAATTATCATCCTCATGCTGATCAACGGCTTTGTATTCTGCGAGGCAGTCGGCAAGTCACAAGGTGGCCCACTGTTTATAATCGGTTGTCTGGTGGCGGGCGTTTCGGGCGCGATTTGGCCGCTCGTTTGGGACGGCCCGGCCAAGCTCTGGCTGGCGATTTTAACTTCCAGCTTTGGAATGATGCTGCTACCGATCGCGTATATTACATTCTTTATGATGATGAACAGCAAAACACTGATGGGCGATGAGAAACCGAAGGGCGCATCCATGGTCACTTGGAACGTGCTGATGGGCATTTCTGTCCTCGGTGCGCTCGGCGCGGCCGCGACCGCCATCTGGGATAAGGCGAGCCATCCGGTGGCCGGGCCGCTGGTCATTGGTGTCGGTATCTCGTATCTCGTGCTTGTCGTCTTCGGGTTTATTTACAAGGCGCGAAAGAAGGCCGCTTAGGCAGACAAACGAGGAACAAGGTCAGCTCGTATGGATACGCTCTCTGTTGCCGTTGCCCGTGAGGAAGCTGCGATTGGTCGACAGGCGATCGTGCAGGGTTGGGTCCGCACGCGGCGAGACTCGAAGGGGGGTTTCAGTTTTGTGGAGCTCAATGACGGAAGCTGCCTAGCGAACATTCAGGTGATTTGTGATGGCGATCTACCGAATTATGAAACGGAGATCAAAAAACTCTCTGCCGGTTGCAGCGTTACGGTCTCGGGCGAAGTCAAACCGTCCGGCGGCAAGGGACAGTCGACCGAACTGCACGCGGCGGAAGTGACCGTACACGGCTGGGCCGATCCCGAGACATACCCGCTTCAAAAAAAGCGCCATTCTTTTGAAAAGCTCCGCGAGTGGGCCCATCTGCGACCCCGGACCAACACGTTCGGCGCTGTGGCCCGCGTCCGCAATACGATTTCTCGTTCGATCCATAATTATTTCCAAGAGCAGCAGTTTCTCTACATCCACACGCCGATCATTACGGCGAGCGACTGTGAAGGGGCAGGGGAGATGTTTCGCGTCACGACGCTCGATCTGGAAACAATCGCGGCGAAGGAGACCAAGATTGATTACGCGCTCGATTTTTTTGATCGACCCGCCTACCTCACCGTGAGCGGACAGTTGGAGGGCGAAATTTATGCAACAGCCCTGGGGAAGGTTTATACATTCGGTCCCACCTTCCGCGCGGAAAATTCCAACACCTCGCGGCACTTGGCCGAGTTTTGGATGATCGAGCCGGAGGTCGCCTTTGCCGAGTTGCCCGAGGACATGGATCTGGCCGAAGGCCTGATCAAGCGGATCTTTGCAGATGTCCTCGGTGACTGCTCTGAGGACATGCAGTTTTTTAACGACCGCATCGATGAGACGGTGATTGCGACACTGGAGTCGATTGTAGCGAGCAGTTTCGAGCGCATCACATACTCCGAAGCTGTCGATCTTTTGCAGAAGTCATCAAAAAAGTTTGAATTTGAACCGGTATGGGGTGAGGATTTGCAGTCCGAGCACGAACGGTATCTGACCGAGGAAGCGATCGGCCGGCCGGTGATTGTGACCGACTATCCCAGCTCGATCAAACCATTTTATATGCGGCTCAGTGAGGATGAAAAAACGGTCGCGGCGATGGATGTGCTGGTTCCCAAGGTGGGAGAGATCATCGGCGGCTCGCAGCGCGAGGAGCGACTCGATGTGCTCGAGTCCCGTATGCGGGATCAGGAGCTCGACCCGCAGGAATATTGGTGGTATCTCGATCTCCGCCGCTTTGGCACGGTGCCGCATGCCGGCTTTGGCCTGGGCCTTGAGCGGGTCGTGCAGTTCACGACCGGGATGACAAACATCCGCGATGTGATTCCCTTCCCCCGCACGCCAGGCAGTGCGGAGTTTTGAGCGAGCGTGCCCCAATCGCCGCCTGCACGCGAGCCGGTGCAGCCCGTTCAATTTTCCGGAGCGGCCGTCTTGGCGACTGCCGGCTCGACCTGCACGCTCCAGGCCGTTGCCCGAGCTAGTGGAACATCTTTGCTCGAAAGATTCAGACTCGGATCATCGAGATGCAACCCTAAGGCAACCGGGGCGGGAGTTTTCCATACGAGTACCACATCAAACTGGTCGGCAGGAATCAGATAGAAGAGACGCTTTGGGGCCTCTTTGTAGATTCCTTTATAAATGGACCTTTCGGTCCCTGCGGGGGTGGGAACCTTCAGATCAATCCACGCAAGAGAAAAAGCATCTTTCAAACGGTCTTTTAGAGACTCATTTTTCTTCCCTTTTTTTATTTTTTTCGGCACCGCGAAAATGATGCACTGGAGCGTCCCGGGGGACACTTCTCCCTGCCCCCCAGTTGGGGCAATACGCGCTTCGTAGGTCATTAGATGGTAAGGTTCTAGATCGAAATCTTTTGATGCTGTCAGAAAATCGGGGTACCAACGACTTTTTTGCAGTGCTTTAGATGAATCGAGCGGGTTCTGCGCGATCGCATCAAAGGCATAGACATTTCCGGCGCTTGCATCAAAGAGTTTTGGTAGTCGGAGAGAGACCACCTCATCGCTTTCGGGAATTGGGAGGGCGACTGGCGTTTTTAGCAGATTACGGAAGGGCTCTTCGCGGTGGAGTGAATCGATCGTTTTGGCAAATTGTTCTTCGTAGGCGGCCGAACCGCATCCGCCACAAAACAGAGCCAGCACACAAACGACCAAAGGCCACTTTAATATCAGAGTCATCGTCGATTTCAGGATCGGGTAGAAACAATATACAGGTTCAAAACGCGGCATCATTCTCCCCTCCTCGCCCAAAGACTGTCAACCGACGCGGCGCTTGAGATACGCATCTATGTGAAGAAAAAAACTCACGCCTCTTGGCTCTTTAGGCCGCTCACATTGTTTTCGCGAAAGAACGAAGAGGATCGGCCAAACTATGTTGCCCCCGATCCGCCAGCTTCTCGATGTTTCTCGGCAATAAAGCCCATTGTGAGGGCCGCCTGCTCCGGGCAGCCAATTTTGATTCCGTCCTGCCGCTGGGCCTCTTCAATAGAGCGTGCAGCGAGCGTGAGTGATTCGTGGGTCCCCGCGTCGAGCCAGGCACATTCCGAATCAAGCTGCTCAACACAGAGTTCACCAAGATCCAGGTAGTGACGAATCACGTCCACAATCTCCGTTTCACCCCGGGCAGAAGGTGTGAGATCCGCTGCAATGTCGAGTACGCGATTGTCAAAAAAATAGATTCCCGTGACGGCCAGGTTTGATTTTGGTTTGGCCGGTTTTTCTTCAAGAGATAGGGGACGACCCTCGGGGTCGAGTTCCAACACGCCGTAGCGATTTGCATCCTCGATGGTTTTGACGAAGATAGTGCCCCCCGACCTTCGAGATGTTGCAGTCGCTAATTGTTGCTCGAAGTGAGGTCCATAAAAAATATTATCACCGAGCACCATGACCACATTGTCACTGCCAATAAAGCGGCGACCGATCACATACGCCTCCGGCAGACCATCGGGAGTCACTTGGGCCGCATATTGCAAAGAGATACCCAAATCGTGGCCGTCTCCCAACAGATGCTCAAAGCTGCCGAGGTGATTTGGAGTCGAGATAATTAAAATTTCGTGGATGCCCGCCAGGATCAACGTAGTAAGTGGGTAGTGGATCATCGGTTTATCAAAGACTGGCAGCAATTGCTTGCTCACAGTCCGCGTTTCCGGATACAGCCGCGACCCGGTACCCCCGGCAAGGATGATTCCTTTTTTATAACTGCTCATCGGCATCATGATGCTCGGTGGGGCGTTGTTCGTAACTGTCCGGCTCAGTTTCAAAAGGCGTCTCGGTCGATAAGCCGAGTCGCTCTCCGTGGTATGTTCCATTGCAGATTCGCTGTACCCAGTCCGAGTGTTCTAAGTACCACTGCACGGTCGCTTCCAGGCCTGTTTCAAAGGGGTGTGAGGGGCTCCAGCCAAGTTTCCGCTCAATGTTTGTGCAGTCAAGGGCGTAGCGATGGTCGTGGCCAGGTCGATCTTCCACAAAGGTGATCTGCTTGCGTGTTGGCCGCTCGTCGGCACCTGTTTTTAAGCGATCGACAATATCACAAATCGCCTCCACAACAGACAAATTGGTCCGTTCGCAGTTGCCGCCGATGTGGTAGCTCTCTCCAACGCTGCCCCGCTCGAGAACCGCTCGCAAGGCACTGCAGTGATCTTCGACATGTAGCCAGTCACGGACATTTGTGCCATCGCCATATACGGGCAGTGATTTTCCGGCAAGCGCGTTGAGGATCATCAGCGGCACCAACTTTTCAGGAAACTGGTAAGGCCCATAATTGTTCGAACTGTGGGTGATGAGTGTCGGCAGTCCGTAGGTCTGTTGGTAGGCCCGCACAAAATGGTCTGCCCCCGCCTTGGAGGCCGCATAGGGAGAGTTGGGGGCGTATGCGTCCCCTTCCCGTGCCTTGCGGTCCGGTTCGATCGATCCATACACCTCATCTGTCGAAACATGCAGGAAGCGAAAGGAGTGCTGCTCTTGCGTTTCGAGAGTCCGCCAGTATTCGAGTGCGCACTCGAGCAAAACGGAGGTTCCGATCACATTGGTGGAAATAAAATCAGCAGGCCCGTCAATGGAGCGATCGACATGCGACTCGGCCGCAAAATGGAGAATTGCCTGCGGCCGGTATTGGGCCAGTAGACCCCCTACGGTTGCCCGATCGCGGATGTCCCCCTGTACAAAAACATGTCGCGGGTCATCGAGGACACCTCGCAGGGAATCGAGATTACCGGCGTAGGTCAGCAGATCGAAATTGACGACTTGCCCTGGAAATTCTTTGATCCAGTCGCGGACGAAGCCGCCGCCGATGAATCCAGCGCCACCGGTAACAAGGATCCTTTCCACAGCAGTCTGCCTTTGAAAATAAAGGGAATTCTGATCGTGATTGAACCTGCGAGTACCCTCGGCAGGATTCGAACCTGCGACCTACGGTTTAGGAAACCGTTGCTCTATCCCCTGAGCTACGAGGGCTTCAAAAAATGGCCGACCATTGGTTTCACGAGAGCCATCTAAACCAATCTATTCTAAGGGAAAGCAGTTCCTCAGCAAACCAACTGGGATACCCGGCCCCGAGAAATGCGGCCCGCCGCACGTTATACCTGGATGCTTTTCCAGCCACCGTGATAAAAGCGGTAGACGACCATCAGACAGCGCACGACAAGGTCAATCAACATGGCATACCAGGCACCCAGGACACCCCACTGAAAAACATCAATGGCGAGATAGGTCAGGGGAATGCGTATGCCAAGAAAGCCGATAAGAGTGAACAGGAGCGGCCAACGCGTATCGCCCGCCCCACGAAGTGCGCCGACGAGAACCATTTCGACGGCCAGTGGCAGCATGGCAAGACCCGCAATTCGAAGCAGTTGGGCCGACATCTCTGCAATGTGGCTTTCTTCGGGAGCGAGAAAAAAATCGGCCAACTGTAGGCCACCAAAATAAAAGGCGATCCCCATCATCAACATAATCCCGCACGCGGTCAGACAGGCCATCAACACGCTTCGGCCCGCGCGGTGAGCATCTCCCGCGCCAAGGTATTGACCGGCAAGCGTGGTGGCCGCCATCGCAAAGGCCGCACCTGGAAGAAACCCTAGCGATTCCAAACGAATGGCCACGCTATGGGCTGCTGCAGCATCGTTTCCCAGTCGATTAATGAGAGAAACAAACCACAGATTGCAGACAATAACCAGAAGGGTATTGGTTCCGCCAGGAATCCCAATCCTTAAGAGCCGGCGAATCATATCGGCATGCGGCCACAACATCGGAAAATGGAGGGCCAAGCCACCGCGACCACCAACCAGTAGTAGCAGTACCAGAAGGCCACCGGTTACAAAAGCCGCTGCGGTACCGATCGCCAGCCCGTCCCAACCAAGATCCGGAAAAGGCCCGATTCCAATGACAAGGGTACAACTCACGCCGATGTTTACTAGATTGACCAGGGACATCACCCAAAAAGTGGTCAGCATATCGCCGGCACCCCGCAAGCAGGCAATCCCAACTTTCTGGATCATGATGGCGGGTAGTACCGGCAAAACGTAATCCAAGTAACGCACGGCAAATCGCGCTGCGTCATTTTCCAACCCCAAGAGTGTTACGCTCGGACGGGCCAGGAGAAAACCCAAACTGGTTGCTACCAATGCAACGGCGATTCCAACCAGCAAGGATTGGTTGACAACCAGTCTAGCGCTCTCTTTATTGCCGGCCCCGACGAATCGTGCGGTAATCGCTGTGGCACCAATAGCAACAAAATCGAAGAGGCTTGTCAGGAACCACAGCAGGTAGGCAATCAGACCGATGGCTGCCAATTCGGGCGCTTCTTTAAGAAAGCGACCGGTAAGCCAAACATCGACCAGCATCACCAGTGCAAAAAGCAACTGCTCTGCGAGCACGGGTAGTGCCAGCCGGAGCATGGTTTTGAATGTGCCGGAGGATTCAGCGATGGATCGCGACAAGCTAGATCAGGGTGATGTCAGGCAAGGAGTTCGTCGATTGGTCGGCCACCGGCGGCAATTTTCATCGGACGCCCATTGGTTGCCGTGAATCGGATATCCAGGGGAATGCCAATGCTTTTCAGTACGGTAGCCATAAGGTCTTCCGAGGAATAGGGAGTGGTTTCTATTTCCGTCCCATCCTGACTGGTACTACCAACGGCAATACCCCGCTTGAATCCTGCTCCCCCGACAACAGCGCTCCAACTGCGTGCCCAATGGTCGCGACCGGTACTGCCGTTAATGCGGGGTGTTCGTCCAAACTCACCCAGCCAGAGGATGGCTACATCATCTAGCATACCACGATCACTCAGATCGGCGACTAGGGCCGCCATAGCCTGGTCCATTTCGGGAAGTTTCGTTTCCAGGCTCGTAAAGTTGTTGTTGTGGGTATCCCAGCCCCCTAGCTCCACTTCGACAATGGGTACACCTGACTCAACCAACCGCCGTGCCAACAGGCATCCACGACCAAAGTCAGTATCCCCATATGTTTCCTGCACATTTTCGGGTTCCTGTGCTACCTGAAAAGCATCCATCTGCTCACTGGTGAGCAGTCGTTCGGTTTTTTTCACAATCTTTGCATGCTCTTTAGGTGCATCTCCTCGCTGTTGATCAATAAAACGAGACTCAATCCGGTCAAGTAGCTCCATTCGCTCCTTGAACCGGTTTTGCTCGGTTTCCATTTTAAGATTACGAATCCGCCCGTTTGAATCGACGGCAAAGGGTGCGTATGCCATCCCCAAAAAACCGGGACCGATACTATTTCCTCCGACAGAGATAAAAGGAGGAATTTCCAGGTCGGATCTTGTTTTTTCCAACTGTTGTGCGACGAGAGCACCGTAGCTTGGGTGTTCCACGTTCGGGTTGGGAACGAATCCGGTATGCATGTAGTACCGCCCACGAGTATGGTCTGCCTCTCGTGTGCTCATCGAACGAACAATGGCCATGTGGTGCATCTGTTTTGCCATGAGAGGCAGATGTTCGCAAATTTGCACATCTGCGGAAGTTGCAATCGGCTGGAACGGACCCCCTGTGGTGCTGCCCGGTTTCATATCCCACATGTCAATGGTTGCGGGCCCGCCTCCCATCCAAAGTAGAATTAACGCCTTTTTATTTTTGCGCACTTCCGCAGCATTCGCCTGTAGCGATGACATCAGGGTCCAAGCTGGGGCCGCTATTGCACTGCTGCAGGCTGTGTACTGTAAAAAATGACGTCGCGCAATTTCGGGAGAATGTTTTGGAGAGGAAATGGTCATGAAAAGTGTCCGTTTCTTTTGTCCGCTTTCTATAGGCAGTGTAATCGAAGTTGCTCTTTTTGGCACCGAGACAGTCGGTCTTGATGCCCTTGGAGCGGAAATGCATAGGGGATTCTATTTCTCCAGTTACTAATGTTTAAGAATAAATTCATTGGTGTTGAGCAGGGCCCACCAAATATCTTGTAAGGCCTCAGCCACACTTTCTCGATTCCGAAGGATGATCGTCGTCGCCCACTTGCGCTCTTGGCGACTTGCCTTGCGGGCGAGTGCTGCCTCGAAGAGTCGGTTGATCTTTTCGGTGTTGCTAAGATCCCCGTCATTTGAAATCTGATCCAAAAAGCTCCCCTCCGCGGTGCTGGTGGCCCGCTTCACTAGATCGCCATTAAAAAGCATGAGGCTTTGAGGAATGGTCCCGTTGAAGGTATTGAGTTCGTCATTCTCGTCAGTCCCAAAAGCGGTCGAAAACTGTCGAAGCCATCGCTCTTTGTCTTCATCCTGTTGTGCCGCACTTGCCTTTGTCTTATCCGCTTTGGTGGCTTTCAGTAGTGACTCATAGAGTTCTTCCGCGAGCATCTGGCGAGGATAATATCGGCTGAACATGGGCGGATTTCCAAGCAATGGATCGTCCTCGGTGTTGCCACTGTTAAAGCGGCTTGAAAGAGAGTAGGCGTCACTAAGTACGATCCAGCGGATCAACTCTTTGAGGTCATAGCCGGAGTCCCGGAATGTTTGACCCAGGAACTGAAGTAGTTCCCGGTGCGAGGGCCGGTTATGGGGTCCCATGTCGTCAAATGGCTTGGTGAAACCAAGGCCCAAAAAATGGGCCCACATGCGATTGACCAGGGCAGTCGGAAGATAGCCCGATTTAGTGACAAGTTTGGCAAGCTCCTCTCGCCGGTTTACCTCGTCAATGAATCCATTGCGGTCAAGTTCAGTACGTTTGCCATCGCTGTCTGTAAAGATAGGATACGTGGCGATGCGTTCTCCATTCCGCTTGTCGTAAAAAACCTCTGCTTCTTGAGGGTCGCCGGTAGGCCCCTGATAGTCTTGGTTTTGTAAGTCGATGTAGGTGATATCGCGACCACCTTCAAAGCGGCGGAGGGCGACCGCCTGCCGAAAAAAGGCATTGAGTTCCCAAAATTGATTTTGCTTCCAGCTATTGAACGGATGAGGATGACACTGGGTACACTGCACGCGAATACCCATAAATATTTGTGCTGTTTTGGCGGTTGCTTGTACCGCCTCTTCTTCTAATTTCATCGCAAGAAAATTAACGGCGCCATTGAAGTTATCAACATCGGGCTTGCTCGTACCCCGCGCACTGATCAGCTCGTACACCAATTGATCGTATGGTTTGTTGCGTAGTAGCGACTCATAGAGGTATTGCCGCATCCCATCCCGATTGGTTCGCGTCCTGCGTTCGGTTCCCCCGCTACGGCCGATCAAGATATTTGTCCAATTTGTCGTCCAATTACGGGCATACTCTTGGGCATAGCTGTCTGAAAGTAAAAGGTCGACAAGCCGGGTCTTTTTGTCGCTCGACCGGTCGCCGACAAACTCGGTGAGTTCCTCGATGGAAGGAATCCGTCCGAGAATATCGAGATAGACCCTTCGACACCATTTCCCATCGCTACAGGGTGGGGAAGGGGTGACCTCGTTTTCTTGCCAGCTCTCGTAGATTTGCTGGTTGATATGCTCGACGATTGTTTCAGTGGTGCCGGTATCGGCCCATGTCGGGGAGGAGAATCCCCAAAGATATCCCGCGACTAAAACAGACCCCAAGTGAAACATCCAAAGCGGGCCCGTTTTGCCTCGTTGCATTTCGCAAATGGCAAAGAGTTTGTCGTTACAGATCAAACCGATTTTTGGCGACATCTTGGGCTATTTCCGCCTAACGGGCCTGAGTGGCATATTGGGGGCACCATTAGTAAACCCTGCAAATCGCCATGTGTACCGCTAAAGATGGTGTACCGCTAAAGATGGTGTACCGCTAAAGATGGTGTACCGCTAAAGATGCTTTCCGCAAGATCGGTCGCCGGTAGCCGAGGGCTACCATTTGAAAACCCCCAATATTTTTCCCTGAATAATTATTACAGGCCAAAATAATAGTTCTTTAGAGGGGATTCAAGAGAGACTTTTATGGTATTATTTTAATACACCTGTTCAAAAATGATACATCAAAAAGAGACAGGCAAGTCAGGATGTCC
>JASMGX010000008.1 GCA_030751095.1 Pirellulales bacterium | reverse complement strand
CTGGACGATACCCGCAAGGCTGTGACCTCGTTTCTTGACAAGGAAAAACTCCCCTGGAAAACACTCTTCAATGATAAAGATGGAGAGCGGGGGTTTGAAAATCCTTTGGCCAACCGCTATGGGATTTCGGGGATTCCGACTGTCATCTTGGTCGATCGGAAGGGCAAAGTGATTTCACTTCAGGCCCGTGGTGAGATATTGGGTAAATTACTCGCTGAGCAATTTGATGGCACCGAGAATTCTACAGGGGGAGAGAGTTGAGCAACCAGTGCTGCTTGATGAAAAGCGGTTTGCTTAGCCTTCTGCTTTAAGCCAAGTGGAGATGATCTCGGGTGAAATTTCGCCTAGTTGCTCGATGATCCAGTTCGCTTCGGCAACTTCGCTGCGGGTGTGTCCGGTACTCACCAGCGCCACGCTGAACATGCCAGCCGCATTTGCTGCCTGAATGCCTGCCCGTGCATCTTCAATCACGACACAGTCCGCAGGAGCCACCGCAAGAGTTCGGGCAGCAAGCAGAAAAACTTCGGGATCTGGCTTTCCTCGCAGAACATCGGCTCCGGTCACTGCCGCTCCGATCCAATCCGGTTTGTTGAGTTGCTCAAGAGCAAGTTCGACATTTTCAGGGGGGCCGGAGGAACCAAGGGCCAATTGAAAACCGGCAAGGTGCAGTGCCCGGAGCAAAGATTTCGCTCCGGGCATCCAGGGGTAATCTGCAGCGACAATTTTGCGAAAAGCAGCTTCCTTCTCGGCATCAAAATCTGCAATCTGTGAATCGCTCAGTGAGACCTCACTCCAGAGGGTTTGGATGATTTCCCGACTCGTCTGGCCAAAGGTCGTTGCAAAATCCGACTCCGTCATACAGTGGCCATGACTCCCCGCGACTGCCTGCCAGCTTTGTAGATGTGCGGCATAGGAGTCGATCAATACCCCGTCGATATCAAAGATTACGGCTTTGTCCTGCACCGATTACATCCTTTCGATCAGTTCTCTGACCGTTTTCTCGAGCAAGGAATCTCCACCAAACTGCATCCCTAACCTTTGCAGCTTTCCGGTTTCAATATTGTGCACCGGTTGTTTGGGCTGTCCGTCAATTCGGCTCTCGCTTTGGGTGAGGCGTTTGGCAAGGGTTGCAACGTCGTACTCAGACACATAACGGTCGTAGCAGTTGTATGTTTCGCCAGCAATGTCCTTAGCCGATAACAAAATTTCTATGGCCCGGGCAACATCCTCTGCATGGACCTCTTTGCCGCCATAGCGGCATGCGACCGGTTCTCCCCGGACAACACGCTGGATCAAGTCAAACCATTTGCTCCGCTCGGCGGGTCGCGCCAATCCATAGATTCCCGTTGGCCGAAGTGCGCAGATGTCGTAATCCATTCCCCAGCCGAAACTATGAATAAATTGTTCGATGGCCGCCTTGTGGGCGCCATAGTGTGATTTGGGAGAAGCGGGATGCGTTTCATCGAGGGGCCGGTCGTCGAATATCTGTTCGTGAACCGCGCAACTCGATATGAACACGAATCGGGAAACATCTTGCATGCGGGCCGATTCGACCAGTTTGATGGTGCCAATTAGATTCTGTTCGAGAAACAGGGTCAAATCACCTTCACCACCTCTGAAGTCAGCGCCCACGCGATAGAGAGCGGCGTGTACCACCGCATCGCAATCGGTGACTAGCTCTAGGCTGCTTTGCGTGTCTCCCAAAGCACCCGGTATCCAATCCAGCATTGATTCGCACGCTTCAAATCCACCGCGATCGCTCTCTTCACGATACCAGCATCTGCAAAAATGTCCGGCCGCCGCGAGTCGGTGGACAATGTACCGGCCGAGAAATCCTGTGGCACCGGTAATGGCGATTTGCATGGTTTGTTTCCCGTTCAAGCAGCAATTTTTTGAAGGTATTAGAATTCCTCAATGTTTGCGATCGGGCCAATGATGACAGATTGGCAGCTCGTATGACAGGTCCCGGTTTGTCTGCCGCTTCCGGCAATGATCTTGACCTATACGCGCCAGGGGAGTTTTCTTAGAAAAGTTTGAGTCGTGCAGCAGTTCTTTTTGGAGAGAGTAATGATAGATCTCAACCTTGTTAGTGCCATCGGAGTTGTGATCACGCTCTCCGCTCTGTTTGCCTACTGCAACCAACGGTGGCTGAAACTTCCAGAAACCATTGGGCTGATGGTGATGGCGCTGGTTTTTTCACTGCTGTTGGTGCTGGGAGGATTGGCATATCCGAAGGTAATGCATTTTGCAAAAACGTTTATCCAGCAGGTCGATTTTAATGAGATGCTAATGCATGGCATGTTGGGGTTTTTGCTTTTTGCCGGTGCACTGCATGTCAAACTCGGTGACTTGGCGAATCAGAAGTGGGTGGTGACGGTTACGGCGACCATCGGAGTAATCGGTTCGACGTTGATCGTCGGTGGGATTGCTTGGTGTATTTTGATGGGGCTCGGAGTGCAGATGTCTTGGATCTATTGTCTGCTATTCGGCGCTTTGATCTCGCCTACAGATCCCATTTCGGTGCTTGGCATCATGAAAAAAATTGGTGCTCCCAAAAGCTTGGCGACAAAGATGTCGGGGGAATCGCTTTTTAACGATGGAGTAGGGGTTGTTGTTTTTTTGGCAATTCTTGCCGTGGTGACCGGCTCGGGAGAATTTACCGTTGGCCAACTCGGGATGTTGTTCCTCAAAGAAGTGCTTGGTGGGTTTGCCCTCGGCCTTCTTTTAGGTCTGCTTGCCTATTATTTCCATAACACGGTAGAAAATGAGCATGTGGAAATTCTCGTTTCGTTGGCCATTGTCGCGGGAGGCTATCCCCTTGCTTTGGCTCTGCATATTTCCGGCCCGATAGCCATGGTCGTTGCCGGTCTGCTCATCGGGAATCATGGCCGACATTATGCCATGGGAGATAAAGTCCGCGAGAGAGTCGATGCACTATGGGAGCTTATCGATGAGATCCTCAATGCGATGCTTTTCGTTTTACTTGGTCTTGAGGTACTGATCCTTTCCTGGCAGTCCCAGTTTTTGATTGCGGGACTCTTGATGATCCCGACGGTCCTGCTTGCCCGCTTCATTACAATCGGAATGGCTGTCGGGATGTTGCGCAGATTTCGCACTTTTAGCCCAAAGGTGGTGCGAATCCTTACCTGGGGTGGTTTGCGAGGTGGAATCTCAGTGGCACTTGCCCTTTCCATACCAGCAAATCTACAGGAAGGAATGGGCCTTGGCAGCGTTTCGGTTCGGGATCTGATTTTGGTGATGACGTACGTTGTGGTCGTCTTCTCAATCGTCGTACAGGGTTTGACCATCGGACCCTATATCCGTCGGTCCCTTTCCCTAAGTTCCCGGCCAAGTGGCCCAAAGGGTTTGCAATAGTTTCTCTGGTGTGCGACCGTCGTGGACGACGAGCCGATACCGGAGCGAGAGCGTTTCCCCTTTTTTGACTCTTTGCGGACCATTCGCGACGATGCACGGGTTGATCATCGCAAGCGAGAGCGAGTTGTGCCACTTTGTAGGAGGATTTTTCGGATGATCCATCACTGCAATACCGGCAGTTTTACCGTCATCAAGGGCAATGGTGTAATCGTACCAAGGGCTTGAGGGCCAGTCGGTTTCCGGCTTCAAATGGTGGGGTGAGGGAAGTTTTACTTCTCCTTTCGGGTTAAAAAAGACTCTTTTGCCATCCTGGCGACTTTTGACGCAAAAACCACCGAAGGCGGTTTGGTCGATTGTCAGATCGACCGTCGGTGTCAGTTGGAAGTGCAGGTCAATCACAAACACAGCTTGCATTTGCCGGACATCAATAGAGAGCCTCTCTTCCATGACGGTCTTTTGTCCGATTCGCCATTGGTTCTTTATCGCAAGGTGTGCTGTGGACTCGTCGCTGCCGACCAAGTCGACCTCTTGATTGACAATTTTGCAGCCATCGGTCGGAGCCATTTCACCCCAGCCCCAAAAGTCCGCGCGCTGCGAAAACTCCATGGCGTGCCACGCCAGGAAGATGCCTCGATGGTGCCGATGATCGCCCGGTGCAAAATCAACGATACGTGTTCCCATCGGCGTGTTGACTGGAAACAGACAGCAAGTGCTGTTTGCAGAAAGATTGGTCCCGGCGGGTTTGCGAACCATGTACTGAAAGACGGTCCGACCATCAGCGGTCTTCAATACCTTTCCATGTTCCGTTGTTTCCAGTGAGAAAGCCTTGCCTTCAGCCGTTGCATCCGACAAGGGGGTGATGCAATAAAGGACGATCAAAAGAACTGTTTTGACAAAATTAGATGTTCGGTGTTGCATGTCGTTGTTCTCATAAAAAAGGGAAGGGGACATCAATGGTCTGTTTGGCCATTGGAGGCGGGTTCGTGCGCCAATGGAAATCAATCTTCTTCTTCGAACTTTTCATCCAACAAATCATCTGCGTATCCTGGTGGAAACGGACTGTCATAGAACTCTCTGCCACTGTCATTTGGCACCGCATCCTGGAATTTGGAAAGCCAGTAATCGACATCTGCAGCGGTAAGTGGCAGTTGGGGTTTGTCCGGCAAAGAGTCCCTGTTGGCCTGGTTCTGGCGACTGTGGAGTATTTCCACATACCAGCGATCGCTATCAATACTCCGGGCCCGTCGCCGTTTCGCTGCTCGTTGGATGCGGTGGTCACTCGAAACCACAGTCAGACTACGAGGCGCCGAGTCTGCAAGGATCAATTCCTCGATCAACGCATCGGCGTCGTCGTATTGCGAAGCAAAGTGGATCGTCATTTCGCGGTCCGACACGATACGGGGCAGACCACGGGGTGCCTCCGGACCGGCATCGAAGATCACGGCCGTTCGTTTGCGCTGCTCTAACGGGAGAGATTCGGCAAGAAAGTTTAAGAGTGCTCCACGGGCCCGCTGCAGATTTCCAGGACCACTGGCTCCGGAAAGGATGCCGACCGCATTGAGCAGGTTGTAGCCGTCAATGATGAGAGCCATCAGGTGCCATTACGAAACGCTGATTGCAAGTGTCAACTACCTCGTTCGAATTTGACGCGGCCAGCGACAATTACGGTCTCTGCCCGTCCCGTCAGACTTTTCCCGACAAAAGGAGAATTACGGCTCTTGGAATAAAATTTTTCCGGGTCGACCGTCCAGGTATCTTCGGGATCAATGATGGTGACATCCGCATCGGATCCAATCTGGAGTGTCCCTTTTGCGATCCCAAGGATTTGAGCCGGATTAATCGTCATCTTTTCCAGGGCAGTCATCCAGTCAAGATGGCCTGGTTGGATCAAATTGGTGATGACCAATGCGAGCGATGTTTCAAGAGATATTGCACCAAAGGGAGCTTGATCAAGTTCCTGCATCTTTTTTTCTACAGCGTGGGGTGCATGATCCGAAGCGATCACGTCGATGGTTCCATCGGTGAGCCCAGCAATACAAGCATCGAGATGCTCGCTGTCACGCAGGGGCGGATTCATCTTGAAATTAGAATCGAACGATCGAAGTGTTTCGTCGGTGAGACTGAAGTGATGGGGACAAACTTCAGCGGTGACCCGAACACCCCGGGTTTTTGCACGTCGTATCATATCGATGCTGCCCGCTGTTGAAAGGTGCATCATGTGGATTTTTCCACCGGTCGATTCCGCAAGCGAAATGTCGCGCCCTGTCATCACATCTTCTGCTTCAGCAGGTATTCCGGGCAGGGCCAGGACCATAGAAACCAGTCCTTCATGCATCACGCCATCAGCGGTAAGTTCGGCAACTTGCGGATGATTGAGGACTGGCTTATCGAACATCAAAAGATATTCCAATGCCCGTCGCATCAATTCGGAATTTGCAACGGGAGAACTTTCATCGCTGAAAGCCACAGCCCCAGCCTCCACGAGCGTTCCCATTTCAGCGAGTTCTTCGCCAGCACGATTTTTACTGATGCATGCCATCGGATAGACATTGCAGTTGTCTGCTTCGGCTGCCTGTCGCTGAACAAATTGGACCGTTCCCTGAGAATCCATGGGTGGGTTGGTGTTCGGTGTACAGACAATCGAAGTAAACCCGCCTGCTAATGCTGCCGCCGTACCGCTGCGTATGGTCTCGTCTTCTTCGCGACCCGGTTCCCGAAGGTGTACGTGCATGTCAATCAAGCCTGGCGCAACGATCTTTCCAGTGGCATCAATCAGACGCATTGAACCGTTGATGGGCTTTTCTTCAACTTTGACATCATACGCTGAGATGCGACCATCCTCGATCAACACATTACTCACGCGGTCCATGCCCTGGGACGGATCAATGACTCGGCCGTTTTTGATCAGGATGTTTGACATGATCTGGATGATCTATTGGAACACAAAAAAGGGGAAGTTGGTTTTACGAGGGAGCTCCCGTGTTGGCCGCACAATAGGTTAGCCAGAGCACGGCCATGCGGATCGCCAGACCATTGGTGACTTGATGGAGGATGACCGAGTGGGGACCGTCCGCAACCTCAGGGGTGATCTCCGCTCCGCGGTTAATGGGACCTGGAGCCATAATCAGGATATTCTTCTTTGCCCGTGTCATTCGTTCGCCATTCATTGCATAGAGCAGTGCATACTCGCGAACCGAAGGGAAGGGCCGCATCAACTGTCGCTCAAACTGTATTCGGAGCAGGTTCAAAACATCACAACGCGGCAGAATCGCGTCGAGGCTGTAGGCTACTTCAACGCCCAATTTTTCCCAATGTCGGGAAACAAGAGTGGAAGGCCCACAAACGATGACGTGTGCGCCGAGTTTTTGCAGGCCCCAGATATTGGATCGAGCCGTACGACTATGGGCAATGTCGCCCACGAGGGCTACTGTCAGGCCTTCAATCTGACCACGTTGTTCGCGGATGGTCATGATGTCGAGCAAACCCTGGGTAGGATGTTCATGGGCACCATCACCTGCATTGACGACGCAGCATTCGACATTCTGAGCTAAAAGGTGTGGTGTTCCAGGCGTGCGATGTCTTACGACGATGGCATCGACATTCATGGCCTCGATATTTTTAGCGGTATCGATAAAGGTCTCACCCTTAGACAAGCTACTACCGGAAGACGAAAAATCGATTGTGTCTGCCCCGAGTCGTCGGGCTGCCAGCGAAAAACTGGTTCTGGTGCGGGTTGAATTTTCAAAGAAAAGGTTTGCAATTGTCGCACCACGGAGCAAATCGAGTTTCCCGGCGCAACCCCCGGTCATTGTTTTTAATTGTTCGGCAGTATCCAGAATGAGCGTGATTTCTTCCGCAGAAAGATGCTCCAGGCCCAGCAGATCGGCTCGTGTCCAGGCCTCGGCCGCGACGAGCTTGTCCATAAGATCGGTACTCATAGCTGGGGAACTAGGATTTGAACCTAGACTAAGTGATTCAGAGTCACTCGTGCTACCGTTACACTATTCCCCAGGATGGGAATTTAGAATCCAGAGGCAGCCTCAAAACATGCGGCAACCCCTGCGGCATGGCCCAAGAGCAACCGATGACAGTCGTTTAACCTATGCAGGCAACTCGGGAGCGTCAAGGGTCGGCACTCGCGAGCTTTTTCACCCATGCTTTTCAGCATGTAAAACCTGCCATAGAATATACGGTTTCATCCCGTTGCGATTTCCTATTCCTTTCATTTCGAGTACCACTTTGCAATGGCTATTGGGCGTTTAGTAATGGTTGTTGGTCCCGTGATGGGCCAAAAGTACGAGCTCGACAAACCGAGGATGGTTATGGGTAGGCATCCTGGGTGTGAGATCGTGATCGATGCTGGTGCGGTCAGTCGGCAGCATGCCCACATCATTCTCGATAGGGGCAAATTTTATGTTGAAGATCTGCAAAGTCGGAACGGTACGTTCGTGAACGATCAGAAAATCGCAGGGCGGCACTTGCTGCGTCATGCTGATAGTTTGCGGATATGCGATTTGGGTTTTCGTTTTGATGACATTGACTTTCTGAAAAAGCAGGCAGATAAAGTTGGGGATACCGGTTTTGCAATCGAATCAGAATCATCGCAATCGATTATGATCGAAGATGATCGTGATATGCCGAGTGGCTCAAACGTGATGTCAAAACTGGAGGTGTCCGACACCTCTCGAATGCGACTCGAGGTGAATCCGATCACCAAACTCAAAGCGGTTCTGGAAATCACCCATAACCTGAGCAAGTCACTCTCGCTTGATGATGTTTTGCCGAAAGTTCTCGATAGCCTGTTTACGATTTTTTTGCAGGCGGATCGTGGCTTTGTCGTGCTCCGCGATAGTAGCGGGGACCAATTGATTCCCAAAGCGGTGAAATTTCGTCGGCCGGGTGAAGACGATGCAATCCGGATCAGCCGCATGGTGGTCGACGAAGTGATGTCCAGCAAGGAGGCAATTCTTTCGGCGGATGCGGCGACCGATACTCGATTTCAGATGAGCCAGAGTATTGCCGATTTTCGTATCCGATCGATGATGTGTGCGCCCCTTCTTGATAGCGAAGGCAATGCTCAGGGGGTCATTCAAATCGATACTCTCAATCAGAGTGCCCGCTTTCGAGATGATGATCTGGAAGTGTTGGTGGGCGTGGCATCGCAGGCAGGTCTTGCGATTGAGAATGCCCAACTTCACGAGGATCAATTACACCAGCAGGCCTTGCAGCGAGATCTGCAGATGGCCCATCGTGTCCAACTTGGATTTCTGCCCTCGGCACCCCCGGAGATTCCCGGCTATCACTTTTTTGACTTTTATGATTCCGCGTACGAAGTGGGAGGGGATTACCACGATTACGTCAAGCTGCCCAATGGCCAGCTGGCAATCATGGTGGCAGATGTATCGGGAAAGGGGATTTCGGCTGCCCTGTTAACGGCAAAACTCTCTGCAGAAATGCGATTTTGCCTGGCAACCGAACCGGACCCGGCTGCGGCAGTGACCAAATTAAATGAGGTGTTTTGTCTCGGCGGCTGGGAAGATCGCTTTGTCACGATGGTTCTTTTGGTACTCGATCCTGTCACTGGAGATGTCACGATTGTAAACGCAGGGCACATGCCTCCACTGCTTCGTTTGAGCAACCTTGCCGTTGAGATGCCCGGGGCAGAGAAGGCGGGCCTGCCGATCGGAATCTCCGAGGACTTCCAGTACGAATCGTTTGCGATGCGGCTTGAGACGGGTGACACGATGGCGGTGTTTACCGATGGTTTTAGTGAAGCGATGAATGCAGATGGCGAGCTTTATGGAATGGCACAGTTAGAGGCCCGCTTTGCTGATCCACAAACCAGCGCTGCAGATTTAGGCCAGCATATCCTCGAAGATGTCAAGCGACACGTTGCCGATCATCCGCAGAGTGATGACATGTGTCTGGTATGCTTCGGCCGCGATAAGTAAAGATGTCCGCCCCTTGGATGTTCGTGGCGCATAAGCTGCCCTAGCAGCAATCGCCATCGGTGCTGCAGCAGCCATCCTCGGGCAAGATATTTAGCGATGACGCATTGCCCTTAGTGACGCGTGGATCGCGGAGTTGATGATCCTGGCAGTCAAACACCTCGGCCTCCTCTTCGGAAACCGAATGGATGGGCGGTACGAGCGTGAGTTGTTCCCGATAGGGATTTTGGCTGTAGGCGTCAAAGGTCTTCCCACAGACGCTTGTTCGCTCACCCCGTCGTAAAGTGCAACCATCATCGTTGCTCACACTTTTCCAGGGCCCGTTGTAAATAACGGCCTGGTGCAAGTCGAGGCAAGGTCCCTCGTCGATTTTAAATGCCTGCACCGTCATGCTGCGGAATTCAATGCCTTCAATCTTTGCCCAGGCCTCTGCCTGTCGGCCTACGATTTCCAAACCACAAAATCCGGCGTCTTCAAAGGCCCGAAGAAAGTCGTGTTCGATGAAGGCACCACTAATGCAACCGCTCCAGAGATTCGGGTCATTTTGCAGGTGATCTGGAACCGGTTCATCACTCACGATGTCGCTGATCACGGCGCGACCGCCACATTTGAGGACGCGAAAGAGTTCTGTAAAGAGTTGTCGACGACTTTCGGGACGAACGAGGTTCAAGACGCAGTTGGACACAACAACATCGATGGAATGATTGCCAATCATGGCATTGGCTTGACGCTGCTCGTGTGCCCAGCTTTCCGCACGGGCCCAGTCACTACTGTTGAGAACGGGGTTGTCTGCCAGATAGGCTTCAAAGCGTTCAAGGTCGAGTGCCAGATCTTGAATATGTCCTTTGTAAAATTCAGTGTTGTGCCAACCGATTCGCTCACCGACTTCATTTTGGAAACGTCGGGCTAGGGAGAGCATCTCATCATTTTGGTCAACACCAACAACGCGCCCCTCGGGCCCGACAATCTGTGAGGCGATGTAACAGATTTTTCCGCCCCCGCTGCCAAGATCGAGGACCGTTTCTCCCGGACGAACGTACTTGGAAGGATCTCCACAGCCGTAATCTCGATCGATCAATTCCTTAGGTAATATTTCGAGGTATTGGTCATCGTATTCCACTGGGCAGCAAAGTGCCGTTTGAGTCTCGAGCGCGGCGGTGGAATATCGCTTGTGAACGGTTTTCTCAATATCGATGTTTGGCCGGGATGGATTCATGATGCAGCATTTTGCAACGGGATGATGGATCGCAGTCAGTCGCAGAAAGGAGGTTGTACCATAGCCCGCTATCCTGGCCCCAGGGGGGACCCGACTCTGTGCGCGAAGCGATGCCATCGCCAGTTTTTCGGGAACTAAGGAGTCTGCTCTGCTGGAGAGGGTTGCGAGCTAGTTGTTGATCGACTTGAATCCGGGAAAATCGTCTCGTTGTTCCCATTCCCGACGGACTTCTCCGAGGCCGTAGACGCACATTTCAAACTCGTCGCTCATTCGACGCAGCACGTCGTTCTCGCTGTCGGTTTTTTCTCCGGGAATTGTGCTGGCAATATAATACGCCCGCTTTCCCTGTTGGCAATAATCGAGAAAGAAATCCTTGCGATCTTTACTCTGAAGTTGGCGTAACGATTCGGGATACAATCCAGTCCAGAAAAGTGTAAAGTCCCCAACATGCTGGTGGATATCGCGACGCGCTTCCCCGACGCGTTCCTGACCTTCAGTCATCATGCCAGCGACCTCTTCGAGTCGACGGCCTGCCAAGTCGCGCAGGCGGTAGAGTACATCACTGTGGACAAACCGCAGCAGCAGCGCGGAGACATAGTCCACCAGTGGTGGGTCTGCAATGCCAAGACGGGCTACAAAGGCGTACTCTGTAACCCCTTTAAAAAAACGGCAGAGTGTCTGTCGCGATGTGGGTTTCATGCGAATGCAAGCTCCCAAAAACGCCAGGGTCCAGCAACTATTATCGGCATGTGCGGACCAAAACCTTACATTTTTAATGTAACGTTGTTTGTTAAATGGGGTCAAGAAAATCGAACTTTATGCGAAAAAAATGATGACAACCGCCCGAAAAACAACAACTTACGTACAATGCTCCCCAGGAGCAGGGGAGTTGCATGCTGTGGCTATTTATTTGGTAGCGGAAAAACCAATTTTTTGCTGGGTTCGATCGCTACACTCCGCAGAAGTGTGTCACGCTATGTCTTCTAAACGGCATGTCTTCTAAAGATGTGCTAGCAACCCGAGATCGCTACCATGAGAGTCTTGACGTAATCTTCTACGTCCTGCAGGACCTCCGCCTCCGATTGTTCATCGAGGGCGGCTATCCTACGAACAATGGCGCTGCCAACGATCAGCCCATCGGCCATCGGCGCTAAGGTGCGGATGTGTTCCGGGTTGCTGATCCCAAAACCGATGCAGATCGGCAAGTCGGTCTGTTCACGGAGCCAGCCGACGTTGTCTTTTATCGATTGGGGAACTTGTTTTCGTTCGCCGGTAATTCCCACGACCGACACGTAGTAGATGAAGCCGGTCGATGAAGCGGCAATACGCAAAGCTCGATCCCGGGGGGTGTTGGGGGTGATCAGTTGGATCAGGCTGAGGTTCTCCGCTTGACAGATTTGCTGAAGCGGCTTTGATTCTTCAACGGGCAGGTCAGGAACAATCAGGCCCGCAACGCCGGACTGTTTTGCAGTCTTTACATACTGCTTCAGGCCCGCGCGATAGATGATGGCGTGGCTGACCATGGTAACAACCGGTGCGGCCAACTCAGGCGTGGTTTGTCTGAGCATCTCGAAGATGTCGCTGAGTGTGATCCCGTGTGCCAGTGCACGGGTGTAGGAGGCCTGGATGACCGGCCCATCTGCAATGGGGTCGCTGTAGGGGATGCCCACCTCGCAGATGTGGCTGCCATGTCGAAGGAGGGTTTTGAGCAGGGTGGAAGTAAATGCCAGATTGGGATCCCCGGCGGTAATGAACGGCATAAATGCCTTCTGGCCTTGCTTTTTGAGCTCCTGAAATAATTGATCCACAGCCGACATTAAAAGAACGTTCCTTTCCCCTCATTGTGCACGATGCTGTCCACTATGAATCGTCGTCACCGCGGAGACGGGCAACTTCTGCAGAGTCCTTGTCTCCTCGTCCAGAGAGACAGACAACAACAACTTGATCTGCAGGTCGCTCTCCGGCGATTCGCATGGCGGTCGAAATAGCATGCGAACTCTCAACGGCTGCTAAAATTCCTTCATTCTTAGCCAATGTCTCAAATGCTTCTAGAGCGTCGTCATCTATGCAACTTTCATAGTTCACCCGTCCGGTGGCCTTCCAATAACTGTGCTCAGGTCCCACGCCCGGATAGTCGAGCCCGGCGGAAATGGAATGGACATCACAGGTCTGTCCATCCTGATCCTGCATCACATAGCTGTAACTGCCATGGAGCACTCCCGGCGATCCGTATGTAAGTGGCGATGCGTGTTCTCCAGCCGCTGAAGAACGTCCGCCCGCTTCCACGCCAACCAACTCAACCGCATCGTGTTCGATGAACGGGTAGAACATCCCGGCGGCATTGCTGCCACCTCCCACACAGGCAACCACCACCTCCGGCAACCGACCGATCTGGTCATTGCATTGGGCGAGGGTTTCCTGCCCGATTACCGACTGAAAATCCCGCACGATCCTGGGAAATGGATGGGGGCCAACAACGGAACCAAGAATATAGTGGGTGTTTTCAACGGAGGCCATCCAATCTCGCATTGCTTCGTTAATGGCGTCTCTGAGCGTGCGCGATCCACTTGTAACAGACCGCACCTCTGCGCCGAGTAGTTTCATGCTGAAGACGTTGGGTGCCTGTCGGCGAATGTCCTCCTCGCCCATATAGACGACGCACGGAAGACCGAATCGTGCACAAGCGGTCGCCGTCGCCACACCATGCTGGCCTGCCCCCGTTTCCGCAATGACCCGGGTTTTTCCCATCCGTAAGGTCAGCAAGGCCTGTCCGAGCGTGTTGTTGATTTTGTGGGCGCCGGTGTGGTTCAGGTCCTCTCGTTTGAGATAAATCTGCGCTCCACCACAAAGTTTTGTCAGCCGTGAAGCGTGGTACAGAGGTGAGGGTCTGCCCACATAGTGTTTGAGTAAGTCGGAAAGTCGATCCTGAAAATCCGGATCGTGCCGTGCCTGCTCATACTGGTCCGCCAGTTGGTCGAGTGCCGCGATCAGCGTTTCGGGAACGTAGCGGCCCCCAAATTCTCCATAGCGACCGGCATGATCGGGGACGTGGCAAGATGCTCGCAATTTGGGCCGTGCCATTCTTTTGAGTCCACCGATAGCAGAAAGGTAATTTTAAAAGGCCATCAGAGGCCCAGCAGAATGAGCATAGGGGGCTGTTTTAGGGTTGTCGAGGCGGCGCCAATGTATTCAAACCCTTGCCACAGTGCAGCAAACAGTGTCCATCCACGCGCCGAATTTAATAGCCCCCTTTACCTTGGGGAGAACAAATTGGATAATAGTATCCAGAAAAGATATCTCCATTTCTGCGGACTCTGTTGCTGACCCGGTACATTCGTCTGCTCGGCAGAACAAACGCCTATGAGGGAGGTTTTGATGCGAAAAATAGTATCTCTCGTCCCTGTTGGTCTCCTCATCGCATGCTCTCTCTTTGCGGCCCCCCCGTCGGTGCCGCTCTCGGAAAAAGGGACGTCCAAGGAACCGCAGATCCAACTCGCGATCCACGATCCCAAATTACCGTTGGTCGTTGTTGTCGCGACTGGCGGAACCATCGCCGAGAAGCGTTCTGCGAAGACAGGCGGTTCGGTCCCCGCTCTCTCGGGCACCGATTTAGTGGCGGCCGTTCCGGAACTTTCAAAATTTGCCAACATTGGCGTTGTGAATTTCTCAAACATTGACAGTTCCCATATGGCACCGGAGAACTGGGCCAAGCTGAGTCGCACTGTGGATCGCGTCCTCGCCAAGCCTGAGGTGACCGGTGTTGTCGTCACCCACGGTACCGATACGATGGCCGAAGGGTCCTTTTTCCTCGATTTGACTCTCAAGAGCAACAAGCCAGTTGTCTTTACGGGCGCGATGCGAGACGCTTCCTCTCCTGCACCTGACGGTCCTGGGAATATTCTAGACGCTGTGACCCAGGTGATATCGAAGAATGCCACCAACTGGGGTGTCACGGTGACCCTCAATCAATATGTCAATGCTGCCCAGTACGTCCGCAAAACGCAGACCACCAATGTTCAGACTTTTGAATCGGGCGAGAAAGGGTATCTCGGCTATGTCTTTAATGGAGAGGTGACTCGCTTTAACGACTGTTTGAAACGCCGCAAAATTCCGCTCACCGAACCTCTGCCCTCAGTCTCCTTTTTGACGACGTATGCTGGAGATGACGGCCGATTTGTGCGTTATGCCGTTGATCGCGGCGCGAAAGGAATTGTCATCGATTCCCTAGGTGCGGGCAATGTCAATGCGAAGACCTTCGAGGCAGTCCTCTACGCCCTCTCGAAGCAGATCCCGGTGGTCATTACGAGCATTGTTTGGGAGGGTGCGGTCGAGCCGAGTTATGGCGATGTGGGCGGCGGAGCAGATCTCCTTAAACATGGCTGTATTCTCTCTCGGCCTGAAGATCTTGGTGGCCCCAAGGCTAGAATTCTTCTGATGGTGGCACTCGCCAAGTACGGTAACGATACCAAGAAGTTGCAAGAAATCTTTAACTATTGACAGGCATTGCCCTCTGTGAAACCTAGCCCGGGAGAATAGGACGTGACCCGTCAGGAAGAAAAACTCTACGAAGGCCTGAGCCCATTTGAAATCAAGAACAAGCTCATCGCCATGGCCTCTTCCGGCAGCGAAAAAAAGATGCTTAATGCCGGACGCGGCAACCCGAACTGGGTCGCGCTGGAACCGCGTTACGCTTTTTTCGAACTGGGGCACTTTGCGGTAGCGGAGTCGGAGCGACATCTGATTCGCCCCGGTATCGGAAGTGTCCCGGAGAGCGACGGGATCGTCGAGCGGTTTGAAGACTTTCTCGTCAAGCGCGCCCGTGAGCCGGGAATCTCGCTGCTCAACACCAGTCTTGCGATGGTGCGCGATGAGATGGGCATGGACCCGGCTATTTTCCTGCTTGAGATGATCGATGGAATCCTCGGTGATCACTATCCGGTACCCGACCGGATGCTCCGCTGCAGCGAACAGATTGTGAGCAGCTACCTCGCTCAGGAGATGTGTGGTGGGAAGCGTTCGACCGACGAGTTCGACCTCTTCGCTACCGAGGGGGGAACGGCAGCGATGACCTATGTCTTCAACACCCTCATCGAGAATAAGCTTTTGCACAAAGGCGACAAGATCGCGTTGGGTGCCCCGATCTTCTCTCCCTATCTGGAGATTCCGCTTCTGAACGACTTTGAGTTTGTCGAACTCGAGGTGATGCAGGAGCCAGACAGCGGCTGGCAGTATTCTCCGCAGCAGATCGAGAAACTCGCCGACCCTGCCATCAAAGCGTTTTTTGTGGTGAATCCTTCCAATCCGACTTCGGTGGCCATGCACCCGGAAACGCTCCAAGCCCTCCACGAGTTGATCGCTACCCGCCGCAGCGACCTTATCGTACTCACCGATGATGTCTACGGCACTTTCGTCAATGGATTTCAGTCTTTAGCGTCCATAGTGCCGCGCAATACGATCCTCGTCTATTCCTATTCCAAATACTTCGGCGCGACCGGCTGGCGGCTCGGTGTCATCGGACTCGCTAAGGACAACATCCTCGATGCGGCGATTGCCGCACTCCCGAGGCAGGAACAGGACAATCTCCGGGAACGCTATCACACTGTGTTTCTCGATCCCAATGCGGCCAAGCTTATCGATCGGATGGTGGCCGACAGCCGTACCGTGGCGCTCCACCATACCGCGGGACTATCGACGCCCCAGCAGGTTTTTATGGTGTTGCTCTCCCTTGCCTGCCTGGCAGATCGTGAAGGGGTCTACAAGGAGCGGGCTCAGGATATTGTGATCGAGCGATTTCATGCGCTCTACGCGGCTTTGGGTGTTCCGAGTCCTGAAACGCCCTTTGATGCGCACTATTACACCACGATTGATGTACCCCATCTTGCCACCGAACGGTATGGCGAGGATTTCGCAAAATGGCTCCTGGAAAATCACGAGCCGATCGATTTTGTGTGGCGGTTGGCCGAGGAGAAGTCTATCGTGTTGATGGATGGTGGTGGATTCGATGCGCCGAAAATGTCTGTGAGGGTCTCGTTGGCAAATCTTCCCGACCAGGAATATACCGCCATCGGAAAGGGTATTGGTGATTTGCTGAAGGAATACCACGAACGATGGGACGCAACGTCCTGAAACGAGTCGGAGATTCTGTATGGAGTGGATTCGCAATTTCTTTCAGGCCGAACCGTTGGCCGGGTTGTTCACGTCGTTGGCACTCGGGTATCTGGTTGGGAAACTCCGGATTGGGAAGTTTGTGTTGGGCGGGATTGCCGGAACACTCCTGGTAGGTGTTCTGATCGGTCAGTTCGATATTCCCGTTGATGCCAGTATCGAGACAATCGCCTTTGCGCTGTTTATCTATGCCGTCGGTTATCAGGGTGGCCCCCAGTTCATCCGTTCTCTCAATTTGCAGTCCCTCAATCAATTGACCTCCGCCTTCCTGATGACCTTCGTCGGGCTGATGTGTGTACTCGGTGCGGCCTGGTGGTTCGATCTTGATCGTGGTACCGCAGCGGGACTGGCGGCAGGCGGCCTGACCCAGTCCGCCATTATCGGGACTGCCGATGCAGCGATTGCCAGGCTCGACGTTTCGCCGGCCGCGATCAAAACCATGCAAACGAACGTCGCTGTCGGCTACGCCGTCTGTTACATCTTCGGATCCCTGGGGCCGATTATAGTCGTCAGTTGGTTGCTGCCGATGATCATGCGTTGGGATGTCCGCAAAGAGGCACTTGCGCTTGCCAAAGAGAGAGCGGGCGGCAATGCGGAACTCGAATCGGGCCAGTTCAATGGTGTGCAGCGCGTCTCGACGCGGTTCTTTCAGGTCGATTCGGCGAGGCAAGCGACTGGCCGAACTGTCCTCGAGATCGACAAAGAGCTCTCCACTGCAGCCGTTGTCGCCATTGTGCGGAGCGGCAAAGCGATTGATTTTACTGAGGAGGAAATTTTGCAGGATGGAGACATCGTTGCGGTGATCGGAGAGATCCCGACCCTCAAACAGTCGCCTGCTCACTTCGGTCCTGAGGTGGAGGCTCCTCCCGGTATGCAGGTGGTTGAGGAAAACCGCGAGTTGATCATGAACAGCGGTGAGTTTGCAGAGCGGACCATGGCCGAGTTGAGCGAATTGCTCCCAATCGAAACGCGGCACGGAGTTTTTGTGACAGGTGTAAAGCGTTGGGGGCAGGCAATGCCCTGTTCGCCCGAACTTAAGTTCCACAAGGGTGATGCTTTGTCCCTCGTCGGTCGCCCCGAGGATGTCGGTCGTGTTGCGAGGCATATCGGTCCCTCCGTCTCGGCGGCGGCTGTGACCGATTTTGTGTTCTTCGGTGTCGGGATGACGCTCGGATTTCTGATCGGGATGATCGAATTCAAACTCGTTGGTGTCCCGGTAACCATCGGTAGCGGTGTCGGCTGCCTCCTGTCTGGCCTCTTCTTCGGTTGGTTGCGGAGTGTCCATCCGCGGTTTGCTGCCTTGCCGAGTGGGGCATCAAATTTTCTACGGGATTTTGGCTTGGCTGTCTTTGTCGCTCTCGTGGGTATTACAGCGGCCCCACAGGCGTTCACGAGCATCAAGGAAAATGGGATGACTCTTTTGCTGCTTGGCGCGTCGGTCACCCTGATTCCGCAGATCGTCGTCTTTTTCTTCTCGTATTACATCCTCCGGATCCGCAGTCCTATTGTGGCATTGGCTTGCGTAGTCGGTGGGCGGAGCGCCAATCCAGGTTTTGCCGCCCTGCTTGAGAAGGCGGGCAACTCGACACCGGTTGCTACCTTTACGATCACCTACGCTTTGGCCAACATCTTTCTGACCATCTGGGGGCCGATCGTGGTCGGTTTTGTCGGCAAGAACGTGCCGATGGAACATCTACGCTGACCTCCGATTTTGGAGACGCCGGCGCAAAATGGGCCTGGCTCTGCTAGCAGCCATCTGTAGGGTCTGTTTCGCGGTTCCCGGAGTTGGCCGTCTGAATCGGCAAAAACCCTCCCGGGCGACGGCGTTGTCGGTGCGACTCACCCTGTGTTACAATTTGCACACGCAATTAAAATCCGTTCATGACACAAAATCCAACAGGCAGTCCACAGGCCGTACGGGAGGATCTACGATGGCAGAGGGAAAATATTTCTTTACCAGTGAGTCGGTCAGTATGGGGCATCCCGATAAATTGGCAGATCGTATTTCGGACGGCATTCTTGATGCCCTGTTTGAACAGGACCCTCATTCACGAGTGGCGTGTGAAACAATGGTGACAACTGGATTTGTAGTCATCGCTGGTGAGATTACAACCAAAGCAGACATCGATTACGAAGACGTTGTTCGTAATGTGATTCGGGAAGTTGGCTATACCGACGAGGAACTCGGTTTTAACGCGGATACCTGTCAGTTTGTCAAGAAGATCGACGCGCAAAGTGCGGATATCGCACAGGGTGTTAATGCGGATTCCGATGCCGGCAAAGACGTTGGCGCTGGCGATCAGGGGCTCATGTTTGGTTTTGCCTGCGATGATACACCTGAACTGATGCCCCTGCCGATTGCGCTCTCGCACCGGATACTCGACCGACTCACAGAAGCCCGTCAGCAGGGTGAAGTTGATTGGCTGCGTCCCGACAGTAAAAGTCAGGTCACAGTGGAGTATGAGGGAAACAGACCTAAAAGGATCGATACGATTGTCGTTTCGACGCAACATTCTGACAAAGTGAGCAATGAAGACATCCACGATTTTGTGATCGAGAAGATTGTTAAGCCAATATTACCGGCTGAATTGGATAAAGGTGATATTACCTACCACATTAATCCGACGGGGCGTTTTGTGATTGGTGGCCCGCATGGCGATTGTGGTCTGACGGGACGCAAAATTATTGTGGATACTTACGGCGGTTGGGGTCGCCACGGGGGTGGAGCCTTTAGTGGAAAAGATCCCACGAAGGTCGATCGCAGTGCCGCCTACATGGCGCGCCACGTCGCGAAGAATATTGTCGCAGCAAATTTGGCGGACCGCTGTGAGGTGCAGCTTGCCTATGCGATTGGCGTCGCCGAACCGGTCAGCGTGCATGTCGATACACAGGGAACGGGTCGGGTCGATGATTCCCGGCTTTGCGAATTGATCCGGGAATGTTTTGAACTGACACCCCGAGGAATTATTGAGTATCTTGATCTGCGACGTCCCATTTATCGTCAGACGACGGCCGGGGGACATTTCGGGCGCTCGGAACCGGAACTGACCTGGGAGCGGACCGACCGGGCAGAAGAACTCGCCGAAGCAGCGAGGGTGGCTGGAGCGACCACTAACTAAGTGCGCAGGTAGAATTTCGGAGACGGGCATGGATGCACGTGCAGTGGCCACGGCGGTCACAATCGAAGGAAGTGGCAGCTTGCGCCCCTTGGCGATGGCCCGGTTCGCTCGGACGTGGATGAGCGTGTTGAGCCTATGCAGTGGTTTTCTGCTGCTTGCCTTTGCGTTGCTTTTGCTCGTGAGGCGATTCGATGGTGGTCTGAAAATCCCCTTAACCTCTGTCGAGTTGGTTGGAGTTGGGGCCTTGCTGGCGTTTCTTGCCGCCCTAGTGCATCGCGGAGCGATGGTGCGTTGGCGGGGTAAACCGGTTTGGATCTGGGTCTTTCAGTTGCTCCTGCTTGTTGGTCTCGTTGCATCGGCAATCGCGGTTGCTTTGCCCGGTAGTTCCTTGTATGGCATCTGGGCTATGGTGGCACTTCTTACTGTGGAAGAAGGATACTGGTTGAGGCGGGTTGTTCGACAGCACCGAGGCAGAGGACAGAAATCGTGGCACCCGCTATATGCAGGTCCCAAGCGGATTGCGATAAAGAGGGAGCCCGCCGTCAGCCTCGAATCGTCATCGCTTCCTGAGGGGGTGCGCCATCGGATCGAGCGGACATGTGATGAGCAGGAGGGGGATATTTGCCGTGGGCAGGTCCGATCACACTTTCAATTGGGGCAGCGGACCGAGTCGATCCATCTCGCGTTCTGTCCACCATTTGCGGTAACTCCACAGTTGCACGCCGAGCAAATCGACGGTCCTGATGCGACTCTCAAGACCATGCAGATATTGCCCTATGGTGCCCGTTTGGAAATCCGTCTTTCCAAAACCTATACCCAACCTGTGCAGACAATGGTTGAATTTTCGGCCATTTCGGATTGACATCGGATTGACGGATTGCCCCACGCTATTGCATCTGGCCAACAGCACGTGATAATGGTCCACTTCTGCCGGTTATTTACTGCCTCTTCCCCCAATCGAAATCATGGCTCGTTGGCCCCGAAAGAAGTGGACAACATTGTTTACGTACTTGACAATGTTTCTGTTGTTCCCGCTGTTGTGTTATCTCGCTTTTCTTTTTGTTCGAGGTGGGTGAAGCATTGTCCGCGTCCGGGGATTTGGCCATGAGGGACGAATTGCTTTTGCAACTGAGAGCTTTTTCTCAGGAACATCTGCTTGCCTTTTGGGACAAACTCAGCGGTGTCCAGCAAGCGAATTTGGCAGCGCAGATTCAGGAGATTGACTTCCCAGAGATGGAGGCAATGTTCGAACGAAGCAAGGCCCAAGAGAACCTGAGAAAACTGGCTCAGCGGGCAATGCCTCCTTTGGCCGTTCGCATCGATAGCAACGATCCACCGTACACCAGTGAGCAAGCCCGCCCGCTCGGTGAACGAGCACTTGCTGAAGGAAAGGTTGGTGTCGCACTGGTTGCTGGAGGACAGGGGTCCCGGTTGGGATTCGATCATCCCAAGGGGATGTATCCTGTCGGTCCCATCTCGGATGCAAGCTTATTTGAAATTCTGTTTGCAAAAATCCTGGCAACCGGTATGCGCTCCGGTACCGCTATCCCGATCTATTTAATGACCAGTCCGGCTACCCATGAGGAGACGGTGGACTATCTCAAGACAAATCGATGGTTCGGTCTTGCTGAGGAAGATGTGACCGTTTTTTGTCAGGGGACATTGCCGGCAGTCGATGCCTCAACGGGCAAGCTGTTGTTGAGTGACCGCGGTTCACTCTTTCTCAGTCCCGATGGCCATGGAGGAATGCTGGCGGCGCTCGATCGCTCTGGTGCTCTTGCGGACATGCAGCAGAGGGGGATTGAGCATTTGTTTTATTTTCAGGTGGATAATCCGATTGCGACAGTCTGTGATGCATACATGATCGGTTGTCATATTTTGGCAAACAGTGAATATACATTGCAGGTGATTGCCAAACAGGACCCGGAAGAGAGGGTGGGGAACGTTGTCCAGGTGGATGGAGTGACACGGATTATCGAGTACAGCGATCTGCCGGCAGATATCGCAAAAGTGCGCAATGGTGATGGCTCTCTAAAATTTTGGGCCGGTAGCATCGCAGTCCATGTGTTGGATGTCGGGTTTTTGTCTCGGATGACAAAATTACACAACGCCTTGCCCACCCACTGTGCCCGGAAGAAAGTGCCCTTCGTAGATCCGGCGGGTCAGCATGTCGATCCCGCCGAGCCAAATGCAATCAAGTACGAGCGCTTTATCTTTGATCTGCTGCCGCATGCGAAATGTTCGCTGTCGGTTGAAGTCGATCCGGCGGTTGCCTTTGCACCGCTGAAAAATGCATCTGGTGCGGCTACCGATACTGTCGAGCATGTCCACCATCAGATGATGGACTTGCACCGCAGCATGCTTCGCGAGGCAGGGGTGCAGGTGGAGAATGGGTGTCGCGTTGAAATTAGCCCTCTCTTTGCAATGACCGTCGACCAACTCCGAGGAAAAATCACTCCTGGCACATCGATTGTTGAAGAAACGTATTTCAGATAAAACGCATTGGTATCGGGGATGTCGTTTTGTATGAATGTAGCTGTTGCCAATCGTAAACACCCTCCAGTTCGGATTATTTCATGATTCACGCAGTCATTATGGCCGGTGGCGCCGGCACGCGGTTCTGGCCTGAGAGTCGCGCAGATTTTCCCAAACAGTTGATTACCATTGCAGGAAACCGATCGATGATCCAGGCGACATGTGATCGCCTTGAAGGGTTGGTATCTTTCGAACAGATTCTGATCGTAACAGGTGAGAGATTGGTCGAAAAAATAGCAGAGCAGCTTCCGGAATTGTCGAGAACATCGATCATTGGTGAACCCTGTCGACGAGACACAGCACCCTGTATTGGCTTGGCGGCACTCCTTTGCAGTCGCACCGATCCGGATGCCACGATGGTTGTCATGCCGGCCGATCATGTCATCAAGCAAACCGCAGCCTTTGGACAGGCTGTGGCACAGGCAGCGGCACTTGTCGATGCAATGCCCGGGCGGATTGTAACGTTTGGTATCCGGCCAACCTATCCGGCTGAAACGTTCGGTTACATCGAGCGCGATGAGCCGCTAGAGCAATCCGAGCAGACGGATGACCTTTGCGCGTACCGGGTCAAACAATTTCGCGAAAAGCCAAAGGCGGATGTGGCCCAGTCGTATCTCGATGCAGGGACGTTCTATTGGAATTCGGGAATTTTTGTCTGGAAAGCCGCCACAATACTCGAGGAACTTGCAGAGCGCGAACCGGAGATGCTCGGCCATCTTCGTACGATTACGGAGCACTGGGAGTCTGAGGATTTTGAGGATGTCTTCCGGCAAGAGTTTTCAGCCATTGACGGTGTCTCGATCGATTACGCGGTGATGGAACATGCCACGGATATTGTCGTGCTTGAGGCCCCCTTTGATTGGGATGATGTCGGAAACTGGACCGCGCTGAGCCGTTTACGGGGGGAAGATGAGGAGGGAAATACGATTGATGCCCGTCACCTCGGTCTCAATACGACCGGTTCGATCGTGCGGGGCCGTGGCGACCACCTGCTGGTGACTTTGGGCCTATCGGACTGTATCGTAGTGCATACACCGGACGCGACACTGGTCGCCAATCGCAACGATGAGGAATCGATTCGCAAGCTGGTTCAATTGATCGAGGAGAAGGGCTGGACGGAACATCTTTAGATGTCTCTCTTTGTTGCTCGGTGGCATCTGGTTGTGTGGGTAGGGGCTGGATTGTAAAGAAGCGGTGGCTTTGAAGTACCTTGCCATCCGAGCAAGGGAAAATCAAAATTGCACGAAATTGCACGTTGTCGATAAGATTCTTTTGTTCGTAGAGGGGATGGATTGCGATGGCAAGCTGCGTGTTGGCATATTCGGGAGGGCTTGATACCTCTGTGATCCTCGGTTGGTTGATTGACAAGGGGTATGAAGTCCATTGTGTCTATGTGGACCTCGGGCAGCCCTGCGAAGATCGGGAAGCGATTCTTGAAAAGGCGCGAGTTCATGGGGCGGCCTCTTCGCGTTTGATCGATGTTCGCGAAGAGGTCTGTCGCGACTTTGCGTTTCCTGTCCTCAAGTGGCAGGCCCGATATGAAGGGATATATCTGTTGGGGACCTCGATTGCCCGGCCGCTGATTTCCAAAGTCTGTCTGCAGGTGGCGCGGGAGGTGGGTGCACGGGCCTTTGCACATGGCGCGACAGGCAAAGGCAACGACCAGTGCCGCTTCCAGTTGGCGGCAGAAGCGCTCGATCCGGACATCGAATTGATTGCACCGTGGCGTATGGAAGAGTTTCGCAGCCAATTTCCAGGCCGCACCGAGATGATCGATTATTGCCAGGCGAAGAACATTCCGGTCAAGGCATCGGTGGAGAAACCCTACAGCAGCGACGAGAATTGTTTGCACATCAGTTACGAGGCGGGTTGCTTGGAGGACCCGGCAACGTGTGGTCTCGATGTTGTCGATTTTGGGATGACCGTTTCGCCGCTGGCGGCTCCCGATGAGCCGGAGCCACTCTCCATTGAATTTGAAGCGGGTATGCCGGTTGCCGTCAACGGTGAGCGATGTTCCCCTTTAGAAGTGGTCCAACAGTTAAATCAAATAGGGGGGCGGCATGGTGTGGGGCGGATCGACATCGTCGAGAACCGCTTTGTAGGTATGAAAAGCCGAGGCGTCTACGAAGCTCCCGGGATGACATTGCTGTACGAGGCCCACCGCCAGCTCGAACAACTCACGCTCGATCGCGATCTGGCCCATCTTCGGGATCGGCTCTCGCCTGAGGTTGCGGAGATGGTCTACTACGGTTTCTGGTACTGCCGCAAGATGGACGCCTTGATGAAGTTCATCGAAGAGGCCCAGCAGCCAGTGAGTGGTGAAGTCCGGCTCAAACTCTACAAGGGCAACATCCTGATCGAGGGCCGCGAAAGCCCCAACAGTCTGTATGACGAGGCGATTGCCAGTATGGAGGGTGGCGGTTCCTACAATCAGGATGATGCCGCAGGCTTTTTGCGGCTCCAGGGACTGCCTCTGCGAGTGCAGGCCCGGGTGAATCCCCGCGACTATTGAGTGGGCGTCTTTCTGTCGATCTCTATGCTGTTGCGGTCGATTTTATTTTTCGTCGTCCGGCGCAGCTTGTTGTTCTGCCTATTCGTCCGAGCCGTTTTCCACGGTGTCATTTTCCACGGTGTCATTTTCCACGCTGTCATTTTCCACGGTGTCGTTTTCCACGGTGCCTGTGGGCTGAGTTTGCGGAGGCGTTTCTTTTCTGGGTCTGAAAAAACCTTTCGGTTGGCCCTGTTTGTCAAGCCAAAAAAGTCCCGATCCGCGTTGATCGTAACCAAACGCAACAAAGTCCTTCGGGTCATCTGTGGGTCGTGTGACCACATAGCCTCCCCCGACATTTCCGCCAAGACCTACCAGAATCTGACTCTCGGTACCGAACAAATCGATACCGCCAACCGTTTTCTGATTCGGATCTTGGTCTGTGTTGGATGGAGTAAAGCTGCGAAGTACAATTTTCGGGTTGCTTTGTAAATCCTCTACTTGAATCTGATAGGTATGGATCAAAGGCGCATGCAGTTCATTGATGCTTGCCCGAGCTCCCAGAAGTAAGGAGGTCTTGATCTGCTCTGCTTCCAGTCTGTCGACTTTAAGTGTTTTGGGCGGAGGCGTAAATTTGTCTTTCAACGAGATACTGATTGCAAGAAATAGAAGCGGATAGACAATCCAGCGTTCGCGTTCGGTCATGGTTGGATCCAAAATTGGGGAAGAATGCGATCTCAATACACTTCAAACAACTCAGTTCTCGGATCATTCTATTCCGATTTGTCTGAGTCGCAACCGTCGGATCGGCAGATGCATCCGGAGCACACCTAAAGAGCAAGAATATTTTGATATTGGGTGCCTCTGTAGGTGGGAGTGACTTTTGATAGAATAGGGCGACCAATTTTCTGTGGATGTTTTCTGAGCCCTGAGATTGTCCCCATGTCCTTGTTCGACACCTTGTTTCTGTTGGCACAGGCCAGCGCCGAGAAGCCTTCCTCCGGCGGGATTTTTTCCGTTCCGAATTTCTTTTTTGCATTAATTGGAGCATGTATTCTCATGGTTATTATTGGCGCGATCTGCGATCATCGTGCCGCCCGGGATGAGGATGATGATGAGGAGGAGAATGATGAGCTAGAAGATACCTTTTCTGGTGAGATAGAAGACGACGAGTTTGCGGACGAGGCGGTCGTAGCGGAGGCTGAGACCAAGGAGGAAAAAAAGAGGGCAAAGCAGGAGGCTAAGGAGCAAAAGAAACAGGAACAGACGGAGAAGAAACAGGCCAAGGCTGCCGCAAAACAGGCCAAGGCTGCTGCCAAACAAGCGAAAAAAAAGAAGGGCAAGGGCGCCTAAAAGGCGATAGCCGCGACTGGCGATCGGGGCCGGCCGGTCTGCTCCATCTGGCGGTACCATGGGGTCGTGTTATTATAACCGCATCTATGCAGGTGGCGCCATTGTTCGGTCTTTGTCGCTGTCTGTTGCGGCCAGTCTATCCCAGTCTTTTTCTCAGGAGTCGTCGATCATGCCAAGTCGGATTATTGCGTTCACCATTGCGATGACATGTCTGCTCAGCGGAGGTCTTCTCACAACTGCCGCCTCTGCGGGAACAGAGGATGTAAAGGTAGGAAAACTCATCCTGCATATTCCCACGTCGTGGAAAAAAGAGGCCCCCAGTTCACGAATGCGATTGTTGCAGTTTCGTGTTCCAGCTAGTGGAGCCGATCAGGAGGATGCAGAACTGGCGGTGTTCAGTTTTCCTGGAGGTGGTTCTCTCAAGCAGAATATTGAGCGGTGGATTGGCCAATTTACCCCCGCAAACAGAGAGGTTTCCCTTTTTCATGGAAAGACCAAGGAAGGACGATATGCGCTGGCGGATATCAGTGGAACGTATAAGAAGGCGATTGGTCCTCCGATTGCGGGTAGGACCAAGGAGGTGCCCGGAAGTCGTGTGTTGGCCGTGATATTAGAGGGCCGTGAGGGAGTCTACTATCTGAAATTGGTGGGACCCGACAAGACTGTCGCAGCAGAAGCTCAGCGATTGCGGGCCGCTTTTGACGGAAATGTTGCAGAGGAAAAACCATTTTCGCTAGGCCAGCAGTAGTTGCTTTTTTGCAGGGTTACTGCGTTTTAAATAGGGCACCGGAAAATCGTGCCGGTGAAGTGTTTGCACAATGATCAGTTACCTTTATCTTGCCGTGGCCATTATTTTCGAGGTGATCGCAACAACGCTCATGAAGCAGGCCGAAGCAACCCACAAACCAGCGATCCTGTTGCTCTGTGTTTTTGGCTATTTGATTTCGTTTGCTTTGCTATATCTGACCTTGGGCACGATTCCGACAGGCATTGCCTACGCCATCTGGAGTGGTTTGGGCATAGTCTTAATTGCAGCGCTGGCATTTTTTGTCCATGGCCAGTCGTTGGACATACCGGGCCTGATCGGACTTGGATTGATCATTGCCGGGGTCGTCGTTGTGAGTCTGTCCAAGACCGCTGCACATTAATATGCTATGACAGATTGCTGCCGCTCCAAATTGTTTCAGCCCCAAGAGTGGATGATTCCGAATTTGTGTCGATGCCGGAAAATGTAGAAATCAAAGCCAGGGCACACGATTTTGACCGCCAGCAATCGCTGGCCGCGCTACTTTGCGGTCAGGCTGGTGAAAAGATCCTTCAGCGCGACACGTTCTACGATGTTCCCCAAGGTCGCCTCAAGCTGCGAGAATTCGGCGACGGTAGCGGCGAGTTGATCTACTACCTCCGCCCCGATGATCGGCAGGCAAAGCTGTCCGACTATGTGCTCAGTAAAGTTGCCGTACCAGATGCCCTCAATGCCGTACTCTCCAAAGCCCTCACGCTTGCGGGCGAAGTTTGCAAGGAGCGCTGCCTCTATCTGCACGGACAGACCCGCATCCATTTTGACCGCGTCGAGGGCCTGGGAGAGTTTATCGAACTGGAAGTTGTGATGCGAAGCGGCCAGCCGATCAATGAGGGGCAACAAATCGTTGCGGATCTTATGGAGCGGTTGGAAATTGCGGAAGAAGATCTCATCGCAGAGGCGTACATCGACCTGCCGACGGACCTTTCTGAAAAGTAATCCGGTGGCACTGCCGAGCGAATCAAAAAGACCTATTTTCCAGATTCTTTCTGCGGATCATCCTGCGACCCGGCCTCCTTGGCCACGGGATACGGCCATGGGCCGAACCGCCGTTCCCGATATTCCATCAGTCCGTGGGCGGCGTGATACAGAGAGCCGCACTCCAAGGGGATCGGCTCCGTTTTTTTAAAGAGTTCACAGAGTTGCGTCACTGCCTGTTCGACCCAGGGTTCGGAGAGCCGCTCCGGCGGAAGTGCCAGGGCAAGAAATTCGAGAGTGTGACCCGTCGTATTAATCCGTAAGGCTAAATCGGCCGAAGTGCCGGGTCTCGAAAAATAACTTGTGGAGAAAGAACCATCGGGTTGCTGAAAGCGGCTGGCCGTTTCAATGGCTCCAGTAATTTTTTCTTCGGCATCTTCCCAGGGGCCCTGCACATCGCCTCCCCGATCGCGATAGGCATCGAGGGCCATGGTCATGCCGATCAACCGGTGCGAACCGCCACAGGCGCTCATCGACAACTCCTCGTCCGCCTCCATCTGAAGAACTTTTTCCAGCGTCCAGGTCTCCCCGTCAGACGATTTCCACTCCTGGTCAAAATCGTCCAGATAGCGGGTCAGAGCAATCAACGACCAACTGCACTCTTTGCCGGGATAGATGTCTGACATCGACTGCTGCACGACATCCCACAGTTGGTACTCCTGCCCCTGGAAGAGAATTTTCTGGTCTTTTTCAAAACCACATTGCGACATTACCGCGAGCCATTGGTCCTCATGTCCCTGACCGGTCTTCGTGCCCGGTTCCATGACCATCTTCAGTCCACGACGGTTCCCCGGAAGATCCTTGGTGCCATGACGCAACGTCCAACCCTTCATTTGGTTGCCATCGAGAACCCACTGCATCGCCGAGACGGCCTCGTCGCCATTTCGAACCTGAAAGTGGGTTCCGAACGGGAGTGCCCCATGCAGAATTTGCCATGCGGCATTCACATCCAGACTCAATCGCCGCTCATTGAACGTGTAGCGGAGCGCTTCATCGATCATTGCCTGTAATTGCTCGTCCGGAACATCATTGAAGCCGACCACTGTACTTTCAGGTTCGCTTGCCGGCTCTTTGCGACAGCCGCCGAGCGGCAGTGAGAGGACAATCAGGCAGGCAAAAAGCAGCCGCAAATGCATGAGAATATCTCTCTGAGGGGGTGACGGTTTCAAAATAACGGCTACGCTGCCAGGCGTGCGGGCGATCGGGCGAGGAAACGAATGGCATCCTCTCAGTGGTGTCCGCTCCTCTGGTCTCTTCTAGAGCGCCTTATACCGATTTCGGCCTTTTCCCGGCTCCAGATTATGTAAAAATATCTTAACAGGCAGGATGGGGCCCCGTTGGTCCATCCCGCCAACAAATCGGGGGATTTTTCCGGTTTGGAGGATGAATTCGGCCCCGTTTTGAGGAACGTGGCCCTCGCCAAACACGTATGATGGCATAGCCGATGGGCGTCGGTCTCAGTGGTCCGGAGTCTCGAAAGGCGCTGCACAAAAGAAAATAGCGAAAGGCTTCCAAATGTATTTTTTCGACTCGCTCTATTGGATGTTGATCCTACCTCCATTGGCGTTGGGCCTTTGGGCCCAGTTTCGCATCCACTCGGCCTATGGATAGGCATCTAAGCAACCAGCCACACTCAGTGGTGCGGCGGCCGCCCGCCATGTACTCGACTCGGCGGGGCTCGGCAACGTTTCGATTGAGCAGATCGGTGGCAAGTTGAGCGATCACTACGATCCCCGTGGAAAAGTTTTGCGGCTCAGCACGCAAGTCTATCAAAACCGTTCCCTCGCTGCCGTTGGGATCGCCGCCCACGAAGCGGGACATGCCATTCAAGATGCCCGGAATTACAAACCCCTAGTCGTTCGCAATGCGATCGTTCCGGCCGCGAGTATCGGCAGTGGTGCGGGCATCTGGATGTGCATTTTTGGCCTGATGTTTTCCTGGCAGCCGCTTTTGTTTCTCGGTATTGGGATCTTTAGCGTTGTTGTCTTCTTCCAACTGGTAAATTTACCGGTGGAATTTGATGCCAGTGCGCGAGCAAAACACGAGTTGGTCGCATTGGGAATCGTTCCCGCCGCGGAAATGTCCTATGTCAATAAGGTACTCAATGCGGCTGCACTTACCTATGTGGCGGCAACGCTGCAGGCGGTGATGACGCTGTTGTATTTTGTGCTGCGTGCGCGCGATTAGCGGTTGTTTCTTTCCGCAGACTCTTTGCCAGAAGACGCTACCTTTGGCAGGCGAGGGTCTGTCACGGCAATCAACTTGCCAGCCACTGAGTAGCCGACGCACTCTGTGACACCCGCATACGGCATGGCCGTCACGATGTGGCCGCGTTTGCGTAAATTCTCAATCAGTGGTTCGGGAAAGGTAAAATTGTCGCCAGTCGTTTCAATAAAAAGTTGGTCCGGTCGCCATTGATGATGGAAGCGCGGAGCGGCAACGGCTTCCGCAAGCGGCATGCTCCGATCGACCATGCGTATGATCGTGAGCACCACCTGGCTGATGATGCGAGGCCCTCCCGCTGCACCTAGGGTGAGTTGTGGTTTTTCACCAACGAGCATGATTGTAGGGCTCATACTCGAAAGGGGGCGTTTGCCCGCTTGTAGGCGGTTGGCTTTGGCACCGATGAGCCCGAAAGCATTCGGAACGCCCGGGGCAATAGAAAAATCATCCATTTGATTGTTGAGTACCACACCGGTCCCGGGAACGATGACTTTGGACCCGAATGGCGTATTGACCGTTGTTGTGATCGCAACCCAATAGCCTTTCGTATCGGCTGCTGCGATGTGGGTGGTATGCTTTCCGAACACGTTTTCCGTGGCGTTGGGGGGCAAGCCGTGTTGTTTGACCGGGCTGGCCTGAACAGGATCGATTTTCCCCCGCGCTAGCTCGCGGGCATACTTTTTGTCGATCAGGCCGCGGGGAATATTTGTAAACGCAGGGTCTCCGAGCCAGTAAGCTCGGTCGGCAAAAGCAAGTTTCATCGCTTCGGTCGTCAAATGAACAACTTGCGCATCGGTGGCATCTTTGAGGTCAAAATGTTCAAGAATATTGAGGATTTCTGCCACATGCACTCCACCACTGCTCGGCGGCGGAAAACCGACAATGGTGCGGTCCCGATAGCTGCTTATAATCGGTTGCCGCCGCTGCACGCGGTAGCTGCCAAAGTCTTCGGCCGAGAGAACACCACCATGCTGCTGCATCCAGGTTCCAACCTGTCTGGCAAACGGTCCGCGATAAAACCAGTCCGTTCCCTCACCGGCAATGGATCGATAGGTCCGGGCCAGATCGGGCATTCGCAACAGATCTCCTTGCCGATAGGGTCTGCCGTCTGCCTGTAATAGAAGATTGCGGGAGCCTTCAAAACGAGCAAGTGCCCGCGTCTCCGCAGCGAGCCGCACCGCAAAGGTGGGATCGATCGCAAATCCCTTCTCGGCAATCTCCGCTGCCGGGAGCAGCAGTTTGCCGAGTGACATACGACCAAACTTTTCTACGGCATAGGCATAGGCGGCAAGAGCGCCGGGGGTGCCGACCGCAAGTGGGCCGATACGACTTCGTTCCGGTTGCAGTTTGCCGTCACGGAAATAGCGATCGTCGCTCGCATGCTCCGGTGCGGTTTCACGGCCATCGATTGCGATGAGTTTGCCGTCCGGTAGGTGCAGCAGGATAAAACAGCCTCCACCAATCCCGGAGTTGTGACAATCGACCACTCCAAGTGTGAGTGCTGCTGCAACTGCCGCATCGATGGCGTTGCCTCCCTCTGAGAGGGCCTTGAGCCCGGCACGAGTGGCGGTCGGGTGGACAGTGGCGACGGCACCGAGGTCGCTGGTCCCATCAGCCGATGCAGAGAGTTGGGCGAAGTGCCCAAGGACAAAAAGACTGCATTTGGCGAAGCGAAGGAAGCATTTGTACATGCTCGAAATTGTACGTGATGCTCTCGAGACCTGCGAGATCGCACAGCCTAAAGAGAACGCCAATTTCGGGCTCTCAACTAACATTTCTTAAAGCGACCTTGGAGGCACACCCTCTTTTCTCAGATTGGCCAGATGCCGTGAGGCAAAAGAGCGACTATAACAGAAGATGATTTTTCACAAAACATTTGGCCCGAGCACTGGAAGGGGCGGATGTCCTTTTTCCGTCTTGCGATTGTAAGCCTGCGATACCATCGCCGCTTGAACGTTGCGCTGTTGTTGGCGGTTGCGACCACCGCAACGGTGCTCACCGGTGCGCTGCTGGTGGGTGACTCCATGCGTGGTAGTCTCCGCAGACTGGTTCTCGAGCGACTCGGTAATGTCGAGGAGATTGTCATTACCGATGTGTTTTTTCAAGACAGCCTGATCGACCAAATTCGCGAAGACGCTGGTTTTCAAAAAAAGGACAAGTTGGCGGAATCTGCAATTCTCGTTCGTGGGTCGATCAAAAATCAGCGCGATGGGCAAGTTGCTGCGGGCGTAACGGTCATCGGTTGCAACCGGGGTTTTTGGAAGCTCGGGCAGGGGGGGCCGGAAACAAGTCCTACAGGCGATGAAATTGTCCTTACAAGCCGTCTCGCATCGTCCCGTTATCTCGATGTCCAAGTCGGGGACCGGGTGGTTTTGCAGATTGGTCGCTTTAGTGTGATTCCGGCAGAGAGTCCCTTGGGACGAAAAACCGAATCGGTCCGTCGGCGACAATTTAGAGTATCGGAAATCATTTCCGAAAATGCCTTAGGCGGTTTTTCTCTCAGCCCGAGCCAGCAGTTGCCACGGAACGCTTTTATCGGGATCGATGCGATCTCAGAGATGCTTGATGTTGCGGGTAGATGCAATTTGATCTTGGTGGCAGATGAGTCCCCCGGTGCCAGCGGGGATCGTTCTGATCCGGAAATGGTCCCGACTTTGGAGGATTATGGCCTGCAACTGCAATCGCTGCCGCTCGGTGGAGGGAGGAAAATTGCGGAGAATCTTGAATACATCAACCTGACGAGTGAGCGGATGTTGCTTCCGGAACAGGTCGCGCAGAAGGCCGCTCAGGTGTGGTCCGACCAGCAGGCCGTGCAGCCTGCACTCACCTATTTGGCCAACTGGATCACCTCAGGCGAGAAAAAAATCCCCTATTCGACCGTGACTGCCATCGATTCGGTTCCCACGCTCGGGCCGCTCCTCCTGGCTGACCGAGAGCCGCTGTTGCTGGCCGACGATGAGATCGTACTCAATGACTGGGCGGCTGAGGATTTGGGCGTTGTACCAGGAGCAGAGATCCAGCTCACGTTCTTTGAGCCTGAAACAACGCATGGGCAGGTTCGCGAGCGGACCGAAACATTTAAGCTGCGAGCCATCGTGCCCCTTCTGGACCAACAAGGTGGGCAGACGGTTGCAGGCGACCGGAATTTGACGCCCGAACTCAAAGGGGTGACCGATCAGGAATCGATTGATGACTGGAATCCCCCATTTCCGTTCGATGCTTCACGGGTACGTGACCGCGACGAGCAATACTGGGACACCTATCGGGCGACACCCAAAGCGTTTATTTCGCGCAGTCGTGGCAAACAGATATGGGGGAGTCGATTTGGTGAAGCCACTTCGCTGAGAGTGTTGCCGGCCAAAGAAGCACCCGGCACAGTTGGCGGGTCGGGGCCGTTGGGTCTCGAAGCCAAGGTGCTTCGAGACGATCTCGAATCCAAACTGGCGGATGCGGATCTGATTCAATTCCGGCCTATACGTAAAGAGGCCCTTCAGGCGGCTGAGGGGACGACCCCATTCGGCCTGCTGTTCCTCGGTTTTAGCATGTTTCTCATTGCTGCTGCTCTGATGCTTCTGGTGCTTCTTTTTCGTCTCGGCATTGACGAGCGGTCTGCTGAAATCGGGTACCTGTTGGTCGTTGGGTTTTCGAGGGCGAGGATTTTTTGGTTGTTCTTTGTGCAAGCTCTCGTGGTGGTAGTCGCCGGGGGACTGATCGGCATCGTCGGTGGTGTCGCCTACGCTGCGCTGATGGTTACCGGTTTACGCACCTTGTGGGTTGCGGCCGTGAGGACTCCGTTTTTGCACCTCCATATCAATCTTGAGAGTCTGTTGGTCGGATATCTATCGGTAATCGTCATTTCTGCGCTTGCGATCGGATGGTCCATCTGGCAACAGCGGAGACATCCTGCTCGCTGGTGGCTGGACAGCGGTGAGGAAGTTCTTCCCTGCACCAGCAGGTCATCGTGGCGGCTTTGGTCTGCCGGACTGGGAGCCCTGATTGCGATGGTGCTGCTTTTCTTTGCGGCAACCGGCCCAATCTATCTGCAGGCGGGACTCTTTTTTGCTGCGGGTGGATTGGATCTGTTCTCCTGTTTGATGGTGCTTGGCGAGATCCTGCGGAGACGACCCGCTCGAGAGCTTGGGGTCGGTCGATTGGGCCTTTTACAACTCGCCTTCCGCAACATGACGCGACATCCTCAAAGGAGCGGGATTACGATTGGCTTGCTGGCGAGTGCAACCTTTCTGATCATGGCCGTGAGTGCTTTCCGGCTGGTGGACCTGAATTCCGATGGTGGGGAATTGGTCGCGGAGAGTACGCTGCCGATCCACGACGACCTCGCAACGGATAGAGGGCGTTTTGAACTCGGGATGAGCGATCCCAATAGTCGCCGACTGCTCGAGGGAGCGACCGTTGCATCGCTGAGGGTCCATGGCGGGGATGATGCGAGTTGCCTGAATCTCTATCGGGCCCGGCAACCCAGACTGCTGGGGATACCGGCTACCATGCCCACATCTTTTTCTGCCGGCAGTCTAGATCCATCGTTCTGGAGCGATCTGGAAAAAAATCTTGGCCGGGATGCGGAAGAAAACCGCGTTGTGCCGGTGATCCTTGATGAAAACACCGCCCGCTACGGCCTTGGACTCTATGCCGGGATCGGTGAACGCTTTGAAATTGAAAATGCCGTGGGAGAGAACGTGACGCTCGAGGTGGTCGGCCTGCTGAAAAACAGTCTGTTTCAGGGCGATCTATTGATTGCCGAGACACAACTGCTGCGTTTGTTCCCGGACACCGAGGGTTACCAATATTTTCTCATCAAGACGGCGCCTGAAAATACGCGGGCGGTAGCCAATCTACTTGAGCAGCGGCTCTCCGATTTTGGATTTGATGCTGAGCCGGTCGCAGCAAGGTTGGAAACATTATTTGCCGTTCAAAACACGTATCTGTCCAGTTTTCAGAGTCTCGGCGGCTTGGGGTTGATACTAGGCACGGTGGGGTTGGTGGCGGTGCAACTGAGGAACATCTCCGGTCGCCGGGCTGAACTTGCCCTCATGCAGGCTTGTGGATTCCATCGGGGTCGTCTGGCTGCGATGATCGTCCTGGAAAATCTGGTTTTGTTGTTCGCAGGTCTGGGGATCGGATTTGCGGCTGCTCTTTTGGCCCTAGTGCCGCAATTTGCGATGGGCGGCGCCACAATTCCCTGGGCGATGCTTTGTGCGATCTTGGGGCTCGTGGTGTTGGTGGGCCTGTTGGTAGGAGTTTATGTGGTGCGTGCTGCACTGCGGCTACCTGTTATTGCCACACTTCGTGGGGAATAAGAGGTGCCAGTGGGCCCTTAAAGGAGGTTGCCCCTGTCGCATCCTTTTGGACCTTTGATACACTGGAAGACCATCGCAAATCCAGGAGCACATTCTCATGAAGTTTTTGTATGTGATCGGCTCGATTGCCCTGACGATTCTCTGTTGGGGACTCTATGGCCCGGTGATCCATAAGGGACAGCATGACATGCGCTATATGGATGGGACGGAGTCTGTGAATGCGATGCTCTTACCCTTTTTCTTTGTCGGTATCGCCTATTTCCTGATTGCCGTGGCTGTACCCGCCTTGATTCTTGGCCGCCGTGGTGAGAGTGGCCACTGGAGCGTGGGCGGGGGTTTGTGGAGTCTGTTGGCCGGGGCAACCGGTGCGATCGGTGCGCTCGGTATTATTCTCGCATTCAAGAGTGGTGGTCACCCGGTGTACGTCATGCCGATCGTCTTTGGTGGTGCGCCGATTGTCAATTCGCTGATCACGGCAGGGATGAACAAGCTGACAAAAAAAATAGGTCCGGTATTTATCGCCGGTCTGATGATGGTGATCCTTGGTGCCGTTACGGTTCTGGTTTGCAAACCTCCGCCGAATCATACAGTGGATCCTCCACCGCTTTCTTTGCTCTGGGTTATTGGTGCGATCGTGGTGACGGTAGCTTGTTGGGGCGCTTATGGTCCCTTTTTGCATCGGGGCCAGATGAAGATGGAGGGGAGCCGGTTGCGGCCGCTGCTTTGTGTTTGCTTGGCCTATTTTGGGAATTCCGTTGCCGTACCGACAGTACTTCTCAGTGCGGGAACCGATGGTGGCTGGGCGAGTTTTACGCTGTCCGGTACCTTTTGGTCTCTGGCAGCCGGAGCGGCAGGCGTTTTTGGTTCCCTCGGCATTATCATGGCTTTTAATTGGGGGGGAAAACCCATTTATGCCATGCCTCTGGTCTTTGGTGGCGCACCGGTAGTCAATACAGGGGCGACGATGTTGCGACAGGATTATATCGGTTCGATAAGCCCGTTCTTTTGGTCCGGCTTGATCCTCGTGATTGCCGGCGCGGTGCTAGTCATGGTTTTTGCTCCCAAAGGACATTTGGGAAAAATTGATGAACCTGTTGCGGCGCAAGATCGAGCACAACCGGGTTCTAAAACACCAAGCGAGATGTAAGACAATTCAAAACTGGCCTGTGGAACCAACCATTCCATCGTTTTGGCCATCTGGTGGAGTGGTGGGCTTGTGGAGTGGTGGGCTTGTAGAGTGGTGGGCTTGTAGAGTGGTGGGCCATGACGCCGGAAGAAAAAATGGATCGCATCGATGATTTGCTTTCCCATGTTTGGGTCGTACGGACCTTTATTAAACATTCCGAAGAAGCAGAAGAGGAGGAGGCCTTACTCGAGGTGCAGCGCGTTCTCTACGACTACATGCTGGCACTGGGGTCTGCTCTAAAAGCCCGCGATGCAGCAAGCTACCTCAAGCAAGCGACCAAGAAGTATCCTCGCTTGCTCGCAGCAGTTGCTCAGTTCCGTCAGTTACAGCCTGAGATTTCCACGCACACTAATTTTCAGATGGCCCGCCAGTCCCTGGAAGTCGCCGTTGGGGAAGTGGGTCAGATGGTCGAGGCTCCCTAGCGTGTCCGGCTGTCGAAATAGGTCGACGGACATCCCGTGTTCGATTACGTTCTTTTTATCAAATCCCCGTAGTACCCCAAGCCATGCTGTGTTGCCAGCAAAGGTTTGTATCGCGGGGCTCTTTTGTCCGCGTCTGCATAATGCGACAATAGGCTTTTGTCCGTGAGGGAGTTTCTATCGATGGCCGAGTCGTTTACAGAGGTTTTGGAAGTATTTGACAATCAATTTTCTGAACGGGACTATTCCATTCAGATTGTCTGTCCAGAATTTACTTCACTCTGTCCCAAAACCGGACAGCCCGATTTTGGCGTCCTGACGTTTACCTACATCCCCGATAGGTTCTGTGTGGAACTCAAGAGTCTGAAGATGTATCTCCAGCAATTCCGCAGCGAGGGGATTTTTTACGAGCATGCCACCAATCGGATCGTGGACGATCTGGTAGGTTCTATCAAACCTCGCAGATTAAAATGCGAGGCAGCCTTTACTGCCCGGGGGGGCATCACAACCAAAGTAACGGTTGAATATCTCCAGGAGACAGATTGATCTATGGTTGAAGATGCTGAAGTGATCTTAAGTGGATTTGCCGACGAAGCGGCGAACCACAAAACGGCAGTAGAGCAGTTTGCAGCCTTTGCGGCTGTTGGACTTCAATTTTACAGTATCCGTTTTATGGATGTTGGTAATGGCATCAAAAACGTGATGAAACTGACAAAGACAGAAGTCACCAAAATTCGTCACCTTGAGGATGAATATGGGATGAATGTCTCGTCGATTGGATCACCCATTGGTAAGGTGAAACTGAAAGATATTGAGGATGGCACTAAGAATCCGTATGTGCCGTTCCAAAAATATTTAGCCAAAGATGTCCGCAAGGCATGCGATTTGGCACACGCCTTTGAAACGAAATTGATTCGCGGATTTTCCTTCTATCATCCCAAGGATAGCGATCCAACCGAACACCTAACACAAACGGTCGATCAGTTGGGGCAGATTGCGGAAATGTGTCATCGTAGCGATTTGACTTTTGGACTTGAGGTAGAGGCCAATCTAGTAGGCCAGACGGGCGAGTTATTAGCGGAGATTCATCGTCAAGTGAATCATCCTGCTTTGGTTCTGATTTTCGATGGTGGCAATCTGGTGACGCAGGGTTTTGATACTTTTGAGGTTTTTAATCAGTATCAAGCCATGAAGCATGCCATTGGCTGGCTACATATCAAGGATTATCGGCATCCGGGCAAGAGGACGAGGATAGAGCATGTTGATGAGGAGGCGCTGCGACATTTTGTGCCGGCCAAAATGGGACAGAGTGGTCACGAGATGATTCTGGAGGATTTTCGCGAACGGTTACCGAAACTGACCAAGCGGCTCAAGCGGCGGGGAATTCCCGGTGTGTTCGTGGATCTCGAACCACACCTGAAGGGTGGTGGGCAATTTGGAGGTTTCAGCGGTCCAGACGGCTTGGGGGTCGCCTTGCGTTCGCTCTGTCAGATACTCGATTTTGTCAGAATCGGTTACCACCTTCGTGACTTTGAGGATGTGCGGGCAACGCGGGGATTCTAAAATCGCATCGCCAAATTTCTGGTAGTCTTTCCCTCAGCTAGCGAATGATTGCCCGCGGTGAGATTCGCAGAATACTTTTCTCTGCGGAAAACCAGGGTGTGGACACGCGCCCGAATGACGGCACACAAAAAACACCCCGCTTGAGTCTCTAAACTCAATCAAAATAGGCTTTTGCAGATCGTGATAGCATCGCGTATCGGGCAGTGGGCGCTCTGTGGGCAGCTGTCAGTGTCTTGGTGAGAGACAGACTGTTCGAAAAAACGGCTG
>JASMGX010000089.1 GCA_030751095.1 Pirellulales bacterium | reverse complement strand
TTCTGTATCTTCAACGCAATCCGCATTGCTTTGTTGGTGGAAATTGCCACCTTTTGGGCAAAGCCCCAACTGGCGGTGAGCCTGGCACATTCCAGACTGGCCAGCTTGGGATTTCTTGGGCTCTCGCTGCTGTTGCTTATAGCAACCAAACGGTGGTGGTGTCGCCCTTCATCCTAGCCCGGCAGAAAAACTCAATCAAACTTTGGGCAACAGGATCCGATCAAGAGGCCTTCTTTTTTTTCTTCGACTCAGCAGCAATGATCTTCGAACGAAGTTTGTCAGCATCTCGGCGAAAAATAAAGAGTCCCTTGCCTTTTAATGCCACTTCCAGGAGAGATAGCGCCTTTTCAGGTTGTCCGTTTTCGGCCAACACGTAGGCGAAGATATATTTTGAGTTTGGCCCCACCGCTCCTCGGAAGGACAAGTTCATTGCGGCCTCGGATTTATCTTTTAGTCCTTGCCGTGCGAATGCGTAGCACTGATTCACAAGCGAGGCTACGTCCGTACCACCTGCTTCGGCCAACTGAACCGCTCTCGCTACATTTTCATCGCTTCCCTCTGAAGCCAGCGCTAGAATTAAATGATTTCGAGCGATCTGATTATCCGGCTGAGCAGCAAAAATTTCTTCAAAACGCTCAATTGCCGTCGCATAATCATGGTCGTAATGGGCAATCTGCCCCGCCAAGATATTTAATCGCTGATCGTTTTTGTTCAGCAATCTAGCCTTCTGGATATAGTCTTTTGCCCTGATAAAATCCCCATTATTCCAGAAGAACTGAGCCAACTCGACGCGCGGTTTATAATCGTTTGCATCTTTTTCTGATGCCGATTCCAGCCACATCCGGGCAGATTCCATATCTCCCTGATCGAGATAAAATTGGGCAATATACATGGCAGGGGCCATCATGGTTTTGTCTAACTGATTTGCTCTCACAAGCTGCCGATATGCTTCTCTCCCTCTTGCAATATGAAACAATGCCTCCGCATGGCGGATACGGGTAGATGCATTGTTTGGATCGAGTTCGACCCATTTTGCGAGGTACTCAACCGCATTTTCCCATTGGCCAAACCTTTGAGCCAAACTTGAGAGCCCAGCATATAAACGAAGCATTAAGCGTTTTGACCGCAAGGAATCACCACTAAAGCTTTCGAGAAGCTTTCGCGCTTTTTCAAACGCCAACGTTGCCTCGGTATTACGGTTTTCCAAAAAAGCAAGGTTGCCGAGCAAGAGATAGGTTTCCGGATCATCGGGAAATTTTTGGGCAGCCTGATCCAGCAGTCTTATGGCAAGATCTATCCGGTTCTGGGAAACATACCAATCGGCTGCAACCAGTTCACCTGGCGGCAACTCGGGATATTTTGAAGAAGCCTCATCGAGCAGCAGCAGCGCTCCGCCAAGATCATTTCCCCCTAACTTCTTTGTCGCTTCCCTCACCTCGCGATACTTCTTGCCCCAATCCTCATACCCGAGGGCGATTCTCGCAGCCTTAGCGGTGGTGGCTTCGTCATTTTCATTTTTTTGGGCCGAGACAATCCCCACGAGAAAACCAGACGTGGTCAGAAAAACTGCCAATGCGACATTAAAGCAGAAGACAACCAGCGGGCAATTGCGTTGCATCAATTCTATTCCTCAATGAGTACATCACTAAGTGTCAATCACACTAAAACGTGTAAGTCACTAACACACAGCTAGCTATCTCAAATTTTCGACCTCGAACGATTCGGTGTCAAGCAATCCGGGATATCCAAAACCACTTCTGGTAGGCAAAATACCATCTGAAAAACCTCTATTCGATACAATCGCCAGATTTTTCCAACACGCTTGCCTTCTGGAGATTACCTCATTCGTTGGATCTATTGCGTTTGCGGTACTTTGCTTTTCAGCTTTTACCCCCCCAAGGCAGATTTCACCGGCATCTGGGCTACTCATGTTTTCATACAAGCACGCGCTTTGTGTACCATACCCTCCAGCACCCCGCGGGAAAATGGCGATTGCAGACCCGCTGAATCGACGAGTTCCCTAAAGGGGGCCTCTCCTCCCCGCCGGCACAACGCAAAATACTGCTGCATTGCGGTTTGCCGATCTTTCTTCGCTGAGTCCCAAAATTGTAGTGCACAAACCAAAGCAAGCACATAGTCGATGTAATAAAACGGGCTGACAAAAATATGAAGTTGTCCCTGCCAAAATCGCCCACCAGCCTCGTTGGAAAGGTCGCCCCACTGTCTCCAGGGCAGATAGATCTGCTCCATCTCATGCCACATCGCGGCCCGCTCTCCGGGAGATGCTTGCGGCTGCTGGTAGACGAGATGCTGAAAATGATCGACAGCCGTACCATAAGGAATAAAAGCGATCGAACTGAGCAGATGAATCTTACAAAAGCGATCGGCTTCGGCCCCGAAGAAAAGCCCCATCTGCGGCCAACTCAAAAACTCAAGCCCCATAGAGTGTACCTCACATGCCTCAGATGTCGGCCAAACATAATCGCTCAACGGTTTTAAGCGGCTGCAATAATTCTGGAATGCGTGCCCCATTTCATGCGTAAAGACTTCAATATCATCCTTGGTTCCATTAAAATTGGCAAAAATAAAAGGCAAACCAAGTTTCGGCAAATCCGAACAGAAGCCCCCGCCCGCCTTGCCGGGGCGACTGGTCAGATCGAGCATCTCTCGCTGCTCCATTTCGCTGAACAATTTGTCCAAACCACCGCCAAGACTTTTGAACATCCCCCGAGCCTGCTCCATCAGCCAATGGTGATCACCCTTTGGCAACGGGTTGCCTCGAGGATCGTACAATGGCTCATCCCATGCCATCATCGATTCTAGATTTAATTGTTTAGCTTGTTCACGTTTGAGATCGATGCAGAGCGGGACCACCTCATCACGGACCTGGGCACGAAATTCCGCAACATTGTTTTCGTCGTAATCGGTACGTTGCATCAGACGGTAGCCGAGGGCAACAAAATTCTCGTACCCCATTTTTCTCGCCATGGAATGACGGAGTCGGACGAGTTTATCAAAGATCCGGTCCAATTCCGGTGCGTTTGATTTAAACCAGGTACTTCGAAGTGTTGCAGCCTCATAGCGAATCTTGCGATCAAGATGCTCCGAATATTTCCGCAACTGCGGCAGCGTCAGTTGCTCTCCACGAAACGTGAACTGGGCCGATGCCAACAATTCCGTAAAGGCGGTCTCCTGCTCGCTTTGTTTGACGAGATCTTCCTTAATCGCAGGATCGAAAGACGCAATATCGCACTCCCAAAGGTTGAGGACATGAGGACCCCACTCTTTGGCAACGATCTCCCTGTATGGTGTTTTGATAAGACGACATTTCACGCCCACCTCCAGATCCAGAAACGTGGGTTTGAGTTCGTCCGAATTCCGCTTTGCCGCCTGATATTGTGCGTTGTGAGTATCTTGATGAAATCGAATATCGGTTAAATTCATCCATTCGCTGATCTTTCGCCGCAAAGAGTCCCACGATCCAATGGCCGCAATCCAATCGGCTTCGGCAGATTTCTTGTCAAGCTCTGAATGAATTCTCAGGTACTCTGAAGAGACCGATTCGGTGTCCGGTGCATCGAGACAATACGATTCAAATGTATCTTGATTCAATGCCATACCTTTTTCATTCTCCCGCAACGAAACGTTCCGAAGGAATATCCACAAACAAACACCACCTTGAGGACCCTATACGAAGGAAGGTCGATGCACGATATTGTACCGCTTCCTCTACCTTCCGGCTCTCTCGGCAAGACAATGCAATGGCGAATCCACTCGGCAGTCAATTTATCTATGCAACCTGCCAAGTGGGTGCAGAAGCGATCATTAAAAAAGAAGTTGCTTCCGTCGGTTGGCGTCTCGCCTTCTCACGACCTGGATTTTTAACATTCAAACTATCCGAAGTGCAACCTATTTCATCCTTTCTGGAGATGCCGAGTATCTTTATTCGCTCTTGGGGGATTTCTCTTGGCAAGGTCGGCCCGGGCGATCCGGAGCAGCTTGCCTGTGATGTTTGGAAACTCCTGGGTGAACATCCACTCGATCGATTGCACGTCTGGCCACGGGATCGGGCCGCTCCCGGTCACAAGGGTTTTGAGCCAAGAATGACCGATGAATCAACTGCCGCCGAGCGACTGCTCTGTGCAACGGCTCCCGAACATTATAGTAGGCTTCTCGCGGCTACAAATGCCAGCTCTCTGGCAAAACGCAATGAGCATGTTCTCGATTGTATTCTGGTTGATCCCGGTCAGTGGTGGATCGGTGCCCATCAGGTAAATCGTCGCGTCCAGCGGTGGCCCGGTGGAATTTGGTCCTGCAATCGGCCCACGGCAACCGCTTCGCGGGCTTACCTTAAGATGTGTGAGGCGCTGGACTGGACTTGTTGGCCGATGAAACCAGGACAACGATGCGTCGAACTCGGTTGTTCGCCGGGAGGAAGCAGCCAAGCACTCCTGGAGCTGGGATTGCGGGTTGTTGGTGTCGATCCCGCGGAGGTCGATCCACGAGTCATGGGCCATAAAGATTTTCAGCATCTGCGTAAACGGGGACACGAGGTAAAGCGACGCGAGTTTAACGAGTTTCAGTGGCTAGTGGCCGACATGAACGTTCCACCCGAGGTGACAATCAATACGGTTGGCAATATTATCACCTACCGCAGTACACGCATCTGGGGCATCATTCTCAATCTCAAACTGCAAACCTGGGAACTGGCGGACCAGCTTCCCCATTACATCGAACAGATTCGATCCTGGGGCTTCCCCCGCATACGAGCACGACAACTCAGCAAAAATCGCCAGGAAGTCTGTGTTGCGGCATTTCGTCCTCCCCGGCGTCTCAAAAGACCGACCCGGCGACACCCCTCTGCAAAGCACCGCGGAGCGTGAGTGCATGCTGTGATTGCGCAGGCGTTTGCAGTCGACGCTAGAACCGCTACTTGCCGATTTTTCCTTGCAAAACCCAACGCTAGCAAGTCGTTTACTCAAGAGAATTGGGGCATTCAAAAAGCGGAACTAATTCCGCATTTCAAGCTTGACGCATTTTCTTGCCCCTGGTATTTACCCCTTTCTCTTGATGTTCTCCTCTGCCGTTTAATTCGATGTGTCTTCTTTTGCGGGAAGCGAGGCAACGAGTGCTTCACTGTCGACGAGCACTGTGCTATGCGCAGATCTGCCTGTTGCTGGTTCTCACCGGCCAGATTGCGTCGGGCCAGATAAGCCCCCCCAAGGTTAAATTTCCTGCGGGAGCTACCCCCGCGCCATCGATTACCCCTCCTGCTTCGTCTTTGCCTGCGGCACCGGCATTCCCCGCAACACCCCCTAGCGGTACGCCTCCGCCCGCTCTTCCCGCGCCGCCGAAGGCTTCTGGTTTTGACCCCTACGCCGACCCGACACTGCCCACATCGCCCTATCAACCTCCGGCTGGAATGCCGCCACCGGTGATTACCGATCCGGCTGCAGTTGGACAAAAACCACTTTTTTCAGAGGCGACATTTGGTCAGTGGCCACGATTTTTGCAGCAAATTCGTTTTCGTCAAAATTATTTGAACCGCGGTGGCACAACAGGGCTGGGATGGATGACCACCGATTTGAGCGGGTCGTTTCTTTTTCCGATCTCCTTCATGCCTAAAAATGCACCACTATTAATCACACCCGGTTTTGCCCTCGATCTGATCGACGGGCCAGGTGGCCAATTTCCTCCAGCGCCTTCCGCTCAGATGCCACCCAAGCTCTACAGCGGGTACCTCGACTTTGGATGGAGTCCACAACTGACCCATGGGCTGAGTGCCGATCTCGGTTTCCGTCCCGGCATCTACTCCGACTTCAATACATTGACCAACAAGAGCTGGCGTTGGCAGGGACGCGCCTTTGGGGTTTGGCAGACAAATGACGCGCAACAGTGGCGGGCTGGCATCGTTTATATCGATCGACTCACCATCAAATTGCTGCCGGCCGGCGGACTCGTCTGGAATCCGGGAGGGTCCGACGGCAGGATGCGATTCGATATTCTATTCCCCAATCCAAAATTTGCGTATCGGCTCAACTCATTCCGGAATACCGACCTCTGGTGGTATCTCGCAGGAGAGTATGGCGGGGGAACCTGGAGTCAAAAATTTCGCCCCGCCGCTTGGCCGGGATATCCACCCCTGCAAGGCGGACGCTCAGGTCGCGTGGAATACAACGATATTCGCATCATCAGTGGCCTCGAATGGACCGGATCCTATGGCCTGAAAGGGTTCATGGAAGCGGCGTGGGTCTGGAACCGACAGTTGCGCTACGATCCGGCGTATGTTATGTACAATCCCCCGGATACGTTCATGGTCCGTCTCGGATTAACGTATTAAAAGAGCGCTAGCAGCGGCCCGATGTCTCGATGGCTCGTTTTACCGCAAGTCCCATATCGGCGGGGCTCTCCGCGACCACGATCCCGGCCGCTTCAAGCGCGGTTACTTTTTCCACGGCCGTTCCCTTGCCGCCTGAAATAATTGCCCCGGCATGTCCCATTCTCTTGCCGGGCGGAGCTGTACGGCCAGCAATAAATGCAGCAACCGGCTTGTCAATCTGCTCGGCGACAAACGCAGCAGCCTCCTCTTCCGCCGTTCCGCCAATTTCGCCGATCATCAAGACCGCCTCTGTCGAATCGTCGGCCCCGAAGAGCTTGAGCAAATCAACAAACGACATACCAACAATCGGGTCCCCGCCCAAACCAATGCAAGTCGACTGTCCGAGGCCCACATTGGAAAGCTGCCAGACCGCCTCGTAGGTGAGCGTACCACTGCGACTGATCACCCCGACCGGGCCTTTCTTGTGAATGTATCCTGGAAGGATGCCAATTTTGCATTCATCCGGCGTGATCAGGCCTGGGCAGTTGGGGCCAATCAACACCGATCCGCTTCGCTTGACCTTTTCATAAACCCGTACCATATCGAGTATCGGAATGCCCTCGGTTATGGCAACAATCACCCCGATCTCTGCATCGACCGCTTCTAAGATCGCATCGGCCGTAAAAGGAGGCGGGACATAAATCATCGTGGCATCGGCACCGGTCTGTTCAACCGCCTCGAGGACCGTATTGAACACCGGTACGCCGGCGACCGTCTGTCCACCCTTGCCGGGAGTGCAACCGGCAACGACTTGTGTGCCATATTCCAGACAACCTCTGGTGTGAAACTCGCCCGTGTGTCCCGTAATCCCCTGGCAGAGGACACGTGTGTTTTTATTAATGAGAATACTCATGCTCTACCATTCTGTTTCAATGCGGCCCACAAAAGTTACTTAAACTTCACCGCCAGTAATCTATCTCGCAGCAGCAACCACTTTTTGGGCAGCATCGGTAAGATCGACTGCTGTAATAATGTCGACTCCACTCTCGGCAAGAATGTTGCGACCCTCGTCAACTTCCGTTCCCTCAAGCCGCACGACCAGAGGCACATTGAACCCGACACTCTTGTAGGCCTCAACCACTGCCGAGGCAATCGTGGTACAGCGCATAATACCACCAAAGATGTTGACCAGGACTGCCTTCACATCTGCATCGGCAAGCAGGATGTTAAACGCCTCCGTAACCTGCTCGACATTTGCACCCCCGCCAACATCCAGAAAGTTTGCCGGTTCACCACCGTGTAATTTAATCAGATCCATTGTGCTCATTGCTAAACCAGCACCGTTTACCAGACATCCGATGTTGCCTTCCAATTTTACGTAGTTCAGCCCCGCGTCCCCAGCACGGACTTCAGTCGGTTCTTCCTCTGCTAAATCGCGTAACTCTTGAAGATCCTTATGACGAAAGAGGGCGTTGTCATCGAAGCTCATCTTGGCATCGAGCGCAATCAAGTCATCGTTCGCTGTCACCACGAGAGGATTGATTTCCACCAAAGAACAATCCTGTGCAACAAAAAGTCGGCAAAGCCGCTGCATAAACTGAACCGCGCTGCGTACGCTGCCCGGTGCCAATTCCAGAACAGCAGCCAGTTTGCGGGCCTGGTAGGCATCGAGCCCCGCATCACGATCGAACGCCTCCCTGTAGATCAACTCCGGTGTCTCCGCTGCAACGGTTTCGATGTTCATTCCACCCGCACTGGAAACCATCAGGACCGGCCGGGCAAGGCTACGATCAACGACAATTCCCAGATACAACTCGCGGGCAATATCGCAACCTGCTTCGATGAGCACTTGATTGATCTTTTGTCCCTTAGCACCGGTCTGTACCGTTATTAAATGACTGCCCAGCAATGCGCCAGCAACATCTGCCGCTTCTTGCCCGCTGTGCACAAGTTGGACGCCATGTTGCTCGGTATTTTCACGCAAGGTTCCTTTACCACGACCCCCGGCATGAATCTGCGCTTTGACAACGGCGAGCGACCCACCGAGCGATTCAAAAGCGGCCGCCGCTTCATCAGCCGACCTGGCGACACAGCTCTCAGGAACCGCTACGTCAGCTTCCCGCAGAAGTTGCTTTGCCTGATACTCGTGGATTTTCATCTTTTTTCTTTCCGGGAGATTGAAACCAAACTCGACGCCGCGGCTGCTCCATGGCACAAAAAAATGTCCCGTCTGCGAGCGAATGAGTATAAATGTCCGCGTAAAGTGCGGTCAACCGTCTTCGGGACCCAGCAGTGGGTGAAAGAAAACAAAATAGACGCTCCCGCAATCCCGTTTGAGTTACCGGGTGCGACCGCCTAGCCATTTTTTGAGATCGTCCCAGCTTCGGGAATTCGCAACATCCTTTTTTGTCAGGCCACCACGGCGGGCCTGCATCACACCATACCGCATGACATCAAGTCCAACTATAGTGTGCGCATCGGTAGCAATAACGACCTGTGCGCCATGAGATCTGGCGGACGCACACCCGATATCGTCCAAATCGAGACGGCTCGGGTGGGCATTGAGCTCCAGCAATTTTTTGTGTTCTGCCGCCGCCCGGAGGACGGCCTCCAAATCGACATCATATGGCTTTCTGCGGTTGATCAGCCGACCTGTGGGATGGGCAATTGCCGACGTGTAGGGATGCTCGATGGCCTCCAACATTCGATCTGTAATTTGCTTGCGAGGCTGATTTTGGCCGTAATGAATACTGCACACCACGTAATCGGCCTCGGCCAACACATCGTCGGGAAGGTCTAAACCGCCTTTCTCCAGAATATCGCACTCGATCCCCTTAAGGATGGTAATGCCATCCACCTCTTTGCGCAACTTATCGATTTCGCGCCACTGTCTCCGTAGACGATCCGGATTCAATCCTCGCGCCATTGTCACCCGCTGTGAATGGTCCGTGATCGCAATGTATTGCAGTTGCCGGTCCTTTGCTGCCTCGACCATTTCGCGCAAGGTACACTTTCCATCCGTTGCGGTGGTGTGCATATGGAGATCGCCGCGAATGTCTGAAAGGTCTACCAGTTCCGGCATCGCTCCATTGGCCGCCCAGTCAAATTCTTCGCGATCTTCACGCAACTCTGGTGGGAAGCAGGGAAGCTCGAGCGCTGTATAGACCCCACTCTCTGTCCGCCCTGCAATTTTTTTCTCACCGGCAAAAACACCATATTCGTTGATTTTCAGTTTTCGGGCCTTGGCCATCCCTCGCAGGCGGACATTGTGGGCCTTCGAGCCTGTGAAATATTGCAAAGCGGCGCCAAAGGAATCGGTCGACACAACCCGCAAGTCAATCGCCAATGAACTTTCCAGTCGCACCGACATCTTTGTTTCACCCCGACCAGTCACGCTTTTTATTTCAGAAAAACGACCAAAGTGATCCATCACCTTCGTGGCATCTTCACTATCCACAAGCAGATCCAGATCGCCGACCGTTTCGCGTCTGCGGCGATAACTACCCGCCATCTGCATTTGTTCGATCGTGGGACAGCTTTTCATATGAGAGAGCAGTTGGGTTGCGATCCGATCCGCATCCGCCCAGTAGATCCGCTCGCCGGCCGCTGCCGCCAACTCCATACCGGCTAGAATGGCCTCCTCTGTTTTTGTGCCAAAACCCTTGAGTGCGCGGACTTGATCTGCCTCGCAGGCCGCCTTCAGCGCGGCAAGCGTGGTAATGCCCAACTCTCGATAAAGCACCGAGGCCTTTTTTGGTCCCAACCCGGGAATCCTCATAAGAGACAAAACGCTCTGGGGAACACGCTCAAAAATCTCCTCCAATAAAGGAAGCCGGCCAGTCGTGAGGAGTGTGTCCATTTTTTCGGCAAGATCTTTGCCTATTCCCGGAAGATCGGTCAATTGCCGTTCGGGATCCGCTGAAAGCGTCGCCAAGGATTCTGTAAGATCGCGGGCAATGCGACTTCCGTTTCGATAGGCGCGGATACGGAAAGGGTTGGCTGCCTCAAACTCAAGAAGATCGGCCACCTGATCCAACACATCTGCAATTTGGTCGTTGGTCACAGCGTTGTGCACTGCCCCATATGGGCCTCGCCAATCCAAGAAATTGCTTCGACACCCCGGAGAAATCAAGCGGAGAAATCAAGCCTGAAAAGAGCTTCCACATCCGCAAGATTTCACAGCATTGGGATTATCAAACGTGAAACCGCGCTTCTCCAATCCCTCATGAAAATCGACCGCAGTTCCATCCAGGTAGAGCGCGCTCTTTTTGTCGATGACGACCGTCACACCATGCTGGATTTCTTTTGAATCGGCCTTTTCGTCATAGTCGGCAGAAAAGCCCAGTGAATAGCTGAATCCACTACATCCACCACCGGTCACACCCACCCGCAGAAAGATGTTTTCCTCACACTTCTGCTCGTCTAAAATTTTCTTGATTTCCTGGGAAGCTCGTTCAGTCAGTGTAATGGACATTGGACCCTTTTGCTCCGGAACAACTATTGTGTTTATCTCAGTTCTATATTTACCATTGCCCCCATCGCACCTCTCAGATTATACCATTTTCATGCTACAAAAAAGAGGATTCATACCATTTTCCCGGAGTCCGAAATTCCTCCATCTATATATGGCGAATTCTGGACATGAAGGTTAAAATTTCATCACCCTTGGCCTCAGGAACCCCGTTCCGTTTGAATGGCCTGCCAGGGAGAATGCCTGTACGCTACAAAACGATCCTATTTAAACTGTTTCACAGGCAATACACCGCTTCCCTTCGCCGGGAATGGGCATCCGACACGAACCTTTACATGTAACAGCTCAGGAGATTGTCATGGCAACCACTACTGAATCCGTCACGCCTCCAAAAGTTACGGAAACTGAATGTTTTATCGGTGGACGGTGGACACCTTCGGTAACAGGCAAAACATTTGAAACGATCAATCCCGCCACCGAGGAGGTCATTTGCGAGGTCGCCGAGGGGGATGCTGGCGATGTGGATCTTGCGGTGGATGCCGCCCGCACCGCTTTTTGCGACGGCCCATGGGGCAAAATGGATGCGCGGGACCGCGGGATGTTGATCCACCGGCTCGCAAATCTGATCGAACGGGATCTCGTCGAACTCGGGGCCCTTGAATCACTCGACAACGGCAAGCCGGTCAATGATTCGTGTAGTGCAGATCTTCCACTTGCGATCGATTGTCTTCGGTATTACGCGGGATGGGCAGATAAGATTCACGGCAAGACAATTCCTGTTCGCGGAGATTTTTTGGTCTATACCCGACGAGAGCCTGTGGGGGTGGTAGGACAAATTATTCCCTGGAATTTTCCGATCTTGATGACCGCATGGAAATGGGGCCCTGCACTTGCGACCGGCTGCACCATCATCATGAAACCGGCCGAACAAACTCCGCTAACCTGCTTGCGGATGGCCAAACTTGCTCAGGAAGCTGGCATTCCAGATGGTGTGATCAACGTCATTCCCGGTTATGGCCCGACCGCAGGTGGTTCTATCGTCAAGCATCCGGGGGTCGATAAGATTGCTTTTACCGGCGAACACATCACTGCTCAAATTATCATGCGTGAGGCCGCCGAAACCATGAAGCGACTCACGTTTGAGTTGGGCGGAAAAAGCCCCAACATCGTCTTTGCCGATTCCGATCTCGATGCCGCGATTGCCGGTGCCCATTTCGGACTTTTTTTCAATCAGGGACAGTGCTGCTGTGCGGGTAGTCGTGTCTTTGTCGAAGAATCGGTCCACGACCAGTTTGTCGAGAAGTTGGTCGCCAGTGTCAAAAACCGTAAACTTGGAGACCCCCTCGACCCGGTTACGGAACAGGGACCCCAGGTCGACCAGACCCAAATGGATAAGATCTTGAGCTATATCGATCTTGGGAATGAGCAGGGAGCCCATTGTGCCACCGGTGGAAAGCGATTCGGAGATCGCGGTTATTTCGTCGAACCTACCGTGTTCACCGAAGTTCAGGATGAAATGAAGATATCGACGGACGAAATTTTCGGTCCCGTGATGAGTGTTTTCAAATTCAAAGACATGGACGAAATTATCGAACGGGCCAACAAGACGATGTATGGTCTTGCGGCGGCTGTCTGGACACAGGACGTAAACAAGGCGCACCATGTCGCAAATAATGTCCGCGCCGGAACGGTCTGGGTCAATTGTTATGATGCGTTTGATGCTGCAGCTCCCTTCGGTGGCTTCAAGATGTCAGGAATTGGACGGGAACTTGGTGAAGTTGCCCTGGACAACTATCTTGAAGATAAGACCGTTACAGTGGCACTATCGTGACAAGAAGAGTCAAAAGTGGCGGCGGATGGTTCGCTATCCGCTATGCGGTGCGAAAAGCTCGCGAGGCCGGAGGATTCTGGAAATTCTATAAGGCCTTGCGTTCCAAAAATGCGTGCAAGACTTGTGCCCTCGGCATGGGTGGTCAGCGTGGCGGGATGGTCAACGAACGCGGCCATTTTCCCTCGGTCTGCAAAAAAGCGATGCAGGCCATGGCCGCCGATATGCAAAATGCCATTCCGGATGCGTTTTTCCGGAACAACACGATTGCGCAACTCCGAGAGTTGAGTCCCCGCGAACTCGAAAACTCCGGACGCCTGAATCAACCGCTCCTGCTGCGGCGAGGCGAAGACCATTATCGCCCGATCTCCTGGGACGAGGCGCTACGAACTGTCAGTCGACGATTAAAAGCGATCACACCTGAAGAAACTTTTTGGTATTTCAGCGGTCGCAGTAGTAATGAAGCCGGATTTCTCCTGCAGTTATTTGCTCGCCTCTACGGCACAAATAATATCAACAACTGCAGTTACTACTGCCATCAGGCCAGCGGCGTGGGGCTCACGAGCGTGATTGGGACCGGTACCGCAACACTCCAGCTCAACGATGTGGAACATGCGGATTTGGTATTTCTTATCGGTGGTAATCCTGCGAGCAACCATCCGCGATTCATGAGCACTCTGAAAAATGTCCGTCGTCGTGGCGGCAAGGTGATTGTGATTAACCCTGTACGCGAAACGGGGCTTATACACTTCAAAGTACCGAGCGACCTCCGCAGTTTGCTTTTTGGGACACCCATCGCCAGCCAGTATGTGCAACCCCATATTGGTGGTGATCTTGCGCTGTTGAGCGGGATCGCAAAGCGGATCGTGGAAATGGGCTGTCTCGATCTGAACATCCTGCAGAAACACTGCACGGGGTGGCCTGAACTAAAAGACCATCTACAAAAAATCGAATGGAAGGATATTGTCCGTAAATCGGGCGTGTCAAAACGAGAAATTGACATCATCGCAGAGTCGTATGCTTCGGCCAACAACGTCGTCTTTAGTTGGACCATGGGCATCACCCATCATGTGCATGGCGTACAGAATGTCCAGATCATTGCGGCGTTGGCCCTGATGCGGGGAATGGTCGGTCGGCCGCATGCCGGCCTGCTGCCCATTCGCGGTCATTCCAATGTGCAGGGGATCGGTTCGATGGGAGTGACACCCCAGCTTAAAGAGACAATCCTTTCCCGTATTCAATCGAAGTTCAACATCCAACTGCCAACGACACCCGGTCTTGATACGCTCGGTTGTATGGAAGAATCGTACCGGGAAAATATCCGCTTTGCTTTCTGCCTTGGGGGCAATCTCTACGGGTCGAATCCCGATGCACTCTATGCTTCAAAAGCGCTCTCGAAACTCGAATCTATCGTCTATCTCAACACCACACTCAATACGGGACACGCTCACGGATTGGCCGGTGAGACGCTGATCCTTCCGGTACTCGCCAGGGATGAAGAGCCCCAGGCCAGTACCCAGGAATCGATGTTCAATTTTGTGCGGCTCAGCGAAGGTGGTCCTGTGCGTCACCCGGGCCCAAAAAGTGAAGTCGAAGTTGTTTCGGCAATCGCCCATGAAGTACTCGATGGGAGCACTCCCATCGACTGGAAACATCTACGCGACACGGGAAATATTCGCGAGCTGATTTCCGCCACGGTTCCAGGATTCGAAAAATTGCACGACATTTCCACATCCCGAGAAGAATTCCATATCACAGGCCGCGTCCTTCATCGCCCACACTTTGCGACCGATTCTGGTAAAGCCAACCTGACCGTCGCAGAACTGCCCGAGTTGAAAGGAGGTGAGCGGGAATTACGCCTGATGACCGTTCGCAGTGAGGGGCAGTTCAACACGGTCGTCTATGAAGAAGCGGATATCTATC
>JASMGX010000088.1:9112-14593 GCA_030751095.1 Pirellulales bacterium | reverse complement strand
TTGAGCGATACCCCGGTCACAAAAAAAGTGCTCGAATTAGTTCCTGTTTTGACGGAGCTCAAATCTTTGAACCTGCAGGGATCGAAAGTTAGCTGGCTGCAACAAAAGAAGGCGCAAGGCATTTTGAAAAAGCGCGCTTCGGCAGGTCCGCTACCGACCGCATCCCGCAGACCCTCCTCATAAAGATCTGCCGCCAGCACCCGACGATCTGCTATCAGCACCCGGCAGCGAGTCGCTACAAGTGGGGCTTTGAGTCTAATGTTGCAAATCAGGATTCTGCAGTTTCTCCAGCAGTTTGTACTGGATCTGCGTTGACAATTCGTCCGCCCTCTGTTGCTTGTTTTCCTGTTTGCCATAGAACTGCTCAAGCTTAAGAAGTGCAGCTTCATCGTGCGGAAGAGAATGGATCTGTTTGATGAGTTCTCGGGCGGTGGTCAGGTGCATCCGTCGGATCTCATGTGTCGTCAGCAGCAGCAGAATCTCGGTGTTGATACGGTGCGATTCTTCATTTTCAGGACGAATTTCCAGGACTTGCTGGCAGGCAAAACGTCCCGCAAATGCGTGCTGGTAGAAAGAGAAAAAGTCATCCTCGGCAGTCTCCAGGGCATTTTTCAAAGCCTGAGAGGACCGTTCGGCAGAGATGAGCAGATCGTGGAGATGGAAGTACCGCACATATTCCTCAATCGCCTCGCGAAACTCGGTTGCTGTCTCAAAGCGACCCGCCGGCTGCCGGGAGGTTGCCCGATTGGCAATGGCAGCCAATTCTGCATCAATCTCCTTGTCGTATTCACGCTCCGGTGATTCCACCGCAACAATGACCGTATCCACAAAACTCTTACCCATGTGGGGACCATGGCCGGTCAAGATATGATGCAGAGTCGCACCCAACAGATAGACGTCTGTTTGATGGGTCAGTGGCTCACTGCCCTCAACCATTTCTGGCGCTGCGTACCTGGGTGTTCCCTGGAATCCCGTCGAATGGAAATTTCCACTTCCATCCAGTTCCACCGCGCAGCCCCAATCGAGCAGATACACCTCACCAAAGTCCCCGATCATCACATTCGCTGGTTTGATGTCCCGATGGATAATCCCCTTACTCTGGGCATACTCAATCGCACGAGAGATTTGGATAAGAATCTGCAAATCCGCAAGGAGACTCTCTCGGTTCCCGGGCCGGCCAGTACAGTTCCAACTGGTGCCATAAATTCGTTTCATGATGACCAGCGGTTCGTCATCGATGTAGGCAACCTCGTGGACTGGCGGAATATTCGGATGTTCCAATTGGCCCATGATAAACGCCTCCCGGCGAAGGGCATCGTAATTGGCTTCGGTATTTAATCCGCTTTTCACCCGCTTGATCACAACCTCACGCGACAACGACATCTGAATGGCTGAATCCACATCGGCCATGCCCCCCGAGCCAATGTGCTCGCCGAGAATAATCTCAAAAGGCCGCTCTGCGCCAAGTTGCGGATGAATCGCCTTTCGCGCCGCCTCCGGATATTCCTCGGCTGGCGAAGCGGACGATTCGCAATCTACAGAGGAATTGCTTGTTGACTGGTCGGTGGAGAGAGTGAGCGTTTTGGCACAATCGTGCACTCCGACTCGATTGGCCGCAGCCTCCAGAGACGCAACATGATCGCTGAGAGGTTTATGAACCATGAGATGCCGATCGTCCCAACACGGATTGCCCCTTGGCAAAAAACCGTCGAGGACCAATGAATCGACCCACTGGAAAAACTGGCAAAGTAACAACAGGCCCGCCAACTGCGACTGTGAAGAACTATCCTACGGCATTTCAAAAGACGAGGCAACTCTGGCGAGCTTTGCAGCGTGTTTGTACCCTCCGAAGATTCTCTTTCTTTTTTGCCGGAAACTTATAGACTAGGGACGTAATCCATGGCATTTGCATGACAAACACCCGTGGTAACCATGGTGCTCCGGGACTTGGCCAGTACACAAAGGCAAGCAAGATGCAAATCGATTGGGCAGTGGAAAGTACTATGGCGCTACGGGCTCTCTATGCCGCTTTTTTGGGTGCCTTCGTTGGGTGGGAACGACAACTTCACGGTCACGCAGCCGGAATTCGGACGTACGGTGCGGTCTCTTTAGGAGCGTGTGTCTTCACGCTCGTCTCAAACCACGTCATCGCTGCACCCGATCCCACGCGAATCGCCGCGCAGGTTGTCTCTGGCATCGGTTTTTTGGGGGCGGGCATTATCATCCGGGATGCAGGACAAACCACCGGTCTGACAACGGCCGCGACCGTGTGGGCAACGGCAGCGGTCGGCATGGCGGTCGCCTACAATATGTTTGTTCTGGCAACGCTAACGAGTCTGTTGCTGTTCCTTGTCCTCATACTCGACCATGTCCCTGCCTGGAAAAAATTCAAAAAACGCAGCAATCCAATCGACGACTAAGCATTGCCAACTCGCAGCGGTATGCAGAGCGCCGGTTCGCTTGAGAAGCCATACGGGAACGGGTCCGGGTAACATTTGTCCCTTCCAGCAGGCCGTTGCCACAAATCCAGCCCGGATTCGTCAAACAGATTGACGTACCTGCAAGCAGGAGACTCCTCCGGGTGGTCGGTGTGCAAAAAGCATCCCGATGTAGTAAACTAACTAGTATGAATGGTCTCCACGCACCCAGCAGGCGACCCCTCAGTAATGCTCCGGGGCGGTGCGTCTGGCGATGTATCTTGTTGGTCACGATCGGCCTCCGAATCGCTACGGCTCCTGCGAGCGGAGAAACGCAGGGGACAAAGATTGATTTCGGGCGCGATATCCAGCCGATCTTCGCGAACCGGTGCTTTAAATGTCACGGCCCAGATGCCAAGAAGCGTCAGGCGGGAGTGCGCCTCGACGGCGTGGAGCATCTCACTGCAGAGGCAGACTCAGGTCTGGTCGCAGTCACAGCAGGCCATCCCCAGCAGAGTGAACTGTTTCTCCGCATCACCCACGATGATGCCGATATCCGAATGCCACCGGAGGGCGAGGGTGAAAAACTCTCTGCAACCGATATTGAGCGGATAAGACTCTGGATCGAGCAAGGTGCGATTGCCCCGCCGCACTGGGCGTTTGTTACCCCTGAGAGGCCACCGGTACCGGAAGTGGAGCAGAAAGACTGGCCCCGGAATGCCATCGACCGCTTTGTACTTGCGCACCTGGAAAAGGAGGGATGGACTCCCGCCGAGGCAGCATCTCGCCGCACACTCATCCGGCGGTTGAGTTTCGATCTTCTGGGGCTACCACCCACCGTCGAGGAGGTCGAGGCATTCGCCTCGGATCATTCAGCCGATGCCTATGAACGGTTGGTGGAACGGATGCTCAACTCCCCCCATTACGGCGAACGGATGGCTCAGGATTGGCTCGACTTGGCCCGCTATGCGGACACGACCGGTTTTGCTGCAGATAGTCCGAGGCCGATGTGGCTCTACCGTGACTGGGTGATCCGCGCACTGAACGACAATATGCCGTTCGATCAGTTCACCATCGCTCAGCTTGCCGGGGACATGCTCCCCGACGCCACAGACGAGGACCGGTTGGCCACCGGTTTTCATCGCAGTTCGATGCAAGCACTCGGCAACAATCCGCCCAAAGAAGAATTTCGCATCAAAGGAATCATCGACCGGGTAAACACCACCGGTAGGGTCTGGCTCGGTCTGGCATTGAGTTGTGCCGAGTGCCACAGCCATAAATTTGATCCCATCACCCAACAAGATTACTACAGCCTCTATGCCATCTTTAACAACATTCCTCACTACGGAGAGGCATTTGAAGTACGCGGCCCACGCATCAAGACCCTCTCCCCGTTGGCTCCCCTGCGACGAGAGCAGATTGAAGAAGAATTGGCGGAGCTGCGTAAAGAGATACCAACGGCAACGGAGCAGGAGTGGGTAAGGCGAGAGCAGGCCTGGGATGCGGAAATGGCTCGATTGCTCAGCGGTGCGCCGTCCGTTTCTACTGGCGATGGCGAGCAGAGCAGCCCAACCCCCGTTGCCCACTGGCCCCTGAACGGGAGCTTGGTCGATCGATCTGCCATGCCGGTCACTGCTCAGTTGCACGCCAAGCAGGCCACGTGGGTCCAACGGCCTGCGGAGCGCTCAGCCGCTGCATCGAGCGCGAGAGCCTTGAAACTCGCCCCGGGAGAATTTGTTCGCATCGGAGCCACTGAGAACATCCGTCCCGAAAAAGATTTTACGGTGACGGCCCGCATACAAACCACCGCGAGCAAAGCAGATATCGTCTGCTACTATGACTCGGAGCGAGGAGAGAGAGCCTTTGTCTTCGGAATCGGTGGTGAAGGAGAGGCCAATGCCAAGCCCGGCAACCTCTATGCCTGGGTGAGCCGTTCCACGGACCGACTCGATGGCGTGCAAATCTACGGATCGATACCGGTCAACGACGGTGAGGTGCATCATGTGGCACTCGTCTTTAAAGCTGGCCAATCGATCGACCTCTATGTCGACGGCATACGGGATGCGGCAGTCGGACGCGTGGGCGAGGTGCCAGACTCCGTTGCCGCTGCCGACTGCGATCTGCTGCTCGGCGCCGGGTATGGTCTGAAAGATGATGAAAAAAGTTATTTTCTAGATGGGCTTCTCTGGGATGTTCGCCTTTACCGGAGAGCAACTCCCCGGGCCGCGGAGTTGGGTTTGCTGCCCCCAGATATAGCCGCCATTCTCAGCACACAACCCTCGGAGCGGAGCAGGGCCGATGCTGCAGCGTTGAGAGTTTTTTTTCGCCAAATCGACCGGACCGACGTGCCCCGGGCCATTGCCAGTCAGATCGATACGCTCTCCCAGGAACGGGCAGCCCTCTCGCGAGCGAGCGAAGCGCAGGTGATGCTCGAAATGGACGAGCCGCGAACAACCCACATCCACATCCGGGGTAATTTCTCCCAATTGGGAGAAGCGGTCGAACCGGCGGTCCCGGCATTTTTTCCGAATCAGCCCGATGCATCAAAAATCGATCGCCTCGCTTTGGCACGTTGGATGGTCCGGCCTGACCATCCGCTCACTGCAAGGGTTGCCGTGAATCGTTTCTGGCAGCACTACTTCGGAACGGGTCTCGTGGCAACGCCGGACGATTTTGGGTTGCAGGGTGCACGGCCCTCGCACCCGGCGCTTTTCGACTATCTGGCAACCGAATTCGTTGAAAGTGGCTGGGACATCAAAGCGATGCAGCGGCTGATCGTCAACAGTGCAACCTATCGACAAAATGCTGCCGCAAGCCGAGAACAGATCGAGCGTGATCCTGAAAATCGAATGCTCGCGAGGGGACCACGCTTTCGGCTACCTGCCGAACAGATTCGCGACAACGTCCTGGCCATTTCGGGGCTGCTCTATAAAAAGCTGGGCGGGCCGAGTGTCTATCCGCCACAACCGGAAGGATTGCTTGAGGAGAAGGGGCAACTCCAGTACCATCCGGCCTGGATCACTAGTTCCGGACGAGACCAGTATCGGCGGGGTCTCTACGTCTA
>JASMGX010000088.1:0-9012 GCA_030751095.1 Pirellulales bacterium | reverse complement strand
CTCCAAGCCCTCGTCCTTCTCAACGACCCCGTGTACGTGGAGGCGGCCCGGGCGCTTGCCGACCAGATCATGGCCCATGGTGGTGACCGCACGGATGCACAAATCGACTATGCCATGCACCGCTGTTTGAGTCGGCCCCCGACAAGCGAAGAGATGGACCGCTACAGAGAATTCCTCAACCGCCAGACAGATCGCTATCAAGAAAACAAGGAAGCGGCAATGCAACTGCTGCACGAAGAGGAGACAACATCCGAACCGACGGCAAAACTTGCGAAGCGGGCCGCCTGGACCTTATTGGCCAATGTACTGTTGAACCTGGATGAGACCTTGAGCAAGCCATAGCACCTCCATGGATTTCTCGCCGAGACAAACACCCGGAGACGAAAACATGTCCCCACAGAAGATAAGCGAGACGGTCAATCGCCGCACGTTCTTTGCACGGTCAAGCACGGGCATCGGCAGTGCCGCACTCTGTTCTCTCTTGGCCCACGAGAGCGAGGCCCGCGAACGGGATCAAAGAGAGCCGTTGACCCATTTTGCACCCCGTGCTCGCCGCGTGATTTATCTTTTTATGTCCGGCGGGCCATCGCAAATTGATCTGTTTGACCACAAGCCGCTTCTGACCAAAGAGAACGGAAAGCCGATTCCCGCCGAACTGATCAAGAACCACAAGTTCGCCATGATCAAAACGGCCCAACCGCTCATCAAAGGTTCGCCCTACATGTTCCGGCCTCACGGCGAAAGCGGCAATGTCCTCTCTGATCTTCTGCCCCATACCGCCCGGGTCGCCGACGAGATGGCCATTATCCGCTCCGTCTATACCGACACGTTTAATCACGACCCGGCCGTGATGATGATGAATACCGGGACCGTCCGCTTCGGTCGGCCGTCGATGGGATCCTGGCTCTCCTACGGACTCGGTAGCGAAAACAAAGATCTGCCCGCCTTTGTGGTCCTTGCTTCCGGAGTGAACACCAACCAACCGCTGCTCGAGGCATACTGGGGAAGCGGATTTCTCCCCTCCCAGTATCAGGGGGTACAATTTCGCAATAAGGGTCAGGCGGTCCTCTATGTCCGTAATCCCCCGGGCATCGATCGCGCCACCCGCCGGGAAATGCTCGATTTGATCAATGCCTCGAATCGGGCCCACTTGGCAGACGTGGGAGATCCGGAAATTCTCACCCGGATCAAACAGTATGAAATGGCGTACCGGATGCAAATGAGTGTTCCGGAATTGACCGATCTTACGCGCGAGCCGGACCATGTCCATGCGGCATACGGAACGGAGCCGGGAAAAATCTCTTTTGCAAACAACTGCCTGCTCGCCCGCCGGCTCATCGAGCGGGGCGTACGCTTTGTCCAGCTCTATCACAAAGGCTGGGATTCACACACCAAACTCGAGTCGGACCACCAGCGGCAGTGCCAGCAGACCGATCTGCCTATTGCGGCACTGCTCGAGGACCTTCGACGGAGCGGACTGCTCGAGGACACGCTTGTCCTCTGGGGCGGCGAATTTGGACGCACCCCCATTTCGCAAGGCGCCGGCGCCGATTACGGCCGGGATCACCATCCGTACGGTTTTACGATGTGGATGGCAGGTGGCGGCGTCAAAGCCGGGACCACCTACGGCATGACGGACGATTTTGGTTACTTTGCGACCGAGAATCCTGTGCATGTCAACGATGTTCATGCCACCGTGCTGCACCTGTTGGGGATCGATCACATGCAACTCACCTTTCGCCTCCGTGGTCGCGATTTCCGCCTCACCGACATTCAAGGCAAGGTGGTAAAACCGTTGCTCGGTTGAGAATCTGCCGGTCGCAAGAACCCGACGTTCATTTCGGTCGCGTCTGCCGCTCGGGGGTATGCATCTGCCGGATGTCGACACATGCCATCCCTGCCTGTCGGGCGGCGGTAAGGCCGGTATCGGTATCTTCATACACACAGCAGCGGGTCGGCACAACTTGAAGGCGACGGGCCGCTTCCAGAAAAACATCCGGTTCCGGCTTGTGTCGCTCGGTATCCTCTGCAGCAACGAGACATTCAAACCAGTCGAGGATACCGAGCTGTTGCAAGGTCCGCTCGACCATCTCTCGCGTGCTTCCCGAGGCAACGGCCATCGGCAACCGTCCCCGATGCTCTCGAGCAATCGCCAGGACCGGTTCCACCGGAACAACGCGATCGAGGCAACGAAGATAGGCAGCCTCTTTATACGCGACCACTTCGTGGACCATCGTGGCAATGCCCGCCTCAGTGACGAGCATCTCGACGATTGTATGGACCGGAACTCCGCCAAGGCTGTAAAAGCGGTCCTCCGAGAAATGAAAACCAAACTTGTCGGCCGCCAGGGACCAGGCTCGGTAGTGCAGCGGCATGGTGTCCGCAAGGGTGCCATCACAGTCAAAAATCAGGGCATCGTAGGTTGTCATGGACAGATGTTAGGTTCTATGATAATCGAATCTTGCAATGGTTCTGTCCGCAACGCTCCTGCACAGATTGCAGAGCAACCGGTAAGGGATGCACGCGAAATGCCTGTACATCAAATGACCAAGCTGGCCGAGTACCCCGGTATCGACGGATTTTTGGGAACCCGCGCATCGTTGATGCTCGATGTCGTCTTTCTCGCGATGTTTGCCGTAGTTCCATTGATGTTGCTGAGTGTGTATCTCGTCAGGAGCCGAAAACAATATCGCCTGCACAAGCAGATCCAGATCTGCTTGGCGTCCGTCCTGGCCATCGCAGTGATCCTGTTTGAAATCGACATCCGAATCAATGGCTGGATTTTGCGGGCGGAGTTGTCCCCTTATTACGGAACGATGATTCTGAATCTCTCCCTCTGGGTCCATCTCCTGTTCGCGATCACGACTGCGGTTCTCTGGGTGTACGTCGTGGTACAGGCCCTCCGCAAAATCCCCAACCCTCCCGGTCCGTGCAGCTATAGCTCAAAACACATTTTTTGGGCGCGACTGGCAGTCCTCGACATGATCCTCACTGCATTGACCGGGTGTCTCTTTTACTGCCTGGCCTTTGTCGCTTCTTGAATGGCAATGATGCGATTGATGGCCTCGAGAAAAGCATGGGCACTGGCCTCCACGCTGTCGGTCGATATTCCCCGACCGCGGAAACGTTGGCCCTGGTACTCCACCTCGACATTGACCTCACCCTGCGCGTCGCGCCCCACGGAAACGCTATGGACCGAGAACTCCACGCACCGCACTTCATACCCTGTCAATTCCTCAATTGCCAGAAAGATGGCATCGACAGGACCATCACCACAGGCCATCTCCCTGGTCTCGGTCCGCTCCCCATGCCGCAACGTCAACCGGACCTGCGGCGTCTGCCCCGATTCGGTTTGCATCTGGTACGATTCGATGGTCCAACCCGGACTCTGCAGCCAGTTTTGTTGTTCGATCAGCGCAACGATATCGCTATCGTAGATCTCCTTCTTCTTGTCTGCGAGAACCTTGAAGTCTGCAAAGACACTTTTGAGCTGTGCATCATCAAGCTGATATCCGAGTGTTGTCGCTCGATCCGCCAGGGCCGCCCGACCGCTATGTTTGCCGAGCACTAAATCGGTATTAAAAAAACCGACATCCTGAGGCCGCATGATTTCGTAGGTACTCGCCTCTTTGAGCATCCCATCCTGGTGGATACCCGCTTCATGCGCAAAAGCATTGCGACCCACGATCGCCTTATTGCGCTGGACGTGAAGCCCGGTGATTCCAGAGACCAATCGGCTGGCCGGGACCAAGCGCTGAGAGACAATCCGCGTGTCTGTTTTGTAGTAATCGGCTCGGGTCCGCATCGCCATGACAACCTCTTCGAGAGAACAGTTGCCTGCCCGTTCCCCAATGCCGTTGATGGTGCACTCGATCTGTCCGGCGCCGTTTTCAACGGCCGCGAGGCTGTTGGCAACGGCCAAGCCAAGATCGTTATGGCAATGGACACTGATCACCGCATCGCCAATATTCGGAACCCGACTGACCAGATCCCTAATAACTTTTCCCATATGCTCTGGAGTGGCATATCCGACGGTATCCGGAATGTTGACCGTGGTGGCCCCGGCAGCAATTGCCGCCTCCACCACGCGACAGAGAAAGTCAGGCTCGGTACGAGCGGCATCTTCGGGCGAAAATTCGACATCCGAACAATACCCGGCCGCCCGCTGCACGCCTGCAACCGCACGGCGGATGATCTCCTCTTTGTCCATCTGCAACTTGAACTCGCGATGGATCGCACTGGTTGCCAGAAAGACGTGAATTCGCGGTTGTGCAGCGGGCTGAAGGGCCTCCCAGGCGCGATCAATATCGGCATCACCACACCGGGCCAAACCACAGATGACCGAGCTGCGGATCTGACTGGCAACTTCCCGAACTGCTTCAAAATCTCCTGGAGAGGCAATTGGAAATCCCGCTTCGATCACATCGACCCTGAGATCTGCAAGCATGCTGGCAATTTTCAATTTTTCAGCCAGATTCATGCTGGCGCCCGGCGACTGTTCTCCATCGCGAAGCGTCGTGTCAAAAATACGTATCTGGCGCGGTTCATCTGCTGCCATGAGAAATCCTTTTTGGTCGTTCTTTCTGGTAGTTTACCGGGCATCGGCCACGTCGGACAATGGCCACATCCGGCCAGCGCCAGCAGAGGCTGCATGGCAGGAGTTGAGCCTCCTGCCTAAACCCGAGACTCCTCGCATTTGTGCCTTTATTTTAAGGCCTAATTCGCGTACTATCCCCCGCCGCCATGCCGGAGGCACTAAAAGGACACCCCCTGCGGAAAACGTGTCATGGATTTTCATGTCCAGCGTTGTACTCGTCGCTGCTCCAAAACCGGGCAGGAATTTCAGCCCGATGAAATGTTTTATTCCCTGCTCGTGGCCGAAGGATCGGAGGTGGTTCGTCACGACTTTTCAGCCGAGGCGTGGGAGGGGCCTCCTGAAGGGATTTTGGGCTGGTGGAAATCACGGATGCCCTCCCGCAATGCGAACAAGGTGAACTGGGCACCGAATGACATCATGCTCGAATTGTTTCTTGAACTTGCCGAGCAATCACAGAAAAAAGATCTCCACTATGTTCTAACGCTGCTTCTGATCCGTCGGCGGATTATGCGGCTTGAAGACACAGAAATAGATGAGGAAAACACCGAACAACTAATCGTCTATTGCCCGCGACACGAGAAGTCCTATCGGGTACCAGTGGCCGCACCCCATGAGCGGCGTACCGAAGAAATACAAAACGAACTTGCCCAATTACTCTTCGCAGATGTGGCTTAAATAGACTTTTTCTCTACCTGTAGATGCCAATTGCAATAAGGATCATTCCTTGAGGAAGCTTTCGACCTTTAATCTGCTGGTGCTGCTTACGCTGCTGGTCGCTAGCGGTGCGGCATGTCCACAGCGGTTGTGGAAGCCGTTTCCAACGCCACCGCCGGTGGTGTTCGGACCGGAACCAACCCTTGAGGAGGTGGTGGAGGTCGTCAATGCAAATCGCAGGCAAATCACAGGCGTGTACTCGACAAATTCGCGAATCCGGGGAACCGGTTTCCCCTCGCTAAGAACCAGCCTTGCTGTGGGATCTGAGCGCCATGTCCGGATGCGTGCAGGCACCGGCGTGACGGGAGAGGAGATGGACCTCGGCAGCAACGACGAGGTCTTTTGGGTTTGGATTAAAAGGTCCGATCCTCCCGCACTCTACTATGGTCGCTACGACTCATTCCCCGCGAGCAGCGTCGGACAGATACTCCCCGTACGACCGGAATGGCTCGTCGAAGCGATCGGAATCGTCTCGCTGGCACCTGGGGAAAGACACGAAGGTCCATTTCGACGCAATGACGGTCTGCTGGAAGTCCATACGCAAATTGCATCGCCGGGTGGGCTACTGACTCGTGTATTGGTGATCGACGCTGGCAGTGGCTGGATCCGCGAACAAAAATTACTCAATTCCCAGAGGCAACTGATCGCCAGCGCCAAAAACAGCAAGCACGTTCGTGATCCAAAGACCGGTGCTGTGCTTCCGAGGCATACCGAGATTCACTGGCCGGCAAATGGGATACAGCTCACGCTCGAACTGAACGACGTGCAAATCGGACCACTCGATCCACAAAGTGACATGTGGGTCCAACCTCAATACCTCGGTTTTCCCAACGTCGATGTCACACAGCCTCTTGCTCCACCGCACCGGGCACCTCGAGCAGTGTTGCCGACAAATTTTCACGCTGCGGAGTTCTCCAGGCCAACAAGCGCGCCACCAGCTTCTGGTGCTACTTTGCCCGATTTGCAGATTCCCAACACCGTGATCCCGGAGACGGCAACTCCGAATACGGCAGGCTGGCGGACACCAACAAAAACAGACTTGAGCAATGCCCGAACGGGCGGACGGTAGAGGGCGCCACCAAAACCAGCGCGCCATAATCAGCGCGCCATAATCAGCGCGCCAAAGTCAACACGCCATAATCAACGCAGACGGGACAACTCCGTCGAGGCGACTCAATCGGGGCAGCTCAGTCGGGGCAGCTCAGTCGGGGCAGCTCAGTCGGGGCAGCTCAGTCGAGGCGACTCAGTCGAGATTTGTACCTGCCCGCCGCATTTTTTCCCTGGCCCGACTGAGCAGGGGACCGATACTGTTTTCTGACATCCCGGTGGCCATACTGATCTCAGAATAGCTTTTGCCATCCCGATAATGGAGGCGGACCACATCGGCCTCAGCACCCTCCAATTCGCCCAGCAGTCGCTCCACCTCTTCTCGGTCACTCAGCGCGGCTCCGATATCGGGGGATTCATCTGCTGTAGTGGCCAGTTGTCCGCTCTCGGGGACCGAATATTTGGCGCCGAGTATTGAATTGCGTCTGAAGATCGACCGAACAATCACTCTGCGGGCAATGACTGTCAGGTAGGTGGCCAAACTGCTCTTCTTTTGAAAATGCCGCAGCACTGCAAAATCATTATCGATGATGGCACAAAAAACCTCAGCCGCCAAATCATCACGATCCTCGGCCGAAATCCGTAAAGATCGACTGCGGGCCACATGATTGACGACATGCACTACCAGGCCCATAAACCGATCCACAAAGGCATGCCAGGACTTTGGCTCCTGGGCCAGACAACGCTCGAGCAAGTCACGATCGACTTCGGAGAGAGCCAATGGATATCCACCTTAAGAGGAGCATCTGGAACGCCAACAAGCCGACCCGCCAGTCGACCCGCCACTCCCGGGAGGAGCCCTTCGGAGCACATCCGGAAGGCAACGGCGGGTTGCAAAAAAATATCCTTTCAAATACGCGATTTGATTTTAAGTGTGGCTCGCTGACGAAGCAAGCCAAAATAGGCTCTCGCCGGTGCCAATCGGCCGCTACCGCTTGACTTTCCAGAAAAAATGGCATAAGACTCCGTATTAATTTGCCGATAACTGGAAATATTCCTTCCCCGAGTAGGGCAACCCGTTTTAGAGGCTTGCCATAGCCCACCCTGGCCAGGAGATTCAATTCCATGACTCACGTCGTTGCCGAGCCCTGTTTCGCCTGTAAGTACACCGATTGCGTTATCGTTTGCCCCGTTGAGTGTTTCTACGAGGGCGAAAAGATGCTTTACATCCATCCGGACGAGTGTATCGACTGCGAGGCGTGTGTACCTGAGTGTCCCGTGGAGGCAATTTTTCACGAGGATAATCTGCCCGACGAGTGGAAAGAATTCACACAACTGAACGCAGAGATGGCCCCCCAACTCCCGGTACTCACCGAGAAAAAGGAGCCGCTCAAGAGCGACGACTGACCGGCAAGCGGGCCTTTTGCCTGCTTTTTATCTCTGGCTGTTTCTTTGCCACAGGTTCGTTTCTTTGCCACAGGATGCTCTCTGGGAAATATCCTCTGGTCAATCGCCTCTGCGGATCGGCGTCTCAATTCACTTCAGATCCACGTTCCAGTAGGCTTCGCTCAAAAAGCTTTTCCAACTCTCGTAACGGGGATTCCGCAGCTTTCCTTGCAGCAGAGGACTTTGCTTGGGCCTCGCGGGTCGCTGCACGAGGTGCATCCTGGCCTCATCCGGGGTTCGGCCTCCCTTACGGGCATTGCAGGCAACGCAGCAACAGACGATATTTTCCCAGCACATGGTTCCACCACGGCTACGGGGCCTCACGTGATCCAGACTCAATTCGCTGGTGGGAAAGCGTTTCCCGCAATACTGGCAACGATTGCTATCCCTGGCAAAGACATTACGGCGGTTGAAACGGAGTCCCAATCGCGGCACTTTGTCGTAGGAGAGAAGTCGTATAATGCGGGGTACCTGGATCGCAAAATTGATCGAATGCAGCCAATCGTCTTCCGGATCTTGCTCCTCAATCGCGATCTTTAATTGGCTGATTTCCTGCCAGGAGCTGAAGTCATAATTGGCATAACGTCCGGACTCGACATGGATTACCTCTGCCAGGTCACGAAAGAGCAAGCAGATCGCTCGGCGGACGTTCACAATGTGTACCGCCATATACAACCGGTTCAATACCAGCACACTCTGGCTGGCCCAGTTAGACGTTACTACCGTCGCCATCCATCGGTCTCCTACAAAACAGGTATTATCTATCTTATCTAGAGACCCTGCCACAAGATAGTCCAACGGAGTGATGAATCGTGCGAACCACAAAATCGTACCCGGTTGCCAAACCACCACGTTGGCACGTCGTGAAATCGATAGCAAGAAAACCTTTGTAAATACTGCCGATTTGGGTTGCCAGCGGATAGCAGGGGCCATTAGGATGAAGAGATCATTAAGCTTTTTAGTGGCCGGAGAGGAACCCCTGCCAATATTATTCTGCAGAAAGAACCGAATTCATGATCCATCATTCCTGCGACTGCTGCAAACGTCTTATCGATCCACAACACGCACTCCGCTATGTCGTCCGCATGGAAGTGTATGCGGCAATGGAAAGCAACGATGTGGACGAAGAGGAAGCCGATCGCGATCATCTGGCCGAAATCCATGACATTCTGGAACGCATGGATGATGCCGAGAGTGACAGACTTGGC
>JASMGX010000087.1 GCA_030751095.1 Pirellulales bacterium | reverse complement strand
CATTTGTCATAGAAATCCGGGACGTTCTCGGAAAGAAATTCGAAATTGGCGTCTCCACGCTGGATCTGTTCTGTTGCAATTGTGAAGTAGAACGGGACCAGGGTGTCGAATCGATCGGTACGGGCGCACGCTTCGCCAAAAGCGACCATCTTCTCGTAGCTACCCCCATTTTCCGGTCTCAGGTATTTAAGCATGCTCTCGTAGGCTGGCCAGTAGTCGATTTGCCCCTCGACCGCGCGCTGGAACCAGATTTCGAACGAGTCTTCGTCGCCACCGAGACTCGCCACGTGCATCATCATTTCAGGAGCTTCCGGGTAGTCAGGATGCAACGCCCAGGCCTTGCGGAGATATTCCCGAGCAAGTTTTAGTTGCGATTCATCATCCTGCGCTCCTTGCGGTTCTTCCACATCCTTGATGCCATTCCGTTCCAACTGAAGGTGGTACCAGCCTTTGAGCATCGCCATCAGCCAGGGATCTTTACCGGGCATCTCTTCATACGCCTTGACCATCTTTTTGGATACTTTGTGCTGGAAGCGCGCATGCTTGGTGAAACGGATAAAATCGCTCCAGGCGGGCCGCTGCATGTCGGGCTCCTCCGTCGCCCACTCAAAGTATTTGGGAACAAGCCTCAGCAACCCGGGTTGGTGTTTGTTGACGCTGCTAACTCTTCCCATGCGATAGACCACCAACTGCAGCGTATAGCGCGCGATGGCTTCTGCCACCGGATGATAGCCTTCTCTCAGGATTCTGTTCACCGCACTTAGCGCATCCGACTCGGCTGTAGAATACAAACGCTTGTGCATCAGCGTATGTGCATAATAGGCGCGGAATAGCGGATCCCGGCTACCGGCATCGAACGCGGCCTGGCCCATTTTTGTCAGATGTTTGTATTCGATCACAAGTGGTTCTTCGATGAAGTAGATACCACTCTCATTTGCAATGGCATGCTGGAGGAATTTGCGCGCTAACGGGCGGATGGCAGGTTTGTCCTTTGTATATTTATCGTAAAGATCAAGTTGTCTCGCATAGAGTTTGAAATGGTTTCTGCGCTCATCCTTAGCCGTTGACGCGTCCTCCGGCAACACAATCTGCATTTCTCCCGGCTGTTGCTGGGGAACTCCGAGTATTCCAAGAAGGAGGACGAAATTTAAGATTTCCAGATGCATGCAAAATTCAATGATTCTGTTGATGGGTGTGGCGGTCACCGCCCACACCCGGATTAAAAGTTAAATCACACACTCATTGTATGGGAATCGGTCAATTGTGCAAAAACATCGAAGGTGACCCGGCAACGCCGGGCGTTGCGGCCACGACTTGTTGGCGGCCTTCCCAATCAATGAACTGCGTGGGCGTTTGCTACCTAAATAACGGTCCAACGGGCAAGATAAGGTTCCTGACACCTTTTTATCCTTGCTTGTAGAGATGGATCAGGCCATTTTCAATCGTAATGATTTTATCGGGGTCACTATCGCGGCCGTGCTTTTGCAAAAACGTGTACCAACCATCAAGATTCTTCCCGTTGAAAAGTGACCGGAATCCGCCTTCCGTTTGCAGGGAGGCCTGGACCGACTCGTCGGCGACAACCTGCGAAGGGGATGCAATGGCGACAATCAATCCCAGAAAACAAAAAATAGGCAGAAAATGCGTCGTGCCGGTTCAGTCATTGCGTGATCCAATAGGGAGGAGGGTAAAAGGGCGGGAAAGGGCTAAAGGACGTGGGCAGGTTGTAGCAATTCGATCGGTAAAAAACTAGCGAAGTGGCGGGGCATCGCTGGAATCAGTTTGAAAAAAACCGGTCTGTTCTTCACGCGAGCCGAATGGCATGTCAGAATAGAAGCAACACCTTTCTGCTCGTTCATTTTTTCCGCCAAGGGCTCGTGAAACATGTGTGGTATTGCCGGCGCCATCTGGCTCCAGGATGGAGCTCCATTGTCCCAAGACGTTTTACGGCAGATGGCCAAGGTTATCGAACATCGCGGACCGGACGGAGAAGGTTTTCACTATGAGCAAAACCCCTCCGGTGGTGTGGCCCTCGCCCATCGCCGTTTGAGCATCATCGATCTGGTAGGCGGCAAGCAGCCGATGTGCAACGAAGATGAGACGATTTGGATCACCTTCAACGGCGAAATTTACAACTACCGGGAACTGCGTAGCGAACTTCAAAAACAGGGGCATCAATTTCGCACCGACTCCGATACCGAGACCATCGTCCATCTCTATGAAGAGCGGGGCATGGACTTTCTGGCCGAGCTGAGGGGCATGTTTGCCTTTGCACTTTGGGATCGACCGCGCGGACGTTTGATTCTGGCCCGTGACCGGTTGGGCCAGAAACCGCTCATCTATCGCAGAGAAAACAACCGTCTGCTGTTTGCCAGTGAAATCAAATCGATCCTTCAGGTGCCGGGTGTCCCCCGCGAGGTGAATCCCCACGCGCTGAGTGAGTATTTAACATATCTGTATGTCCCTCAGCCCCGGACCATGTTTGCGGGCATTGAGAAATTGCCACCGGCTCACTACGCAGTCTACGAAAATGGTGCCTTGGAAATCGAGCGCTATTGGAACCTTGATCTGAATCGAAAAATAGCTCGGCCACTCGAAGATGTCGGCGAGGAACTCAATGCCCAACTTGACGATGCGGTCCGGTTGCGACTCAGGAGCGATGTGCCGCTCGGCGCGTTTCTTTCGGGAGGAATCGATTCAACCGTAATTGTCGGTCTGATGCAGCGGCATGCGGCGCAGGCAACCAAGACCTACACCATCGGATTTCCTATCTCCGAGTTTGATGAAACGGCCGATGCAAAATTAATTGCTGAACATCTCAAAACCGATCACCACACATTCGTCGTCAATCCCGATTCACTCGCCGTCCTGCCCACACTCACTTGGCACTATGATGAGCCCTTCGGAGATAGCTCGATGCTTCCCACTTATTACGTGTCGGAGGTGACGCGACGACACGTGAAAGTAGCGCTTACCGGTGACGGCGGGGATGAGCTATTCGGCGGTTACACGCGGTATCAGACCGTACATAAGGTGGGACGGATCGATAACTTCCCACCGGTTGTCCGCCGACTCATCGGCAATGGATTGTGGGATTTTATGCCGGCTCCCAACAAACAGGATGCCTTTTTACGGAAGCTGCGGGATCGCATGCGGCTTCTGCGCAAGGAGCCGCCAGAACGATTCGTCCGTTGGGTCACCCAATGTACGGCAGCCACCCGTGAAGCGCTTTTTACGCCTGAGTTCGCGGCACGTCTAGGAAACGACGACGCAGAACATGTTTTTGTGGATGCAATGCACAACTGCCAGGAGCGAAGCGCCGGTTCAAGAGCCATGCTCACCGATTTACAGACCTATTTGCCGGATGACTTGCTGGTCAAAGTCGACATAGCCAGCATGGCGAACGCGTTGGAATGCCGCAGCCCCTTTCTCGATCATCATGTGGTCGAATTGGCAACGGCACTGCCCTATACACAAAAAGTGTCCGGAACGACCTCGAAATATATTCTCAAAGAAATGTATCGGCAGATGATTCCGCCATCGATTGCCGCACGCCGTAAAATGGGATTCAGCATTCCTCTAGATCACTGGTTTCGCAACGAACTGAGGGATTTTCTCTATACGCACCTGACCGATCCGGTTTGCCTCGATCGGGGTTACTTCAAGCCGGAGGCAATCCATCGGTTGCTGTCCGAGCATGAATCGGGTGCGTGGGACCACAGTCGCTCGCTCTGGTCGCTGCTTTGCCTCGAACTTTGGCACCGGATGTTCATCGATCCGTCGGAAGCGCCCTCATCCGCACCGGAAGTTCCCTCTATCAAACTCTCGGCTGTATGATAGCGACAATGGGCAACGAGAAGCCTCTAGTGCCTCTCAGCTTCGCCTTCGGCAAGACCGAGAAAAAAGTGCTCGTACTGTTGCACAATCTGCGGTAGATCGAAGTCTCGTATCCGCCGGCGACCGCCCTCGACCAACGTATCACGTAATTTTGCCGAGGCTCCAAGCGCTTCGATCTGATCACGGAGGCCCTCGACGCTGATCGCACACAGCGCACCATTCTCGCCCGGCGTAATGATTTCTTCGGGTCCTGTCGGACAACGCGTTGCCAACACAGCGACTCCAGCAGCCATCGCCTCCAGAACAACATTCGGCAACCCTTCCCATCGTGATGAGAGAATGAACAGGTCTGATTTTCCGAGCAGCGCATAAGGATTTTGCTGAAAGCCCATGAACTCGACCTGTTCGCTAATGTCCCTGTCCTTTGCTTGTTGTTTTAGTTCTGCTTCCAGCGGACCGTTGCCTAAAATTCTCAACGTCCAGGCAAAGCACTTTACTTCCGCCAGTGCATCAAGCAGTAAATCAAAACCCTTCTGATACTTGAGTCTCCCAACTGCGACGAGATGAATCACATTCTCTGCTAGTGCGACCGGTTCGGCTGCTGCTTTTTGGATATCGCTGATATTTACCGGGTTATGAATGACCGTTATTTTTTCCACCGGCATGCCGTATCGCTTTTCCAGATATTCTTTTGCGCCCTCTGCCGGGGCCACCAGTCGTTTGGCTAGCCGCATCCCTAAGCGATTGAGCATCCGGGGGATCCAACCTTGCTGTACCTGAGCCATGGGTAGACTCTCTGTTTCCCGGATCACCGGGATCGATCCCACCCGCGCCATACGAACGGCGATCGCTGCGATGGAGAGCATCATGATAAAAACCACACTGGGCTTCAGTCGTTTGATCTCCCGCCGAAGAAACAGCAAGCGGGCAAACCCTCGCCGGTTTTCTGCGCAAATCACCTGCACATCAGGTCGTAAATCAGCTACATATCTGCCCTCGAACCGCTCCACATAGAGGTAAACGTCAAAACGCTCACGGTCGAGGTGATTGGTGATGTGGAGCATCACCCGTTCCGCCCCTCCACCCTCAAGGGAGGGTATCACCATGAGTATCTTGATTTTTTTCATGCGGCAAATTCCGGATTTGATCTCCGGGCCTAGCCTAGAGTAGCGATACCACGCTTTCAAGTGTGTCCAAAGATCAGTATGGTGCGACCTTGCGTCGATTCGTTGCCGATCTCTACCCGACGTCACCTAGCTGGAGCACCTTCCCGTAACGCAGGAGAACGCGCTCCCGGATTTTTTGGTGGGCCTCCCCGGATAAACCCGGATCGACTGCCAGCATGTCGGACGCATCACGCTTTGCCAGTTGCGCCACATCAGCATCGCGCATGAGATCCGCGAGGGCGGCATCCCATGTTGCCGGGTTCCAAATAGGTCGCCAGGACCTCGAGTCCTGAAATCGAGTTCCGCTAACTCGAATCCATCGGTGGTTTCGCTGAACGCTTTGAGCCGCTCCATCGCTTTTTCGTTGGTGTGGTCGCCGAACAGCGCACAACAACCGGGATGTTTACCCCGCCCGCCCCAGGCCCGATTAACGATGAGGATTGGCGAGATCCTCAATGAAATTCGCGTAGCCGGAGACCATGTTTACTAGGATCGCAATAATCATCAAAGCAACCAACCCCCAAATCACAAAACCGGCAATCGTAGTGAGCGTTACCAGGGCAACACGGGCCCGGTCCTGATAGTCGTCCGCCAAATGCAACATCGTCTCGTCGAGCCGACCACTCTGCTCGCCCACCTGTAAAGCATCTAAAAAATCAGCCGGAAATGCCCCACTCCTCACCAGGGCAACGTACACCTCCTCGCCCGCCCCCAAAGATGCGCTCACCTGCGGTTCGTGCCTGGCAAAATAATGGTTGCCAGACGCCCGCAAGGCAAAGGGGACCGCATGGCGGGCGTCCATGCCAGCCTCGAGCGAGAGCCCCAGCGACCAGGAGAGCCGCGAGAGACAGAGCGTTTTTATGCACCGACCCACACCGGGAATCGCAATCGAGGCCACCTCGGCCGGCTGGATCCAGAGCACGCGGGAACGAATCAGAAAAAAAAGTCCTATCGCTGCGGCAAACAGAACCGACCAGAACGCCACGTATATCAAAAGCCCCGTATTGCCACGCAGCCCGAGACCCAGGATATCGTACGGGGCCGGGCCCCGACTCTCCGCAATCGCCCCCAAAATCCAAATCAAGAAACCGACAATGACAATCGCCGCAGTGAACTGGATCGCCGGCCAGATGAGCCCGGCCAAAAAGACGCGGCGCAAACGTATGCTGTGCTCGTAGTGGTCGGCCAATCGCCTAAAGACGGTCGGCAATTTTCCGGTCTCTTCGCCCAGGGCCACAAGCGCAACGGCGAGTGGGGGAAAGAAACCTTCGCTCTGTCGTATTGCATCGCCGATCGAATCGCCCCTGGCAAGTGCCGCAGCAATCGCGCCAAATACGACGGCAGATGGACCCCGAGCAGCCTCGGCTTCCCGTTGCCAGATTTTTCGCTCGTCGATCCCCGACTCCAGCGCCACGCTAACGCGGCGGGCAAGGATGCTCAGTTGCTTTTTTGAGATCTGCGACATCGGTGAGTAGACTTTCGTTCCCAAAACGCGGCGCGGTTGTCGGGGATCATTCTAATGCGAACGGCTACGGGAAAACACTCAGTAGGGCGGCCCCTCCGGCCGATCGGAGCGGTGTCACCGACAAAGGTGAGCCGATATGGTAGCATGGCGGGCTCGAATGGTTCTTTCCTTTGACCGATTCCATGACCGCCAAACCCGTTTTCAAAAACATCGCCCTCCTGGGCGTCGGCCTGATCGGTGGCTCGATCGGGGAGGCGATCTGTGCGCGGTCGCTGGCCGAAGAGGTGGTGGGGATCGATCGCGAGGCGAAAAATCTGCGTGCCGCCAAACGGCGAAGCGCAATCATGCGGGGAACCCGCGATCTTGCGCGGGGCGTTGCCGAAGCCGATCTGGTCATCATCTGCACGCCCGTGGAGACGATCGTCGAATTGGTGGGCAAGGTCGCCGACGCGACCGGTCCACATTGCCTGATTACCGATGTGGGCAGTACCAAGGCCCGGATTGTGGCGGAGATAGAACGGAACAAAGCGGCCGCCGCTCGATTTGTGGGAAGTCATCCGCTGGCCGGCAGCGAACGGAAGGGGCCGGGAAACGCCGACAAGAATCTGCTCGAAAGCCAGAGCGTGATCCTCACACCGACCAAAAAAACCGATCCGGCGACCCTGAGGCGACTCAAACGGTTTTGGACCTCCCTGGGAGCCCGAACGGTCACGATGCGTCCGGCAGAACACGACCGCTGCATCGCTGCTGTGAGCCACCTGCCACATCTCGTTGCCGCTGCCCTGACCGCCAGTACCCCAGACCGTGAATTGGCACAGGCCGCATCCGGCTGGCTGGATACCACCCGCATCGCCGCAGGCGATGCAGAAATGTGGGCTAATATTCTGATAGACAATCGCAGCCACATCTTGAAGTCCGCTAGCCGGTTTGGGAAATTGGTGGCTTCCATGTGCCGGGCACTGGAAGCTGGAGACCGGGCAGCCCTGTGCAAGATTTTGCAGGATGCCCAAGAGAAACGGAATTCCGCCAGGTCTTCCGATACCTGAATGTCCGCAACGTGCCCCCCGCGGCAGCTGAGAGTTTTTTTCCTTTCCGAACGGATTCACCATGCTCTGGGAAGTTGATATCTATCCCGCCAGTGGCCAGCCAGACCTGGCAGCCGAGGCGTTGGCTGCTGAGGCACACGATTTAGGCCTTGAGAGCCTGCAGCTCAAAGCGGGCCGCGGCTACCTGATTGAAGGCAAACTCGACCGCAGCCAGATCCAAACCATTGCCGAACAGTTGCTGGCCGACCGGGTAGTGGAAACCACCGTGGTTGCCGAAGTGGGTGCTGCGGAACTCCATGCGCCCCCGCAGAATAACATGCAAGCGGTCCACGTGCTGCCCAAGCCGGGCGTGATGGACCCGGTTGCCGAGAGTGCCCTGAGAGCAATCGCCGATTTCGACATCGAAGTGGAGGCGGTCCGTACGCTCAAAAAATATTGGCTGCCCGAACTGTCCGCCGAACAACTCGACCTCGTCAGCAAAAAGCTTCTGGCGAATGACGCCATCGAACAGGTGATTGCAGGACCATTGGATTTCGATCGTCTGCAAGTAGGCGATGCCTACACCTTCGAACTGCAGCACGTTGCAATCCGCAATTTAGACGACATGCAGCTTGCAGATCTTAGCCGCAGCGGCCAGCTCTACCTGCAGCTCGCGGAGATGCAGACCATCCAGAATTACTTTCGCGAACTCGGTCGCGATCCGACCGATATCGAACTGGAAACGTTGGCGCAAACCTGGAGCGAACACTGTAGCCACAAAACACTTGCCGGACGGATCGCCTACGAGGGGCCGGTCGAACCAGATGGTACGGTAGGAACACGGCAGTTCGAAAACATGCTCAAAGAAACGATCTTCGCCGCCACACTCGCCATCCGAAAAAAACTGGGGGCGGCCGATTGGTGCGTGAGTGTGTTCGAGGATAATGCCGGCATCGTGCGGTTCGATGAGCAGGACAACATCGTCTTCAAGGTGGAGACCCACAATCACCCGTCCGCTCTGGAACCGTATGGCGGGGCCAACACCGGAATCGGCGGGGTGATTCGCGATCCGCTCGGGACCGGACTCGGCGCCCGACCGGTCTGCAATACCGATGTGTTTTGTTTTGCACCTCCGGATACACCGGCCGACACGCTGCCGGCGGGCGTGCTGCACCCGCGACGGGTGATGAAGGGGGTCGTTTCGGGAGTGCGGGATTATGGCAACCGGATGGGTATCCCGACTGTCAACGGAGCGATCTACTTCGACCCGAGGTATCTCGGCAACCCGCTGGTCTACTGTGGCACGGTCGGTATTCTGCCGCGGGATAAGTCGTTTGGTGCCGCACAGGCGGACGATTATATTGTGGCGGTCGGAGGCAGGACCGGCCGCGATGGGATTCATGGCGCGACTTTCAGTTCGGCCGAACTGACCGAGCAGAGCGAATCGCTCTCCGGCGGGGCGGTCCAAATCGGCAATGCGATCACTGAAAAAATGGTGCTCGATGTGATCCTCGTCGCGCGGGATAGGGGACTGTACAACGCGATCACCGATTGCGGCGCGGGTGGGTTTTCCAGCGCGGTCGGAGAGATGGGCGAAAAAATCGGGGCGGAGGTATGGCTCGAACGGGCTCCGGTCAAATACGAGGGCCTCTCCTACACCGAGATCTGGATCTCCGAAGCCCAGGAACGGATGGTCCTCTCGGTATCGCCCGAGCAGTGGGAAGCGCTCTCGGCACTCTGCGCTTCGGAAGATGTCGAGGCAACGATCATTGGCCGTTTCGTCCCCAGCGGAGAACTCACGCTCAAATACCACAACGAGCAGGTTGGCCGGTTACCGATGGAGTTTCTGCACGATGGCCGTCCGCCTGTCATCCGGCAGGCCCGCTACGCACCGCAGCCGGCAGAGACCCTGGACCTGCCCGCTCCGGCCGATGCGTATCACGAAGAATTGCTCGCGATTCTCGGTTCGCTCAATGTCGCCAGTAAAGAGTGGGTTATCCGCCAGTACGATCATGAAGTACAGGCGGGCAGCGTGATCAAACCGCTGGTCGGTGCGGCCAACGACGGGCCGGGAGATGCTGCCGTGGTACGGCCAAAACTCACCTCGCGACGGGGTATTGCCGTCTCCTGTGGCATGAACCCGTATTATGGCGACCTCAATACCTATCACATGGCGGCCAGCAGTATCGACGAAGCGATGCGAAATTGTGTCGCCGTCGGCGCGGACCCGCGGCAGATTGCGATTCTGGACAATTTCTGTTGGGGCGATTGCGAAAACCCCGAGACCCTCGGTTCGCTGGTGCTCGCTGCACTCGCCTGTTACGACCTCGCCGTAGAATTGGAAACTCCCTTCATCAGTGGCAAAGACAGCCTGAACAACGAATTCAGTTACGTCACTGCCGATGGTGAAAAACAGACCATTGCCATCCCCGCGACACTGTTGATCAGTGCGATGGGACAGGTGGAGTCGGTCGATCAGTGCGTCACGATGGATCTGAAAAAAGCGGGCAACGTGCTGTACTTAGTCGGCATCACCCGTGATGAATTGGGCGGATCGCACTACGCCGTTACCCAGGGACGTACGGGCGGCCGGGTGCCGCAGGTACATGTCGCCACGGCCAAAGCGACTTTCCTGGCGATACACGATGCGATCAAAGCCAATCTGGTACAGGCCTGTCACGATCTGAGCGAGGGCGGTTTGGCAGTGGCGTCCGCCGAAATGGCATTTGCCGGCTCCCTCGGAGCGACGTTGCACCTTGCGCGGGTGCCGCACGACGACTTGGTCTCACACCCGGTCTCGCTCCTGTTTAGCGAATCGAATAGCCGCTTCCTCTGTGAAGTGGCACCCGATCGCGCGGCCGACTTCGAGGCCCTCTTCGAAACTATTGCCGAAAACGGACCGCTGCTGGCCAACATCGGCGAAGTGACGGCGACGAATCGCCTGCAAATCTTGACAAGCGAAAACAATCCGTTGATCGATGTGGAAACCGAGCGTCTCAAGGCCGCCTGGCAAAAACCACTCGCCTGGTAATATATCTTTTCAAAAGGAATTGAAGCCGAGTTTTATGTCGAAGCCACGCGTACTAATCCTGAGAGCGCCCGGAACCAACTGCGATGTGGAGACGGCTTTTGCCTTCGAGACGGCAGGCGCCGCACCGCAGGTGGTGCATATCAATCGCGTACTCGAAGATGCGCAACTTTTTGCCGAGTCGCAGATCCTCTGCCTGCCCGGAGGGTTTAGCTACGGAGACGATGTGGCCGCCGGGCGCATCCTGGCCAATCAGATCCACCACCACCTGGCCGACGCGCTGCAGCAATTTCGGTCCGATGGAAAACTGATCCTGGGCATTTGCAACGGGTTTCAGATCCTGATCAAAGCGGGCATGCTGCTCGATGGTGGGAGTCCGGAAGCGGCCCCACTCGGACCCCAGGCGACACTGACCTGGAATGACACCGGTCTCTTTGAGGACCGCTGGGTGCATCTGGCGGCCAGTGGCGACAAATCGCCGCTGCTGCGTGGCATCGATTCGATGTACCTGCCGGTCGCCCACGCCGAAGGCAAGTTCGTCACCAGCACTCCAGAGGTGCTGGACCAATTGGGAGAGGCTGGTCAACTCGTCTTGCGTTACACCGATCCGGCATCGCCGGAGGACCGGGATGTCGGCTATCCGCACAACCCCAACGGCTCGCACCGGGCGGTTGCGGGCATCTGCGATGCAACCGGCAGGGTACTTGGACTGATGCCCCACCCGGAACGTTTTATCGATCGCACCCAGCATCCGCGCTGGACGCGGGGTGAAGCGGCCGACGTGGGAGACGGTCTGGCGATGTTCAAAAATGCGGTTGCCTATTTCGGCTAACCGATGCCCGCCCCAAAACCATCCTTACCAGTCTCGGCCTTGGACGATTGCGATGGTGACCCGGCAGAGGATGAGCGGTCCTTAAAATGCGGCTCCGGCGGGTCGAAGTCGATATGATCGTAGCGAGAGACGTATCCCGGCTTTTTGGCCCGTTCGACTTCCAGGCTATATTCTTCAACCACCCGGCGCTGGATCATCTCCCGGCATTCAGTATTAATCGGATGCGCGATGTCCGCATAGAGCTTGTTTCGGCCACCCTCATCTTTAGGGCTATGATTTGTTTGCATGCTCTGCCCGCACTGATTACAAAAACCGGACCGTAGATGATTTTTGTAGCCACATTCGATGCAGTGCATGGTTAATTTGCGACTCGGCATGGCAACAAAAGCGCCATTTGTGCCTTCGATGATTTTTAAATCGCGAATCACAAAGCAATGATCGAAAGTGATCGAGCAAAATGCTTTGAGCCGATCACTACCACCTTCGATCAGTTTTATGCGAACTTCAGTAACTTCCACAAACCACCCCCTGTGGAAAAACGTTTTTGTTCAATAGGCCCGCCGTACCGTAAACACTTGTCCTAGATTGCGGCTTCGCAGTCGGGCCGCCATCTGATTTGCCTGCCGCGCATGGCGACAGATTCCAAAATAACCGCTCCCGCTCCCTGTCATCTGATGCGCCAGACAATGCACAGATTGAAATTCTTTGCGAAGTCGGCCAATCCAGGGAGAGATGCGGGTCGCTGCCTCCTCAAGCCGATTATGAAGTGCCCCTTTGATCAGTCCGAGTGATCCTGACGGCAATGCGTTCAGAAACGATTTGATCGTTCGCGGATTCTCCGGCACACAACTGGCGCCGTAGACAGCCGCTGTCGAGAGCCCCTCCGGGGGACGCACAATCACCGCATGAAGATCGCCCATCTGCCGCATCGGCGCGAGCTGCTCGCCCCGCCCGCGGGCAACTGCCGGCGTCTGCCCGATGAAGAAGGGAATGTCGCACCCCAACGCACCGGCCAACTCCGCCAAGCGATCTGGTGACCAGTCAATGCCCCAGAGTCGGTTGGCCACCAAAAGAGCTGCAGCAGCATCACTCGAACCGCCACCCAATCCAGCCTGGGTAGGAATCCGCTTGAGCAACTCGACATGAGCCCCATCTTTTACACCACTTTTTTGCCGCAGCAGCAGCAGCGCGCGCACGACCAGATTGGCCTCGCCATCGGGAACAGCCGATCGCGACTCGGTGCCCACTCGGTCACACCAGCGAAAACTGAAATGGATGGGCGCTACATCCCCCGAAGACGGGGGCGGGATTGTTTGGAAAGAAAGCGTATCATAGAGCGAAACGGGTACCATCAACGTTTCAACGTCGTGATAGCCATCGCGGCATCGTGCGAGAAGTTCAAAATAGAGATTGAGTTTGGCGGGCGCGTGGATCACTCCACCCGTGCCACCCGAGGTAATCAACATCGAATCGAATCCCTGCTTCATTGCCAGGAGTCTAGTCAAACGCGATTATTGGAATAAGTTTCCGGAGATGAATTCCGGGAAATGAATACATGAAAAGAAAAGAGGTTCAAGCCCAATAGCTGACCCGAATTGTACTAATTCAGGAGAACCAGTCAAGTTTTTTCCTATCCCTATGCAGTTTATCTATTTAGCCGCGGTGATATCGGGTGCAAAATTTTTCCATCGTGCTTTTTGATGGCAACTCTCGCTTGGCGCGGATTGCTGTGGAACAGAATTCCTCACTTACTCTACGATCTATCCGATGACAAAAAAACAAAACGGCTGGAAAAAGGATGGGGGAAATTGCATCCGCGGACTGCTGATGGGTGGTGCGGATATCATTCCCGGTGTCTCGGGAGGAACCGTAGCACTGATCCTGGGAATTTATACCCGCCTGATCACCGCCATCAGCCACGTCGACAGCCAACTTCTTGCGCATCTTCGCGACCGGGAATGGCGCCGGGCGGCAAGACATGTCGACTTGCGCTTTCTGATCGCACTCGGGATCGGGATCGGTGCGGGCATCGTCAGCCTCGGTAGCTTGATGCACCTGCTGCTAGAGGACTATCGTCCACAAACGCTCTCGCTGTTTTTTGGACTGATTGTCGCCTCGAGCCTGATCGTCGCCCGCCTCGTGCAACGCTGGAGTTGGGCCGCTATCCTCCTGGCTATTTTGGGAGTCTTCGTCGCCTACGCCGTCACAGGGGGCAGAGAGCTCGATAACCCGGCAAGCCCGCTTGCGCTGTTCTTCTGCGGTATGCTTGCAATCTCGGCGATGATCCTACCCGGAATCAGCGGAGCGTTTATCATGCTGCTCCTGGGGGTCTACAAGCAGATTACCGGAATCCTCAAAGACCTTCCCAAAGGTGACCTCTCGGGTGAAGGGCTGCTGGCGCTCATTGCCTTTGCCGCTGGCTGTGTGGTCGGCCTTTTGAGTTTTAGCAAAATCCTTCGCTGGCTCCTCTCCCAATACCACGACGCCACCATGGCCCTGCTCTGCGGATTTATGGTCGGCTCGCTCCGTAAGCTCTGGCCCTTTGACAACCGTTTTTCCCAAAAGGGCGAACCGCTGAGTGAACGTTTGCCCGAGTGGCTGACCCGATCGCTGCCCGATTGCCTGATACCCGACGAACTTTTCATTCCCGACACATTCACTGCCCAGGTGGGGCTCTGCCTGCTGCTTGCCCTAGCTGCGGCCGCATTCGTCTTAGCGCTCGAATGGCTCTCGGGGGGCCCTGAGGAACAAAAACCTCTTGAAGAATGATGCGAGGGGACCCATTCTCATCGACGGCCGGTTACTGGCGGCCGGTTACTGCCGCGTGAGTGCGTAGAACCGTTCGATCAGATCCCGCGTGACCGGTCCCGGCTTGCCATCCCCGATGGGGCGGCTATCGACCTCGATCACCGGGATCACCTCGGCGGCAGTGCCTGTCAGAAAACATTCATCCGCCGCAAACACATCGTCGCAGGTTAACGGGATCTGGTGGACCGGAATCCCCGATTCACTCGCCAACTCACAAACCGCCTGACGGGTGATACCGTCGAGAATGCCAGCCTCTCGAGGCGGAGTGAACAGTTCTCCCTGACGGACCAGAAAAATATTATCGCCAGTACACTCGGCAACCTCGCCCTTATGGTTTAGCATCAGCGCTTCAATACATCCGGCCTGCTTGCCCTCCATTTTGGCCAGAATATTGTTCAGATAATTGAGCGATTTGATACCCGGGCTGAGCGCCGCCGGATGGTTCCGAACCGTACTGACGGTGACGATTTTTAATCCGTCGGTGTAAAACTCGTCGGGATATAACGCAACCCGGTCTGCAATGATGATTACCTGCGGATCGCTCGTCTGATCCGGATCGAGACCGAGTGTACCCACGCCGCGCGTGACGACCAGACGCACATAGCCATCTTCGATTTCGTTGGCCTGTAGCGATTCGTTGACCGCCGCCGCCATCGCCTCGAGCGTCATCGGGATCTTTAGATAGATCGCCTCGGCCGATTCCCACAACCGCTCAAGATGCTCCTGCAGGCGAAAAATTTTCCCCCCGTAGCTCCGCAAGCCTTCAAAGACTCCATCACCGTAGAGCAGACCGTGATCAAAAACGC
>JASMGX010000086.1 GCA_030751095.1 Pirellulales bacterium | reverse complement strand
TCTGCGACATGCATGAGCGGATACCTGTGCGAGTCCGTACCAATCGACTCATTCGGCCGCCTTCAAACAGCCTGGCGCCCTCGCCAATCTCCTGAAATGGCCCCGACTCGATCATTCATCATACCACTGCCTGTACGTGGGGAAACGCTTTAACAACCTTCTCTCTGAATTTGCGGCATTAACCGCCAACGCCTTCGTTTTTTGTTGCAGCAATACGATGACATATCGTGAGTTCTCCACTCCTTTCAATTTCAAATCCACGACCCCGGATTGCAGTAAAAAAGACATCCGACGCATTTCCAAAATGCGTGTCGTCATGAAGTTCGATTGCAATAGCATCTACCTTATCAAGCCAATCGACATGATCGCGGAACAGTACTACCTCCGCCCCCTCAATGTCAATTTTCAACAATGAAATCCGATCGAACCCAGAGGCATCAAGCAACATTGTAATGCTGACACCCTCGATATCCATCTTTTCATCCGGGCCACACGTTCGAACCTGTCTGGCCCATTGTTGATCATCGCGAAAAGCATCCTGAGAAAAAGTAAGCGATGCCGGATGAGACCAAATCGCTGCGCGGTACAACGTGACTCGCTCACGATTGACTGAAAGATTGCGCCGCAACATTGCAAAGTTGCCGTGGTCGGGTTCGACTGCAATGACAGAACACGCTGGGAATGTGGATAAAAAATAGGCTGAGGAATAGCCGACATTTGCACCACAATCAATCACAAGACCCACATTGGAAAGTTTTTGTAAAGGACCGTATTCCTGTTTGATAAAAATCTGGCGGAAAACGTCTCCGTCTGATGAGTGATGCCTTGCATAGAGGGGATGTCGTACCGGGCGGGCGTGTAGCGAATAGACACGACCCCGCACACTTTTACAACAATTGCGCAACGCGTAGAGAAGACAACCACGCATACCGAGCGCAGACCACCAGCAATAATATTGCGTGAACCTGGTTTTAGGTCGGAATGTCTGTTTGATCCAGTAAAACATATTGGCTTTTGAGTATCTTCTGGAAGTCAAACTCGGATTTCGCTCAATCCAGGAAGTAGCACTATGGAGATAGACTAATGGGTTTTCGGACTGCCTCAGGCACAATGAGTTCAAACGGCCCGGCACCTTCGCCAATCTCCTGAAATGGCCCCGACTCGTTCCGCCCAATTGCCACCGAACACGGTTCTGCCGAACCTCCGGTGCCTGCTCCGATCTCGTGGACACGCAAAATATCGCCAACCTGGAGCGGCACACTCATTTTCACAATCACATAGCCGCCGCTGCCACCTAAAGCAACGTAGTTTTCTCGATTTTCCGCGTCGTAGTTGGCAATACCGAGAATCTGACTGAGATCCTTGAACTTATTGGTATTCCCCGGAGCGCCATCGAGCAAATGGGAATCGACGACCAAGCTTGCAGTACCCACCACTTCGCCATCACGAACGATCTCGATCGCATCGATATCGGAGCCCGGATAATCTGTCTGCAGCGACTGCTTGCTCTTATCATCGAGACGCACATAGAGCAGAGGCCCGTCAGAGCGGCAACTGCGGAGAATGAAAAATAGCACGACAACGAGCAAGAGCACAACGAGGAGCACAATTTGCTTTTGTTTCGTTTTCATTTTTTTCGCGTCATTAGGATTCGTCAAAAAATTCAACCTCACCGGTGTTCATATTGTATATTCCACCAACGATCGTCAATCTACCCTGGCGCTCTAAATCGAGCAGCACCGGACTCTGCTTGCGAATGTTGGCGATCGCATCGCGGACATTTTGCTTTGTCACTTTTTGGACAAACGCTTCATCCGCGCTCGTACCCTCCCCTACCTTCTCCGCCACTTGGGCAACTGAAGGCCGGATGTTCTTGAGCATGGCAGTGAGGTTGCCGAGTTTTACGTTATCGATGGCGCCTTTCACCGCGCCGCAATCCTCATGCCCCATCACTAATATCAACTTCGCCCCCGCCACTTTACAAGCAAATTCCATCCCCCCCAAAACGTCGATGTTGACGAAGTTGCCTGCGTTACGACTAACGAAAATATCGCCAATCCCACGATCGAAGACGTCTTCCACCGGAACCCTTGAGTCGACGCAGGAGAGGATGATGGCTTTGGGGAATTGTCCGAGTGCTGCTTTGCGGACCTGCGCCGAGTGATCCCGCAGCGTGAGCGTGCCGGCGACAAACCGCCGGTTTCCCTCGCGGAGCATCGAGAGTACTTCCTCTGGAGAGAGCGCCTGCTGCTCTGCCTGAGTCAAAACTCGTTCCTTCAGCGGCTTAAGACCGGAAACCTCTGTGGGCTCTACTGCACTGGCCATCCCCGCCAAGGCAACGTAACAAAGAAGAAAACGTAAAGAGTGTGCATCGGCTTTACAGATCAAACGTTCCATAACACTGACCCTTGCGTCAAAAAATAAAATTGCAGCAATACAACGTGGATAGAACACCACCACGTCCAATGCAGCAGCGACTGGCATGCTATTGTGAATGAGCCATCTCGTTCCGGCAACGGGCATGTAGATTAACGACTCAATTTGCGGAAAACGAAGACCACCACCACGGTGGCCACCGCCGCCGCTGCCAAGGTACCGAATAACTGGTATTGCCACTCCACCTTAAACATTCGGGAGATGAGGCTGATGATCCCAAAAACAATCAGCAACGTCACAAAGATACCCCAAAAACGATTCTCGCTTTTCTTTTCTTCCGGCATCTTCTGATTTCCTCTGTAACCTATTTTGGACTTTGCCGCTCGCGGTGGGTGAACCTTTCTCCCACCGGGTCTTATTTCTGTGCGGTTTGGGATTGAAAGGCCGCTTTATCGCCCGTGGCAACGATAATAATCAGCACCACATTCACGACCGCGACGAAGATTCCGGTCATTCCCATTCCCATTCCCATTCCCATCCCCATCATCGGCATCGCCAACATTGATACCACCCCGTACAAGATCGCAAAGCCGGCACTGGCGACTAATGCGAGCGAGAAGAGCGGGACCGCACTCGGTTTGGTCATTAGCAGCCAAATCGAGGCAAACAGGTAAAACCCCGCAATCGCCATTGCGATCAGGCTCATCAGCACCGCGATCGGACCGTACCAGACGGGAATATTATACAGCGCCATCGTCTTATTGGCCTGCTCCTCAGCCTGCTTCATCTGCTTATCGCCGAGTTCCTCAGCCTGCTCCATCTGCTTATCGGACTGCTTGGAAAAGGCTTCCATTTCTTTGTCACTTTCATCCGCAAATTTCTGCTGTGCGGCGGGGATCTTAAAATCTTTCAACTGTTTGACCTGCTTCTCGCCGAAGCTTTTGTCCGCTTCATTGGCCTGCTCCTCAGCCTGCTTCTGTGCTGCATCGGCCTGCTTGGAAAAGGCTTCCATTTCTTTGTCACCTTCCTCCGCAAATTTCTGCTGTGCGGCGGGGAGGTTAAAATCTTTCGACTGTTTGACCTGATCTTCGTCGAAGCTTTTGTCCACTTTATTCTGCGCTGCCTCAGCCTGCTTCATCTGCTTATCGGCCTCTTTGGAAAAGGCTTCCATTTTTTTTGCACCTTCATCCGCAAATTTCTGCTGTGCGTCGGGGACCTTAACATCTTTTGACTGTTTAGCCTGATCCTCGTCGGCGCTTTTGTCCTCTTTCTTCTGCGCTGCCTCATCCTGCTCCATCTGCTTATCGTTCTGTCGCTGAGCATCTCGCTGCATTTGCACTCCCCGCTGTTGGATTGAAATCATTTGCGGCACCCACAATCCAGCACCGCTGGCGAGCAGAGTATAAATAGCCATCACAATGCCGATGATACCGACGACGGTCGCCCAGGTAGGTCGCTGCATCGTATTCCCCCTTGAATGATCTGTACCACATAGTGCGAATGGCCCGGTCCGTTACACCCGCAAAGCAGGACCTGCCCGCAGTTCGTCCAACCGGTAGTGTAACGGGATGCCCCAACCGACAACAACCTGCAATCGATTGCGATCCGGGCCAAAGTGCCTGGAAAAGCTGTGGCGAAAAAAAGATCCAGGCCACGTGACCTCTCGGGCCCTTCTGCGCGGCCGTCGCGAAGGATGGGCAACAGCGCGACAAGAAGACCGCGGAGGATAAGAAGGACCCTGTCTCCTTCGTTGCATTTTCTCTAATTATGAATACATGGAGACCCGTGGACCTCGAGCGAGGGTGAGGGTGAGGGTTCATCAGGTGACAGACGATTGAGGGCCGGGTAACTCACAGCAACCTCGTCTATTGGCTCAGGATCCGTTCGCGCTGGCTGCCACCTGTCTTCTCAGTTCCTGAGCCATCTCGATGCTCACTGGCCTCTTACCCAAGGGAGCAAAACAAATGCCCGCCAGTCGGAAGTGGGCGATTCCGAAAAAAATAGGAAAAATCAAAAAGAAGGCAAGAAAACAACTGATCCCGAGCAAAACGTGTATGACGGCCAACCAGAGTCCCGCCAGGATCACCCAGAGAAAATTTGCCAGACTCGTGCCCGTAATCCTCGATTCGCCCAACAGGCGCGTATCGATCAGTTCTCTGCCGAACGGAAATGCCGCAAAACCGGCGATGCGGAACGCTGCAATACCGAAGGGGATCCCCACCACGGTACAACAGAGGAGCAGACCGAGTAGCAACCAGACGATCCAGGCAACGATTCCGCCTCCAAACAGTAGCCACAAAATATTTCCCGCAATCGTCATCATGCCTCACTTTGCCGTGGCGTGAATCCAAGCAACACCAGAATGGTGTGGCCTTCATTTCGCCCTTCGTGGTCAGATCGATTCCAAAAAATACCTTCGCAAGCAGTGTTGCAATTTAAGTTATCAAACTGCCATGCCAACAGAAGCTATTTGTGCAGTAACCAGATTACTCCATTTTAAAATCAACGAAGTCATTCCATCACACCTGCACGGTAGTCTGTGCTTGGCAATGGATGTCATCAATGCACGGCCGACCAGCCATAGAGCAATGTAAAAAACAGAAACAATAGAGTTAAGCTATGGTATCCTGCTTTCAACCACCACGTCACCAAATGCGGCTTGACGGCGAGGACTCCCTGCAGCATAAGTCGTACGCCCCAAAAAATTGCAACATATAAACAGAAAGCACGGGCCAGGCGGCTTCCTCCTGCCAACTCGTTAGAGTTAAAAATGCTGATCAATGCAAATGCCACGATAGACATCACAACGTAGCCACCGTACACCCAGTACATCTGACGATGCAACTTTGAAAGCTTCTGAAACTCATGCTGCCAGTTCAACCGGATGGGAACCAGGGCAGAGGCAATCAGGACACCCAATTGGCAAATGCCGGCGAGGAGAATGAGACGCGCTAGGGTATCACTCATCCAACCGCCCCCATTGCCTGCATGAATGGGACAACCACTGCGATTATGAAGATGGGTTGAAACAAAACGAATGCCGGCGGCACAAGTATTATCATCGCGAATCCCCAGCCGGATATTCCACTTCGCAAACCGATTCGACTTCCAATATCACTCCGCGACATTAAAATCGCGAGCCCCTGCAGCAGGAAAAATGCTGTCGGCCCACCGTAGCCGCCACGGGCAGGAATCGAGATTACCAGATCATGGACCAGACCACTAAATAAAAACACAACAAGGACTGTTTGCCACGCTCCAATCCGAAGCAGTAGCGGCCGAAACAGAAAACGATGTGTCAAATCACGAAACGCCATATTCCAGCGCACACCCCAAAATTCACTGATGCTCGCTGAAATCAATGGCCATTTCATCAAGGGGCGGGCTTCAACACCGACAGTCCGCCAACCGCATGAAAGGAGATGAAAAAGTCCGAAGTGCAGCATCATTACAAGACCGATCATGCCAATCCACCCGGCACATATTGGATACTGTGGCGAGACAAACCTCGCCACTCTCCAAAAAAGAAAAACACCTGTCCCAAATTTTGCTAGCGCAAAAAACCACTCATAAAAAGAGCATTGAGTAACACTTGCTTTAGATGTTGTCAGGAATGTTCTCGCATCCATTCCAGGCCAAGCGAGCAAGTATCCGGCATGTCTCCATATCGGTACACCCCGTACAGGCGTCGGTCGCCACGATAGCCATTTGCACCCTACATACATTGCAAAGGCAATGGACCACATGAAAACCCAACGTGGCCAAGCGGCGGGAGCCAAGACAAACACGCTGCAAGGAAGAATGACAAGCGGGGCCACCGCGTCAAACCAGATGCACCTTGAGCAACGAACAACGCGACGATCTTTATCGGTTGCCAACTCCGATTCAGTCGTTATTTTGGAGATGCTGGCCAATCTCTCCCTCCCGGTTTATTAACGGCCGACATGCGGTACAAGGCTTAGCCATTGGGCAGCGATGTTATCTTCTGATAAAAAGCAAACTATCGACCGGCCATCCACATAACGTCTGACTCGCTCTGCGATGTCATTTTTTGATCGTGATCGGCTCGCCAACAGCACCTGCATAAAAAACAATAATTTCAGCAGGCTCGCTGCCTTCATTTTTTCCGTAATGCCATTGATTGACAATTTCGACGATCGGATCTCCTGCCTTGAGATGCAATATTTCGCCAGTCTTTGTGACGACCGTTAATTTCCCTTTGAGCAATACGCCCGCATTAATGACCGGGTGCTTGTGCAGCGGCAATTGTACTTTGGGAGGGATCGTAATGCGTTGAATTGTTATTTCAGGTTCGCCCTTTTCGTAAGCCGGCAATCGACTTCCATTCCAACTGGTACTGGTCTTGACCAATACGTCAACCTGGACATGCTCGGCAGCCTGAACGTTACATGCCAGCGAAACGAGTAAAATCATCATCGTCGTCGTCACAATTTTCATGTTTTTCCTACCCGAAGATGGTGTTCGCCCAATCGATTTGAGAGATGTTTTATAACACATCCCAATCGTACTCTAGTTGTACCATGTATTTATATGGCCTCATTGATCAACGCTCGGTTGGCCCGCGCGAGAGGTCAGATGCGGCGAGCGCGGCGGGGAGCGAGAATCAGCAGACCCACTACAGAGAGCACAAGCGTGGAGGGTTCCGGGACCGTACCGGGAGATGGATCGTCGAAGGTAATCTCAACGTAGGGCAGCATTCCGGAAGTGTCCGGCGAGGTCGATCCGTTGGGGTGGGTGTAGGCAAAGATTTCTTCATATGGGTCGTCGATCTCGTCCTCGTCACTCCCACCGATCGATGTGAGTTTCCCACCAAAAGCGAAAAACGGATCGCCGAGCGTTTCGTACTCACCGAGTTCCATCGTCAGATAGTCCAACCCCGCGGTCGTGAAGGGAATTTCTACAAACGTGCCGTTGTCGGCAGCCGAAACGATCGCGCTGCCGAACACCGGCCCGCTGGCCAGACCGTAAAAGACGCCGGCTGCGAGGCCGGACTCGTCGATGCCGGCGAAGGGGGTCACTTCCGGGTGGTCGTAATGGTCCATCAACGCGGCAGGCAGAGAACCCGCATCGGCAACAACGTAGGTTTCGCTGGCGTCTGGCGACAAATAGCCGTCCAAGCCATCGGTTGGCACACCCGGGTTGTAGAGGTACAGGGTGGCACTGAAGGGCAGGCTAGGCACCTCACCACCGAACGGGGCCAGTAACTCGCCAAAATCGAAGACGAAGAAATTCCTCGTCTCGACATCGGTATATGTAAGCGGATCCGGGTCCACAATTCCATAACCCGCACTCAAACCGACGTGGTAGTTGGCAAAACCGGGCGGTGTGGTGGGCAAACCCATCATCTCACCATCTTCCTTGGAGGTGCGGCCATCCTCGTGAAAGAAACCGGAGTCGAACATTTCGGCAGTGACGGCGATCGGCACAGCCCAGCCGCGATTGGCGAAGACCGCCAGCAGAAGACCAACGATCGTAACGAGCAGTGCGTGGCGAGAAACCACAGATCTAGGAGAAAACAGAGCAACCAAGCGCGCTCTCATCGAAGTCATGAGCCAAGCCCCCGCGATTGCGCGGTCGCGGCCGAATAACCACGACCACCAGCAATGAGATGAAACAACCTGATCTCCAGCGGTCTCTCGCATTAGAACAAACCGGCCGGTCGTTGTCAAAACATTTTGTCACCACTTTGCCCCGAAATGCGGTATCTCGGGCCGCTCCACCCGACAGTCGTCATGCGTCCGATGCACTCAGTTCCACGACATTCCAATTGGCATCGACCCACAATCCGATGATCTCAAGGCCCTCGTATTTGCCTTTGAGATATTCAACCGCCCTGCGGGTATGGGCCGCCTGCTCTTGCTCGGCCACTGGATTGCCGGCGCAATCGGCATGACCGACAACGGCCAGACCGACCGAATGGTGGTGCTGTAGAGAAATCTGCAACCGCTGGAAAATAGAATCGAGCCGTTGGCTGTCGGTTTGCTCCGCCAAAATTTTATTCGGTCCCGGTTCGGTAATCGAGTCGACATAGTCCACGCCGAATCGCTGTTGTAAAAACTCAATGACCGGAATCTGCGCCCGCCCATCCATACAGTTGATTGCCGTGCAAAAACTCATACATCTCCTCAGTAATCGGTGAACATGGACTCCGCGCAGATCGCTCGGTGCGCGTCTATGGAAGGACAGTCTCTAAGATGATCTTTTGAGGTCCCACCCCCTCAACATGATTCTTTCGAGGCGGCGCGTCAATGCGATCCAGAGGTCTCTTTTTTTGGTGTTTCTTCGCCACCGGACGATGTTCCACCTTTTGCATTTCGTTTCCGCACGAACCATATCACAGGGCACAACAATACGCCCAGAACCAGCAGCCAGGGAATTACAAACACCGTGGCCACCAACATGTGTTCGCCGAAATCTCGCAACGACAACAGCGAATAGCCCAACGTCTCGCGCATCCGCGTTAAAAATGAAGGGGTCTCCGGGGGAACGTACTCGTGTACTTCGCGGGCTGAGACAACCACGGTGGTAAATTCCGTACGATCCGTCAAATACCGCAATCGACCCTCACTTTGTTCGATCTCACCGCGAACGCGGGCCAATTCACGTTCCACTTCGATCACATCTTTAATTTTTCCGCTGGAACTGCTGAGCAGTTCAACGATTCTCTTTTCGAGCCGTTTTTTATTTGAAATCCGCGCCTCGAGATCCACAAATTCTTCCGTCACATCTTGCGCCGTTTGATGGCGACTTTCAGGAACGCCCAATCGCGATACCGCCTCCAGGAACGGGTCGAATTGTGTGACCGGTATTCGAATCCGCCACCGACCCGAAAGCTGCTCGCCGTACGTGCGATCGACATACGCGTCGGCGAAATAGCCACCGTATTGTTTCACCAGTTTGGTCACAGCGGCCTCGCTGGCGAAAAAGTCCTGCACGGTGAGTGTGATCTCAGCCTCGTAGATGATCTTGCGGGGCAGGCCCGACACGACACCTTGGTGACCATCCTCGTTATTTGCGGCACGGCCGATGCCCTCGCGTTTTTCCAGGGCCTCCTGTCGCGCGTCATTCTGCCGGATCGCCTCGCGCGAGGACGAGCGCGCGCTATTCACCGCTGGCAGAAATAGTGAGATGAGCAATCCAACCACGAAAACAAACAGTACGATGTACAGCAGGCCGGAAACCAGTCGCCGCAAGGCGAAGCTATTACGCGAATGCGTATTGGCGTTCATATCGGTGCCTCCACTACGATAAAACCCGCACGCAGAACGAAGGATGCGTCATCCGGCCTGAGTAGGCCGAAGATCACCCCGATCCAGCGATTCAATATAACCGGGCCGCACGTTGATTTGCAAGAAAATCAACAAATCCCCTAAAAATCAGGGTGAACCAGTTTCTCCCCGGACGCGACCTTAAGCGTACAGTTGCCCCTCGAGAGTGCGGTAGCCGATCGCTTGGCCCTAAGACGTGACCTCTCGGTCCAACGCAAGGTGGCTCGATAGATATGCCTTCTTATTGAAGGTTTAGCCAGCCATTTTTTTGGGCGTTACTCTGATGATGTCATCTTCTACGGCTAAACTCACATCGCATCTTTTTGATTGAATAAATTCACTTAGCTCTTCCACGCTCGGATAATCTTGAGCGACTCCAAACTCGCGGGCATCATCAATAAGGATCACGTGACCTTTATCTTCGGCATTATAGATGTGCTTTAGCTCCTCGATGACCGGCGAGATTTTCTCACCTTTTGCCGTAACTCCGGCCGAGTAGTGGCCATCCAACCAAAACAGTGTGGGCTGGTCCAAGTCGTCAACGAGATTACCAAGCTCGGTACCACTGTCCCCATGAATGAGTTCTACCTTTCCCATATTTTTAAATTTTTTCTTGGCGTTCTCATATAATTCGTTACTCAACTCAATCGAATATATGCGTTCAAAATTGGTCAGCATCGCCTCTACCATATCTCCATAATACGTGCCTGTTTCGACAAGAACCTTTAGGCCATATTCGTCAGCATATTTTTTTATCGCACATTGTTTAACATAGTGCGGGGGGGGCAGCGGTTTGCCATCTCTCTCCCATTGCTGGAACTTTCTTTTTATTCTATGGGACTTGGCCCAAGTTCTTATCGATTTACAAATGGGAATTCTATCTAAAACATCTTTTATCCGCTTGAGTTTCTTTTCTTTCTGACAAAGCATATCCAAAAATCACCTTCACCCTTCATAAACGGTTCACACGCAGAAAGAAAATGGTCCAAATAACGCGGTGCCACTGGTATTCCATTGCGTGCATCCAAACAATTTGCATCAGGATGTATTGCGCCTTTTTTGTGGCGACATCCAAAATAACAAGCCGACGAAAGAAGATTGTCATCCGGAATTGTCGTTGGGCATGGTAACAAATCCGCCAGGCAGAAAAAACAACAATATAGGGCCTTCGATCGCCTCAAATGCCTTGAATAGACTCGGATGTGCGGTTGGCAACCTCAAGTGTACATCTTCCGGTCGAGCATCCGGTAGCCGATCGCCTCGCTCAAGTGGTCCGGGGCAATCGATTCGCTCTTTTCCAAATCCGCGATCGTGCGGGCCACGCGCAAAATCTTGTCGTGCGCGCGGGCCGAAAGACCCAAAGCATCCATCGCCGTCTTGAGCAACTGCTCACCGGCAGCATCCAATTTGCAAAACGCGCGAATTTGCCGGTGCGTCATCTGGCCGTTGCGTAGCGTACCGCTGCGGGCAAACCGCAGCTTCTGGGCGCTGCGAGCGACAGTCACCGCCTCGCGCATCTGCGCGCTGCTCGTGCCAGCCGGACCGCCGGCTAAGTCGCGATAGGAGACGGCCGGGACCTCGATGTGCAAATCGATGCGATCGAGAAGCGGGCCGCTGATCTTGCTCATGTAGCGCTCGATCTGCGGAGGCGTACAGTGGCAGTCGCGCCGCGGGTCGGTGCGATAACCGCAGGGACAGGGATTGAGCGCGGCGATGAGCATGAAGTCCGCCGGGTACGTGGAGGTGGCCAGGGCGCGGCTGATGGTGACCCGACCATCTTCGAGCGGCTGGCGGAGGACCTCGAGCGTGTGGCGGTTGAACTCCGGCAGTTCGTCAAGAAACAACACGCCGTGATGCGCGAGGCTGATCTCGCCCGGCGCCGGAGGCGAGCCGCCACCGGCGAGGCCCGCGTGACTGATCGTGTGGTGTGGCTCGCGGAAGGGACGCACCGAAAGGAGCGGTTCTGCGGGGTCGAGTTTGCCGAGCGTACTGTAGATGCTGCTCGTTTCAATCGACTCTCCGGCGGTCAGTTCCGGCAGGATCGTGGGGACCCGTTTGGCGAGCATCGTTTTGCCCGAGCCGGGCGGCCCGATCATCAGCAGGTTGTGGCCGCCGGCCGCCGCGATCACCGCCGCCCGTTTGGCGGTCTCTTGGCCCCGCACATCGGAAAAATCAACGTCGTGCTCTCCGCGCTTCTTCCGCCACGCCTCGACACCGCAAGGATACGGCTCGATCGGCCCTGTGCCTCCAAAGAAGCGGGCCGCCTCTCCGAGCGATGCGACCGGCATGACCTGCACGCCCTCGACCACGGCGGCCTCGGCCGCATTGGCCCGGGGAACGAGCAGGCCTGCAAGCCCTTCTCGTTTCTTGGTACTGATCGCCATCGAGAGGGCGCCTTTGATCGGTCGGGTCGAGCCGTCGAGGGCCAACTCTCCCACCACGGCATATCGGTCAAGCTGGTTCGACTCGATCTGACCGCCGGCGGCAAGCATGCCCAGAGCGATCGGCAGATCGAACGACGCCGCCTGCTTGGGCAGATCGGCCGGGGCGAGGTTGATCACGACCCGCTCTCTCGGTACCGCAAAGCCCGAGTTGGCCATCGCGCGGGCCACCCGGTGCGTGCTCTCGCGGACCGCCGCCTCGGGCAGGCCGACCAGCACGGTCTTGGGAAGTGCCTTTGAGGAGACATCGACTTCCGCCTCCACACTCAGGGCATCGAGCCCCAACAGAGAATAGGTCTGTAATTTGGCGAGCACGGAGCACCTCCTATACTTCTAAAACGGACTGCCTAAAAACGCCCTGCCCCGCCCAGATAGTGAACATCTGTACAGATTATGCCAAAAGATCCGTTTTGATGCAAGCTCTCAGCATTTGCAGCGAGGTCTTCTTATGGGCGCACCTGGGTGCTGCCGATAGAATCTTGCGAGGATCGCTCTGAATTCGTTCGCGATTGCACGATCCTCAAGGAATCATTTTCAGGAGAAAACCGGATGCCACTCTTCGGCGGTAAGCGGCGGTTGGTCGACTGGGCGAGCTGCGCGGGGTGAGCGGGGAAGCTTCCGCAGGAAGCCACCGCACAGGTTGTGCAGGGATTACCCAAATTTGAGCACCCCGATCTTTTGATCGGTGCCGACGGTGCGAGCGATGCCGGGGTCTTCCGCCTGCGCGACGACTTGCTGATCTTGCAGTCGCTCGACTTCTTTCCGCCCCTGGTCGATGATGCCTACCTGTACGGACAGATTGCCGCGGCCAACAGTTTGAGCGACATCTACGCGATGGGCGGAGATCCAACGACCGCGATGAACATTGTCGGCTTTCCGGATGACAAGTTGAGTCTCGACATCCTCCAAGAAATTCTCCGCGGCGGGGCCGAACGGGTGCAGGCAGCCGGAGCCCTCATCGTCGGGGGACATACGGTGCGGGATACCGAAATCAAGTATGGACTGAGCGTGACCGGCGTTGCTACTCCGGACGAGTTATTGACCAATCGGGACGCCCGGCCCGGAGATCGTCTGGTACTCACCAAAGCCCTCGGTACCGGTTTTGTGACCACCGCCTTCAAAAAAAATCGTTGTCCTGAAGAGGTGCTCGCCACCGCGAGTGAGAGTATGGCCCAACTGAACAAGGCGGGCAGCGAGGCGGCCCGGGCCGTTGGCGCCAGCGCATCGACCGACATTACCGGCTTTGGCCTCTCCGGCCACGCTATCGAGATGGCAAGTGCAAGTAGCGTGACGCTCTTGTTGGACCTTGAGGCCCTGCCCGTTTTGCCCGGGGCAGCAAAACTCGCCGCAGCCGGCAATCAGACCCGAGCGAGCGCGACGAACCGCAGCGCGGCGGCTGCATCCATGCGGATTGAAGGCAGCGGCGATCCGGTGCGCCTTGAGATGGCGTTTGATCCGCAAACATCGGGCGGACTGTTGATCAGCGTACCGGCGGGACGAGCAGATGAGCTGGTCGAAAAATGCCGACTCACTGGAGCGGCCACGACCGCCATCGTGGGTGAAGTGGTTGAAAAACAGGACGTGCTGCTGGTCTTGCGGAGCTAGCGGCTGACCGGTGCCTGCCGCCGGCCCCAAAACGGGCGACCCCGCCCCTCCGCGTTACCCAGTGTTCCATCTCTGAGGGGCTTTCTTTCCTTGGGCCCGCCCACGGCACAGATTCCCAAAATGCCCGCTCCTGCCAATAACGACAAATTTTCGCCCTTTTTGTCTCACAAAAACGCATTTAACGGTAAGTCCTCCTCGGGAATCTTTGAAAACATAGCGTTTTTTTGTCCGCACGGGCGAGAGGATGGCAATACACCATTGTTCTCCCTGTCGATGCGGTCCACTCGCTCTGATCGGTCGGCAGCAACCGGAGGGGACCGAGGGGGTGCGAAATGGCGAGGAGGCATTGGCATGGCGATCGGATTCGACTGCGCAGCTTGTGGAAAGCATTTTCAGGTCAAGGAAGAACTGGCGGGCCGCCGAGCCAAATGCAGCCGCTGCAAGGCTGTGCTCCTGATCCCCCAACCGGCCCTGGTTGCTTCGGGTGAAGATCGTCTTGCCGCAGACGATGACGACTACCGCCTCGCCTCCGTTTTCGACGAGGAATTCGGCTCCGCGCCGGATGAAAATAAGTCTTCCGAGACGTCACCCTGTCCTTCCTGCGCTGAGCCACTGAATCCCACCGATGTTCTCTGTGTGCAGTGCGGATTCCATCTGAAGAAACGAAAAAAGATCCGCGTCTCACAGGAAGAGCAGGCGGATGCTCATTCCCGTAATGAGCCCTCTCGTAGAAAACTCGACCAGCGTAAGGGCCGGAAAAATATTAATCTACGGACGTTTCTCCGTGGCGCGCTATTGAGTCTCGTCGGGGCACTTCTGGGTGGTGGCATCTGGACGGCAATCGCGCTGACGACCGGTTACTCACTCGGTTTTCTTGCCTGGGTCATTGGCGGGCTTGCGGGCCTCGGCATGCTGCTTGGCCACGACAATGAGGGCAGTGTGTTGGCAGGAATTACAGCTTCGGTAATGGCATTGGTCGGGTGTGTGTTCGGCAAAGTCCTTTGGTTTGCGTTTATAATAGGGGCGATTGGCAGCGCGATGGACGGATATGAGCATGAATATGTGGCGAGCATCGTCGCCGAGGAGTCGATCCGTCTGCAGGGAATCGCTCCGCATGAAGTCGATGAAGATCGCCTGGATGCGGAAATAGAAAAAATCATGCCCGTAGTGCAGTCCTGGAGCGATCAACAGATCGCCGCACGGATCGAACTCTACGAAGCCGCCGATCGGGGTGAGGCGCAGCAGATCCTTTTTAATCGGGAACTCACCGCACTTTCAAAACAACGCAGCGAGCTCAAACAGAACGAGGCCCAAAACATCTATCAAAAGATTGCCCCACAGG
>JASMGX010000085.1 GCA_030751095.1 Pirellulales bacterium | reverse complement strand
CGCTGAAAACCATCCTGAATCCATGGTTTGACCCGCTCAGCCAGTTGGCGACTGCTCGGCGACCGATCACAAAACGCCACCATAAACCGCAGATCATCCGAAAACTGCTCAAGCCGTTTCACAACGCTCTGAGGCGTGTCGCGACGGACACTCTGCCCACAGCGGCCGCAGCGGACCGCACCAATCTTGGCAAATAGGAGCTGCAAATACTCTGCGATTTCTGTTGCGGTTGCGACCGTGGCCCGGTTCGAGCGGCTCGTCTGCCGGGGCGTCACCGCAATTGCGGCAGGGATTCCGTCGATCCTTTCTGCAGCCGGCTTTTCCAACTGCTGGAGAAACTGACGGATATAGGGGGAAAAACTTTCGATGTAACGCCGCTGGCCCTCAGCATAGAGAGTATCGACGGCGAGGCTCGTCTTGCCGCTCCCGGAAACACCACAAATGACAATCCATTGGCCATACGGCAGATCGAGGTCGACCTTCCGTAAATTGTGAACTTCGACGCCGCGTAATGCGATCTGATGCTGAGACACTGTGGTTGTTTCCAGGGAACTCTATCAGCAACAATCGGCCATGGACCAATCCCGTATCATATCCAGCCCGCAGACAGTTGACGAGAGACAGAGGGCGAGGAATTTCACGATGAGCAATCCCAGTGAAAACGTAATTTGCTACAATAGACCCATGGGCAAGCCACACAAATACATCAACCCGTTTTATGCTCTTCTGATTCCTGTCGGTGTTGCTTTCGTCATTTCGGCAACCGCCTACGGTGTGATGATGGTACGGGATACTGCAGGGAGCGATTCCGGTGCCCCTCAAGAAGAGACCGGCTTGCTCGGTTTTATGGACCAACATGGAGTCTCGATACTCGGCATTGAAGTCGGGCTCCTGGGACTCTTTTCGCTCTGCGCGATTGGCACCGACGAAATCTGGTTTCGCCGGGCTGCGGCCAAATCCAAGACAACTTCTAGCCAGTTGCCAGATTCAGACAGCACGGAGGAAACGTGATGAAAGTAAATCGCTCAAATCAAATCGAAGCGGCAGACGTCCAGATGCAAGGGGCGGAGGGCTGTCGTGTCCGGTGGTTGATCGACGATGCCGACGGTGCTCCTCATTTTGCGATGCGCGAATTTTTGGTCGGACCGAGTGAGCCTACGTCTTTGTCCCACCACGTTCCGTCCAGCGCTTAGGTATCGCTTTTCATGACAAATTCGCCTGCAGAAGAAATTGAGAAACTCCGGGCGGAGATTCGCCGAGCGAATCGGAAGTATTATGTCGAAGCTGCGCCGGAAATATCCGACTTGGCATACGACCGGCTGATGCAGCAACTCCAAACGCTCGAGGCGCAGCATCCGCAGCTGATCACGGCAGAGAGTCCGACCCAACGGGTAGGAGACGAGCCGGTCGGACAGCTTGAAACTGTTGGGCACCGAGTGCCGATGCTCTCGATCGAAAACACCTACAGTGTGGCAGAAGTGTACAAATACGCAGACCGCGTCCACAAGCTTCTTCCCGGAGAATCTATCGAGTGGGTGGTGGAACTTAAGATCGACGGGGTTGCCGCTTCGATTCTTTATGAAAATGGACTCCTCACTCAGGCACTGACCCGGGGCGATGGCATCAGCGGCGACGATATCACCCACAACATTCGCACAGTCATGGATGTCCCCCTGAAGCTGAGTGGCCATGCGCTGCCCCCTTTGCTCGAAGTCCGTGGGGAAGTCTATATGACAAACTCAGATCTGGTTCTTCTCAACCAATCCCAGCAAGAGCGCGGCGAAGCGGCCTTCGCCAACACCCGCAACGTCACTGCCGGGAGCATCCGCCTGCTCGATCCGCGAAAATGCGCCGAACGACGGCTGCATATGTTTTGTCACGGCGTGGGCTATGTGGAAGAACTTCAGGCCGAGACCCACATGGAGTTTCTCGAGGAACTGCGGGCCTATGGCCTTCCACCCACGCCGTTTGTCGAGTGTTTTGGCGATATCGAATCGGCCGTTGCGCACTGCGAACACTTGATCGAGAATCTCCACTCACTTGATTTTGAAGTGGACGGTCTGGTTCTCAAAGTCAATCGCTTCGACCAGCGTGTGCGACTTGGCAGCACGGCCAAGAGCCCCCGATGGCTCATCGCCTACAAGTTCGAAAAATACGAAGCGGTCACGCGACTCAATGAAATTCGCGTACAGGTCGGCAAGACCGGGGCCATCACACCGGTGGCGGAACTGGAGCCGGTCGAACTGGCCGGTACCACGGTAAGCCGGGCGAGCCTGCACAACGCCGAAGAAATCGAGCGCAAGGACATTCGCATTGGCGACACGGTCGTCGTGGAAAAGGCCGGGAAGATCATCCCGCATATCGTCCGCGTCGAGCAACACAAACGAGAAGGCCGGCCCCGAAAATATCGGTTTCCCACAGAATGTCCCGAATGCGGGTCGCCTCTTCGCAAGGATGAGGGGGGCGTCTATATCCGTTGTCCGAACATCGACTGCGGAGCGCAGGTTAAGGAACGAATCCGTTATTTCGCCAGTCGGAATGCAATGTTTATCGAGGGCTTGGGAGAATCGCTTGTCGATCAATTGGTCACGCAGCGGCTGGTCACCAGCTACGATGATCTCTACTGTCTCGAGAAGGAGCAGATTGTCGCACTGGAGCGGATGGCAGAAAAATCTGCCCAGAACCTGCTCGATCAGATTGCAGCCAGTCGCGAGCGGGGCCTGGGGCGACTGCTCAATGCCCTTTCGATCCGCCACGTAGGTCGCAATGTGGCAATGGTGCTGGCAAACCATTTTGGCTCGATGGACGCCCTCCGGTCCGCCTCGCTCGAAGAGCTTGCCTCGATTAACGAAATCGGCGAGATCATCGCCCAAAGTGTTCACGACTTTTTACATTCGGACTATGGAACTCGGGTCGTCGACAATCTCGCTCGCGTCGGGGTGAACATGGAAGCCGATGCGACGAGCATCCCGACTGCCGATGAGGCTGTCCTCTCCGGCAAGACATTGGTCGTCACCGGCAGCCTGCAACAATACACCCGCGATGAGATCAACGATCTGATCAGTCGCCATGGTGGCAGGGCCGCTTCGAGCGTATCGAAAAATACCGATTATCTGGTTGCGGGTGAAAAAGCGGGTAGCAAGCTCGCCAAGGCAACCGAACTCGGCATACCGGTCCTCTCCGAAGCAGAGTTCGCCAAACTTCTTGGTGACTAAAGAGCAGATCCGATCGGGCCATCGCGGTCTCTTTGCAGACAAGATCGGTTCCATTAGAATCCCTCTGCACCCTGCAATAACCTGCAGGCAAAGTGCACTCTCTGTCGGCTTTGGATATTTAAGCGAAAAGGAACAACAAACATGAGTGAGCGTATTGGCATTCGCGTGGGTGAAGCATTGGTCCGTGGCAGCACCAAACCGACGGCTGCGGAGCCGGAGTTGGTGATCGGTGAACTCGATGGACCGGTCGGCCAGGCATTTGCCACCCTCCTCGGCGACCAGGTAAAGGGCCACACCCGCGTACTGGCGCTGCTCAATGGTGATGTGGCGGTCAAGCCGGCCACCTTGATGGTCAGCAAGGTGACGGTCGATAAGACGGAGTACACCAACATCCTCATGGGCACGGTGCAGGCGGCAATTGCCAATGGCGTACTCGATGCGGTTCGTGAGGGGACCATTCCCAAAGAGAAGGCGAACGACCTGGGAATCATCGCGGCAATCTGGGTTACCCCGGCGGCAGCCGATGATCCGAAACTCGATCACCAGGACCTTTTCGATACGCATCGCAAGGCAATGCTCGAAGCGATTCGCAAGGCGATGAAGGGCGAACCGTCGATCGACTGGCTGCTGGAAAACCAGGACCAGGTCGAGCACAAATACTTCAAGCTCGGACTCGCCGGAGAACTCTGAGCAGACAGGTCTGGTGGCGATCACCCGGCGCGCAAAATGGCGGTGCCGATAACCAGCGACTGTTGTCGAAACCGACTGTTCAAGCGGGTGCGTCTCTCTTTGTCTTCGCGGCCCGCCCGGGAGCCGTCTCGGGCAGTAGCAGACAAATCACCAGGGCCACGACAAAGAGGATCGGCACAATTGCCAGGGCCCAGCGGAACTCGTCGGGGGTTGCACTCGCTAGCTGCTCGGCGGGGGGAATCCCCGCCACCTTCCTGGCATGAAGAAGGGGCGCTGTGACCTCTGCAGTCAGAATCCAGCCAATCAGAACCTGCAACCCTGCCGCGACCATCATTGTGATGAAATTGCAGGAGGCGGCAGCCGTGCCGTGGAGTGATTTTGGGGAGACCTCCATCGCCATCGCAAAACAGATAACCTGAGTACTGGTAAAAATACCGCCGATGAACATCACCGCGAGCAGACCGCTGTAACCGAACAGGGACGGCCAGAGCAGCAGCAGCATCGACGCCCCACCCCCGAAGATACCAACCAACAGCGGCACTTTGCGCGAGCCCAAGCGATCCGATACGATGCCTGCCAACGGACACCCAATGAGCCAGCCGATCGCGAGGACAATTGTGGCAAAACTCGCCTGCTCGGCGCTGTAGCTACCGGCTTTCTCCATGAAGGTGTTGCCCCACATCGCTGCGACAACACTCAGCGGCAGATAGAGTACCGCACTGACGAGACCAACGGCCCAGAGATGCCAGTGCGAAAGTACCCTGACAATACCCCGGATAATGCCAAAATTGACCTCGTCCTCCTCGGTGAACCGTTCGTGAAACCAACTCGGTCGTGGGGGAATGATCAACCAGACGAGTCCCGCCAAGACAACGCCTGCCCATCCGCATGCGAGGACCACATTGCGCCAATCAAATATTTTCACCGCTTCGACCAACGGGGTCTGACCGATCACCTGACCGAGCATCCCCACTGCCGTTGTGATTCCGACAATCAGGGCCAATCGACTCGGCGGAAACCATACCGTGGCAACGTAGACCGCACCTACAAACGCAAAGGCAGAACCGAAGCCAGACATACCGCGGGCAAGGCTAATGTCGCCCAGGTTGTGCGCTGCCCCAAAAAGGAGGCAACCAGAGGCACAAATGGCTGTGGCACCGGCGAGAAGGAATTTTGTGCCAAAGCGGTCAAAGAGTCCTCCGACGACGAGTTGCAACGGGGCGTAGACCCACAGATAGACCGCCAGTGCCGCAACCAGATTCCCGGGTGAAGCGTCCACTTCCTTGGCAAGATCTTCCAGTATCACGCTCGGCATGACCCGGACAAAGAACTCGTAGAGAAAGAACACCGCGGCGATGCCCCAGAAGAACCACCCGTACCAGTGGCCGCGATGCAAGTGGGAACCCAAATTTATCATCAAGCAGTCCCTTAAGGGCCACACGGTAGTCTAGCGCTTCGCCTGCACAGATAACCCCGAAACAAAACAATGTATATACAACATTGAGTGGATGTTATACCACGTTGCCTGGATCGATCAACAGCTACGAGAGATTCGCTAAGCAGTGCGCTACAGATCGGAACGATAGCGACGGGCCTGGTCAACCAGGGCGGGATCGTCACTCACCGCGATCACTTCATTGAGCGCTTTGTTGAATTCGGCCTGATTGGGCCGCCTCAGATAGCGGTGATGTGCAAGCCCGACAACCGCGCGGCAGGCCTGCTGGGCCGTCGCCGGATTTTTGAGATACGGCAACACGAACTGCAGCGCTTCGAGACTGCGAATTTCCGCCGAAGTGGTGCGACTGAGAATCAAATTCCGTTCCTCGTCCCGGGAGCAAAATTTCATCGCCTCTCGCAACATCTCCAAACTCTCGGAGTTCGGCCGCTCGTGCCGCAAAGCGATCACGCGGATGAAAGCCCGCATCGCCTGCAACCGGTAAGTCTCCTCCTGGCTCGATTGAAAAATGTCGAGCAGCTCTTGCGCCACATCGCCATCCGGCCAGTTGCACATTGCCCGGACTCCCACGCCATAGAGATCGGGATCTTTACTCTCGAGCGCGGTTTGGATCTTTTCCAGACTGCGCTTGCCACCAATCCGCCCGAGCAGCGGCAGCAGGCTCTTTTGATCTTCATCGGCGAGCGTATCGAACACTTGCAAAATCGGATCGGCACGCTCGTCCCTATCGGTCACACGGTTGCAAAGCAGCATCACCGCCTTTTCCGCCCCATCCCGTTCGCTCCCGGCATCGGCGACCAGCACCCCCTGAACCATCTCTGGCACATCGTCATGCTGGGCCAATTGGCTCAGGGCGGCCATGGCGTAGGTCCGCACGTGTGGCTCGCTATGGCGGGATTCCTCGAGCAGCACCGGCACCGCGGCAACAGAGCGACGGCGCTTGAGAATTTCAATCAACAGTGCCCGCCGCTGGATGTTCTCGGACGTCTGCATGGCGGCAATGATCGCTGCATCCACATGTTCACCATACAGTGCCTCGAGGCTGCCTCGTGCGGCACGAGCGGTCGGGCCACCATCGGAGAGCGCCTCGAGCAGGAGCGGCACCACAGAGGCATCTCCGACCGAAGAGAGGGCTCTCAAGGCGGCAATACGGACCTTCGGATCTTTGCTGCGGGCGATCGCCACAACGTCCGGCAGGACCCGCTTGTCGGCCCGCACGCGAAGTGCCTCAAGCGCCAGGACCTGACTGGCCGGCGGCAGATACGCGAGATTTCCGGCAAGCTCTTTGACCTCTGTAGCATTCAATTTGGCGATCTGTGCCGCCGCGACGCCCGCAGCACCGCGGTCGCTTCCTCTGAGAATGGCGCAAATTTTTGCCACCGGATGCTCATCGGCGACCGTAAACAGGCCGTCGAGGGCCCCGAGGCGGACCGATTCGGGTTCCTGTGGATTACGAAGCTCCGAGTAGATCGCCTGGGCCGCATGACGCTGGCCCCTGGCAACCATTGTCGCAGCGCACCGCAGCGAGGCATTGCCGAGTACCTCGCGGAGTTGCGGGGGACTGTTTTCGCGGGCCTTCTTGAGATTGGCCGCCGCCTCTGGCGTACCGATTTCACCCAGCGCACGGGCGGCGGCTGCCACCACCGCCAGATTTGTGTCGTTGAGCGGTTTGGCTGCAGCGGCGACCGTGGACGGATCTGCCCGGTAGGCGAGCGCGTTGAGCAGACCAATTTTGAAAACCGGATCCTCCGCCCGGGCCAATTTGGCAACCAACTGTTGACTCGCCTCGGCAGACGGATTGTTCGTGAGCGCGCGGCGGGCCGCACGACCGACAAGCAGATCCTCATCGTCCATCGCTGCGGCGATCGCGGCCACAGACTCCCGGCCACCGAGGTATTCCAATTGGCGAAGCAGCCAGATCCGTGCCCCCGAGGGTGTGTCGGGGCCCAGGTTTTCCGCCATCAGGCGGCTCGCCTCGATCCGCCCCGGCTCCTTACCCGGTTTGCAGAGGTTCAGGCAGATATTTTCCCACTGTTGCTGGGCGCTCTGGCTCTCGGCAATTTTTTCTGCGCCCATACCGGGCAGCAACGTTTCAAACGACTGCCGAAGATTCTCGGGCGCAGCGGCGTTTAGCAATGTCGTTCCAAAAACAATTCCCACCACGAAAGTGCCAGCGCAAAATCGAAACACAAACAACTCCTTCATCTATTAAGGTGAGACGGTTTTCTCATCTGCGAGCCGGGTCAGACATTCCAGGGCGCCCGCTTGGGGCGTTCCAACCAGCGATTTGCCTCCGCGTCGTTGACAAAGCTTTCCTGTTGTGGATTCCACTGGAGCGGGCGACCGAGCCACTCGGCGATATTGCCGATGTGACAGATGGTCACCGCGCGGCAGCCCTTTTCGACGTCGGCCACCGGAAGCTGCCGGGTGCGGGCACATTCAAGAAAATTAGCGTAGTGATCGTTGCTCTTGCGGAGGTGGATCTCGTTCGGGCCGATCGGCTCCCGGTCGAGCGTAGAGGGTTGTGCGCTTTTGATCGAGGCCCAGGCACAGATATCCAACTCCAGTACGCCATCGGTACCGACAAACCGCATGAAATTTCCGGTGGTGCGATAAACGGTTACACCGTTGGCATATTTGTAGCTCACAAAACGCCCGTCGGTCTCTGCCGGATCGAGTGGTGTGATTTCGACCGGACCGGTGTCTTCGGTACCCATCGCCCACTGCACCAAGTCAAAGAAATGAGCGCCGAAATCGGTCACGCCGCCACCGCTGTAATCCATGTAGGGCATCCATCCGCGGCTGCGGTGGATCTCGGCATTGAACGGCCGGTAGGGAGCCGGGCCGAGCCACATCTCCCAATCGACATGTTCTGGCACCGGCTCGGCGGGCAGCCAGCATCGCTTGGAGACTTCCCAGGTCCCCACGTCAATGGTCTTGAGTTTTCCCAGGCGACCGTTGCGGACCAGTTCGCAGCCGTAGCGGGCGCTGGGATTCGACCGATTTTGGGTCCCCACCTGGAACACGCTGCCAAACCGTCGGGCCGCCTCGACCGCCTGCCGCGCTTCGCGGACCGTGAGTGAGAGCGGTTTCTGGCAGTAGACATCTTTGCCCTTCGCACAGGCGGCTGCCGCAATCGGCACATGCCAGTGGTCGGGCGTTGCGGTGTGGATCAGATCGATCTCGGGCCGGTCGAGGACCTCTCGGAAATCTCGATATGTTTTGCAGTCGCTGTTGCCATAGTGCTCATCGACGCGGCGTTTGGCCGCAGCAAGCCGCACCGCATCGGCATCGCAGACGGCAACCACCTGGGCATCGTTCTGGGAGAGAAACCGGTCCAGATCATAGCGGCCCTGCGAGCCGACCCCGACACTCGCCAGGGTTAACCGATCGCTCGGGACCGGTCGATCGGCACCAAAGACCGAAGCAGGCACGATGAGCGGCGCACCGGCCGCCAGCCCTGCTCCGAGCGTTTGCTGCAAAAATCTCCGTCGCCCGGTTTCGGTTTTGGAAATGTTTTTGGAATCACTCATTTTGCTCACCACTCGCAAAAAAACGCGTCCGTAGATTGACTCGGGCCGTTCCAACGGGCCGTTCAAATTTTACTCTACACCCGACAAACTCGCAACGATTGGCTGCCGGCAGCATCACCGCTTGCCCTCGGCCGAAAGGTCGACGCAGACAAGTTCTTTGTCGTTGCGGACAAACATGCACCGCTCCGCAAACGCCGGGTGGTTCCAGACCACTTTGCGTCCAAAACATTCGCCGGTCGGCTCGAGGACATGGAAGCGATCGAGTTCCTCATAGCCCTCCGGCGTGAGCTTTGCGAGAATCAGGTCGCCCGTTTCACTGAAGAGAAAAAAACGGTCCTGGTGTTTGACCAGAAACGCGGTCGCCTGCTTCTGCCTGCGACCTTCGCCGGAGGTCGGCGCGTTGGTCGACCAGAGCCGCGCTCCGTCGGTGAGTCGCGCTCCGATGAGCAAGCCCGACTGGCAGTCAACACCATATATGATCCCATCCTCTACAAACGGCGTGCTATTTGCCGGGTAGAGGGCATCTTTTGCAGTACCCCGCCAGAGAACATTGGCGGTCTTTTTTTCCGCATTGAGTTGCAACAGCGCACCGACGTGGCCGATGCCACTGGCAAACAATTTGTTCCCCGCGAGGCGGGGTGCGGTGATCGACATATCGTAGTCGGGCTCGAGCGGCAGCGACCAATACACTTTTCCGGTGGCGGGATCGAGGCCGTTGATCGCCTCGGGATGCCATATGAGCAGTTGCCGTTTGCCGCCGAGCGTGATCATGGTCGGTGGGCAGTAGCCTTGCGTGCGGGCAGAGAGAGATCGCCAAACTTCTTTGCCGGTCCGTTTGTCGAGGGCCACCGCCAAACTCCCCTCGCCCCCTGCGAGGCAGTAGAGCAGATCTCCGTCCACCAGCGGGTGCGCGGCATAGCCCCAGAGCGGGCTGCTGGTGTCATACTCTTTGGTGAGCTCGCGACTCCAGAGCGGTTTGCCCGACTCGGTATCGAGGCAGGTGAGCATCCCTTCGGCGCCGAGCGCGTAGAGGCGGCCGTCATCAACCGTTGTGGTGCAGCGGGGGCCGCTCGGATACGAGAGCCGGTAAGACTGGTCGTACGCATATTTCCAGAGCTCTTTGCCGGTTGCTGCGTCGAAGCAGAGGACCCGTTCCTCGCCCTCGAGCGCCACGCGTTCTCCCGGACTGTTGCTGACTTTCCCGGAGCGGGGCTGATAATCCATCACAAAGACTTTGCCACCGGCCACCGCCGGTCCGCTATAGCCGAGCCCGACCGGTGCCCGCCATTTCACATCCAGGCCCTCTTCTGGAAAACGTTCCACAATCCCATCTTCGTGCCAGACACTGGCGCGATCGGGACCCATCCACTGTGGCCAATCGTCGGCAAACGCGGTCCTCTGCAGGATGCACAACAAAAAACAGACGGTCACTCTTTGAAACAATCGCATATCAATTCCTCGAACACTACCGGTCAATGGATGGGCGAGTAATCGGTCGGCCTCATGAATGTCTTGTCGATCTTGGTCACGATCGGTCCGCCCGCTGCCTTTTTTGAGGCGTCCCAGACCCGCTGCCACTCGGGGTCGGCCATAAAAGCTTTCCAGGATGCTTCGCGGGCGTCGCGATCCGGATACGCCAGAATATATATCAGTGTGTTGGGTTTCTCTTCGGGGACCCAGTAGGCGATCAGCGCCATGCCATGTTTGACGAACAGGGCGTTGGTATGGTCGCGAAACCGCGCATGCAGGTTTTCGAGTTTGCCCGGCGCGGTGGTGTAGGTCCGCATCTCAAACAGGCGGCCCGCCGCGTCCGATTCGGCAGCCGCGGCCCGATCGGCAGATGCGAGTGTCCAAGCTGTACTGAGCATCAGGGAAAACAGAAAGATCGATGGAAAGGGTCGGTGCATCGCTTGCGGCATCATCTCAGGCTCCTTACGAGAAGGGGATCGGGTGTAGAGTGGGCATTGTAACAAACATCGCCAACGGTCGTGCGGGGGTGAACACCGGGAAAACAGCCGGATTTTGCCGCCTCTGCCCGGCGCGAGAAAAGGTGTGTAACAGGCCGGGCGATTATACGTCTGAAGCGGTAAGGACCTACTCCAGGACATCCTCCAAAAAAGCAGACTCATGAATCTCCGCAAGCGTTTCCATCGGCCTCGGTTTTGAGCAAACTCTCGTCGATCCGACGCCATTTTTTCTGGCCATGCACTGGATGACCGTGGGAAATACCATGAAGGCAATCCAGAAATTACGCGAACCGCTCTAGTCGCACCCGCTCCGCGTCGGGTCGATCGTGGTGTTCGCTGCCCTACCAGTCATAAATCTCCAGTTCCATCTCGCCCTCCTCAATGGCCGTCCGGGCGTGTTTTTCGATCGTCCGCCGTTGCCGCTGCTCGGGCTCGGAGAGTGTGGTGGGCAATTTGGATAGCACCCGCATCGCCTGTCGGGGGCGTTTTTCTACCTGCAACAGGATCTTGGCCAAATGCAGCCGCAGGGGGATGGCGTGCTGGGGAAGCTTTTCCAGGGCCTGCAGCAACAGCGGCACCAGTTCGCTCCACAGTTTCTCGGAGTTCATCAGATCGATCAGTTGCAGCAACTCTTTCTCGGGCACCTCCAGCCGATTGCCGTGATGGTCCCGAGATTTTTCGTACGCCGCATAGGCGATGCGTCCGCGACCTTCCTGAAGGTGCTCGCGGAGCAGCTCGAGTGCCGTCTCCTTTTCCGTTTGCGCCGTCTGCTCACGGATTGCATCTGTTCGGGCAAACGTTTCCTCGACCTCTTGCTGCAGTTCGGCCGGGGTCTTGATCCGACCTGCGGTCCCTTTCCAGACGGAGAAAAAATCCCAACCCTCGCAGTCGACCCAGCCCAGTTTTAACAGCGCGATACCCAGCGGTGCGCCGACCACAAACCCCAGCAGATGGAGCGCTTCACTCGAGAGCGCGAAGTCTCCCACCATCCATAGATGGAGTAGAAAAAAGAAAAGGTTGAGTACCAGATACCATCCGGCCATGGTCGTGACGGCGACTTCGAAATGCTTTACGCGCACGAAGAAGATGAAAATGCAGGAGAGCTCGTTGCGTGGTGCCCAGACTAGGCCAATCGCAATCAAGCCAAAGATGGCGGTCGAGGCCCCCAGGGCACCGCCGCTCGAACCGAGCATCCCAAACTGCACGATCGCATCGCAGACGATCGCGATCCCGAGATAGAGGGGCAAAAAGCGATACCAGCCGAGCTTGCCTTCGGCGATCAGGCCGAACGGCCATAAAAATAGCATGTTGCCGACCAGATGGCTGATATCGGCATGCATGAAACTGGAGGTTAGCCATTGGGTCGGGTGAATCGCATCAAAGGTAAGAATCAGCGTGGCATACGTCTCTGGACCCTGAGCCCATGTCGCGACGAACATCAGAATATTGACCACAATCAGCAACACCGTGCCGATCGGATAGTGGTAGAGGGGCGCGTCGGTATGGTAAGGGAAAAAAAAGAACATCCCTCGGGCGACTCCTGGAGGTCGGCTAAAACGATTTCGTCTCAACGACTGATGCGGGCATTATCGCCTTCCAAGGAGAGCATTGGCAAGTGAAATCGGCGTGTAATTCAACTCGGCACCTGCTAAATACACAACGCGGCCCTGCAGGGCGAACAACATATCTTACGTATCGGTCACCGGATGTCCGAACCGCGCGGACTCATCAACCCGTGGATTTGGCCGACAGCGTAAGCGATGTGCGTGACGATGTAGATTACAAATACGTGAAACACGTAGTGCGGTTTGTGGGCGACCAAGCAAGCGTATAGCGAGACGAGCGCGGTCATCGCCAGGTATGCGGCAAACGGGGCGGCGAGCCAAACGCTAATGGGGAAAAAACATGCCGCGAGCAACGAGAGCAGGGTTAGCAAAGGGGCGGCAAGCTGGAGCTTGATGTAACGTCGATCCTTCTTCATCAGCCAGGAGCGGCCCTTGCCATAGACCTCCATATTTTTTGCCCATGTCCAGATCGATTCGCGCCAGCGGTGGCGGACAATCGCGCGCGATTCGTAGATCAAGATGTAGCCCCGCCACCGAAGCTGGTGGCTGATGTCGACGTCCTCGGCAATGTTTCCCTGATTCTCATCGAAGCCACCGACCTGCAGCGCACGGCTGCGATCATACATCACGTTCAATGTGGGCAGGTGATCGACGAGCACGCGCGCTTTAAACTGGGCTCCCTGAACCGAACCGTGATTTCCCCAGTAGTTGGACACGGCAATCGCAACGGCCCGCCGAAAGAACGTTGAATCGGCCGGCATGAGGTTGGGGCCTCCGACAGCCGCAACGCGGTCGTCTTTCATTCGCTCTTCGCGGAAGGCAGCATCGAGAGCGGAGAGCCAGTTTGCATCGGCAATGCAATCGGCGTCGGTGAAGGCGACGTGGGCGAAACGGGCTTCTGAAAGCCCCTGGTTACGGCTCGGAGCAATGCCGCGGCGGCTCGTACGTACCAGTCGCATATTGGGATGATCCTGCACGAACTCTCGAACTACTTCTGCGGTCTTATCTGTCGAGGCGTTTTCCACGACGACGACCTCAAACGATGAGGCGGGATAATTCTGCGCAGCGAGCGACTCCAGGGCGGCACGAATACACCGCTCTTCGTTGTGGCAAATGACGATAACCGAAATGTCGAGATTAGCCACCGGTCAACTTCGCTCCAAATACACGCATGGCTTCCTTTTTCGCGAAAACAACATTGCAATTAGCGGCGCATTCAAAAGAGCAGCGACACTGGGTATCACGAATCCAGTCGACCACTTCGCGGCCTTTCGAGGACGCGAGCGCCTTGCGGACATCAAAGTCGAAGTCGCGCAGTGTTGCGATGTCGGAGTCAAATTCTGGCCGCATTTGGCGGAGCACCTCGCAAGGCTGCAGGATACCTTTTTCGGTGATGGAAATAAACTTACTCCCCGCGAGGCAATCCCACGGGTGCTCATCCGTTTTCAAGAAGCGGTAGATGCCACGCTTCGCAATCCTATTGACGGCTCCGAGGATGGGACTGTGCTGCTGACGAAAATCCTTGGCCTGCAGATGATCGAGAGCGGTCCACCATTCGTCGGGGGTTACCTCTTTCTCCTCCTCATATTCCGCATTTCCACGAGGATAGAGAAACTGGTAGTCGTCAAAATCGGTTTGCTCCCGCATGTAGTCGTACAGTTTCGTCACCCGTTGCTTGTTCGTTCTGGTCATGCATGTCGCGACGTCGAGATTCAGGCGAGTATCCGATTCACGGATCTTCGAAAGTGCTTTCAGGGTTTCTGTGGCTTTGGCAAACATTCCCGGAACTTTGCGATAGGCGTCGTGCTCTTGCTCGAAGTCGTCGAATGAGATTTGGATCTTGATTTTAAGACGGGGGCACTGCTGGCGGATCGCTTTGACGGTTGCAACTGTTCGCTCCGTATAAAACCCGTTTGTAACGATATTGCAATACAGTATTCGGGAGCGATCGTAAAATCTCTGCACGATCTGAGGCAGGTCCTTGCGGATGAAAGGCTCGCCTCCGCCAATCGACAGGTAGATCAGATTGAGGCTGTCCGCGATTTTTTCGATTTCATCGAGCGTCAATTCGTTGCGCGTTTTCGCGGATGCGATTTCCTCCCAATAGAAGCAGTGTTTGCACCGCGCATTGCAGGCGGCCGTTGGAAACAAAATCAGATACGATGGTCCTGCCGAAAAATAGGAGCGGAGAAAATGCAGCCAATCGGCGAGAGCGGTTCGTTTCATGAATTGTTATTCTTGTTCCAATGAAGCGTTCAAAAAACGCGATACTCTAGCGAACGATGGGTAACAGCCTCTTATTATATAACAGACCGGACAGCGTCAAAATACTAAAGCGCCGAATGCGCAGCATCTCTGTCACATGCATTGTTATGTGCCATCGTCCCTGGCCGTTTTTGTGACCTCCTTCTCGATATAGTGGCCAATGGCTCCTGCGATACTCAAAAGAATTACGCCCGCGAGAAATACGATCACAAACGTTAGCAAGCCGGTGCCAAACGACGCGAGAATGATTGCCACTGTGACCGAAATAGCACCAGCAATGACAACAACCGCGGCAATTCGTTGAGCACGAATTAGATGTGGTGATTTGGTTGGCTGCAGTATCCCTGCGAGGGCCTGGCAAAATGAATAGAAAGGCTTAATTGTCAAGTACGCGATAATCTCGCCGATCAGTTCCATGAGTGAGATGTATCCGAGCACATAATGGTGGGTGGATTGAACAATGGCCAGAGTCGCTTAGCTTTTTTGCGGCGCCTGTCAGATCAGGCTGCTTTTGACGGCAGTAATTCAAACCAAAAGTCGCCTCGCGTAAGCCACTCATATTGAGAAAACACTTGGCGATAGCCGTGTTTACTTAGCAGTGAAGCGATCTTTTCTTTAGTTTGTTGCACGTAATTATGTTCGACTGTGATC
>JASMGX010000084.1 GCA_030751095.1 Pirellulales bacterium | reverse complement strand
GACCATCCGCCCTCGCCGGCGCGACTCGAGGGAAACGCACGTCGGGCGGATTCATATGTCTGAATCGCGAGGGCAAACTGTTTGAGATTACTTTTACAGACGCTCCCGCGGGCCGCTTCGCGAACGGTCCCGAGAGCAGGGAGCAGCAGGGCAACAAGAAGTCCAATGACTGCGATCACGACTAAAAGCTCAACAAGTGTAAAACCCCTAAGTTTGTTCGTTCGCATGGTATTTCTCCGCCTGACTAGGGAGTCGATCGATTGCCGAAGGAAAACTCCGGAAGACAAACTCCTTGTTTCGCTGGGTATTAAAGACTTAACAATCCTCTTTCCTGAGTATTGATCTTGATACTGAGTATCAATAGCAATTAGGTATAAAATAACCTAATTTCTGGTGCGGTAAAGGGCAGTTACGAAAAAATATCCAATTATTTGCCCCACTCTATTTCCATCAAAATTGATCGTATGGGAATCCTTGTCTACGGTGCGGTTGCCCCCTATATTTCACTTCTTCCGCTGAAAAACAGGCGTCTCGTCCGATTCTCGAATGGCCAGGAATAAACTTGGCTTACGAAGTATGCGTACGTAAACTGTTATTCACTAGCACGTTCGGTCTTTGCAGGTTTGCCCTAGGAACGGGACCAGGAAATTCGGGAAAGGGATTGGGATATGTCCGAGCAGACACAAAATGAACCGGCCGCCTCCGCCCCGAGACCGGTCATCGAGACGAGAAATCTTTCGAAGGTTTTTCGCGACTTCTGGGGCCGCCAGAAGGTGCGGGCACTCAAGGCGCTCGACCTACAGGTGCGGGAGGGTGAAATTTTTGGACTCCTCGGGCCGAACGGCTCGGGTAAATCGACCACTATCAAAATTTTGTTGGGGCTTTTGTTTCCCACCAGTGGCGAGGCCCTCGTATTCGGTCGCGAGGCCACGGACGTGGCAAAAAATCGACGGATCGGATACCTGCCGGAAGAGTCCTATTTGTATCGGTTTCTCAATGCAAACGAAACGCTCGACTTCTACGGAAGGCTCTTCAATATGCCTGCCAAGGAGCGACGGGAACGGAGCCGCCAATTGATCGAGATGGTCGGACTCGCTTCCGCCGCTCGCCGACCTCTGAAAGAATATTCAAAGGGGATGGCGCGTCGCATCGGTCTTGCACAGGCACTGATCAACGATCCCGATCTGATCCTGCTCGATGAACCGACCAGCGGCCTCGATCCGATCGGCACCCGGCAAATGAAGGATTTAATCTTAAAACTCAAAGAGGACGGCAAGACGGTTGTTCTCTGCAGCCATTTACTAGCCGATGTGCAGGATGTCTGCGATCGAATTGCTATTCTCTATCAGGGCGAACTCAAAGAACTCGGTCGCGTCGAGAGCCTGCTCAAGCAGCAGGATATCACGCAAATCCAATCGACAAAGCTCAGCGAAAGTGCCTTGGAAGAGATTTGCCAGGTGATCCGGGAAAAAGGCGCCGAAGTTCTCGCGACCGATAGCCCGAAGACAACGCTTGAAGATCTCTTCCTAACAATCGTCAAAGAGAGCCAATCGCGACCCGGCAAGAGAGTCTACGCAGACAAGGACGAACGGTAACGCAAAGATGATCATCGAAAAACCGGTTCCGCCTATCTGGCAGTGGCTCTTCGGCGGTGGTGCCACTTCAAATGGACTACAGGGGGATGGTGCCCTCTGGGAATTTTTCCAGGCCACATGGGTATTGGGGCTTCTCGGTCTGGCGATCGGGCTTTTAATCACCATTTTTCGTTACGGACCGAGCCGCGGCTGGCAGAATCTCCTGCGGGTCCTCGCGCAGGCGCCTCGCGATCTTCTCGGAATTTCGCCGAGGCGGATCCTGGGGCTAACCTATCTGGCGATGCGAGAGGCATTCCGCCGCCGCGTCTGGGTTGCCCTGCTGCTGTTTTTTGCCCTGCTCATGTTTGCCGGCTGGAATCTGGCACCCCAGAGCGACCAGCCCGGGGTGATCTATCTCAACTTCGTTCTTACCGCCACCACCTTCATCATGCTCCCGGTCGCAATATTCACTTCCGCCTTTTCTCTACCCCAGGATATTAAGAACCATACTATTTACACCGTCGTGACCAAACCGGTACGACCGAGCGAGATATTGCTCGGGCGCATTATAGGATTTTCTCTGGTGTCGACTCTCCTGCTTTTGATCATGGGTGTTACCAGTTACATCTTTGTTGCCCGTGGACTCAACCACAGTCATGCATTAATCGCAAAAGACCTGATCCGCGAAACCGTCCGAGGGGCTCCCGTTCGCTATGAGGGCAACACAACGCGTTCGGACCACCATCGGCACCACGGTCAAATCGAGGCCGATGAGTTTTTTCCTGAAATCGAATTGCAAGCCCTGCCGAATGATGGTGGTATCACCATCTCGAAAACGGCCGGCAGTGCTACAGCGTCCGGACTCAAAGAAGGAGATCTCCTCGAGGCGATTGACGGCGTGAGTCTCGTCGCGGGCAAATTGGATGAAGCAATCCTCTCACTTCAGGGAAAGGCCGGGACAAAAGTCGCACTGACGGTAAGGCGGGGAGACGAGTCGCTCATCGTTGATGTTCCCCGTACGATTCTCGAAACCTTTACCGAGCCCAATCGCGGGCACAAGCATCGCGTGCTCGCCCACCACTCGGGGGCATCCGATTCCGGAAAAGTCGACTACGCGTTGGGCGAGCCCGAGGGCCTGTTTGTGGCCCGCGTTCCAAAATATGGCCGCCTTCGTTTCCGCGACAGCAAAGGGGATGCAAAAAACGAAGCGACCTGGGAATTCACCGAAAAGGGCACGAACATAGGAAAAGTGTTCACCTACCGGAGCTATATCCGTGGCAATACGCTTGCCGCCGCAATCTGGACCTTCGATGGACTTACGCCTGAGAATTACCCCGACGGCATCGACCTGGATGTCAACATCCGCGTCTACCGCAGCCATATCGGAAAAATTGATGCCCCGGTTGCGGGTAGTTTTTTTGTCCGCAATCCCGATACGGGTGCAAGTAGCCAGGAGCGAATCTTTTCCGGCAAGGATTTTACCATCGACCAGATGAAGATACCTCGCAAGGTATGGAATACCCAGGATGAGCTGGTCGATCTTTTTGACGGCGGTCTGGTGACCGAGGACGGTCGATTCGAGGTCTGGGTAAGCTGTGTCGATCCCGGCCAATATTTCGGCATGGCTGAGGCGGATGTGTATATCCGCGCCCGCGATGCATCGTATACCGCAAACTTCATCAAAGGCTTCCTGGGCATCGAACTGCAGATCATTCTGGTCACCGCCCTGGCCGTGTTCTTCAGTACGTTTCTGAGCGGCCCGGTGGCAATGCTTATCTCCTTCACTGCAATTGTGCTCGGATTCAACAAAGGTTTTCTCACCAGACTTTCGCAAAGCGTCCTCAATCCGGAATCGATCCGGCAGATGGACGCCTACGAACGGATCTACGGAGGCGGCCCCTTTGAATCTTTTTATCGAATTATCACTCAGAGAAATCTAACCTCCGAACTCGATGCAGGAATGTTTAGAGATGTCGTGAAAAATATCGACCATAGCCTTATGTACGTTGTCAACAAAATCCTGAGCCTCCTTCCTAATTTTGAGCAATTTGTTGAGGTGAAATACCTCTCGTACGGCTACAACATCCCCGCGGACATGCTCTGGCAACATTTCTTCGCTTTTCTCGCCTTTCTCTTTGCTGTCTACGTGATCGGTTACTTTGTACTCAAGTCCCGGGAGATGGCAGGATGAACCAGCAACGCCTGTTCAAACGAAAAATTATCTACTTCGTTGCCATCGCGGCCCTCCTGTTCCCGCTTTTCGTGCTCAGCCAACCGGCAACGACGAAAAGCCCGGGTGGCAAACTTGCACAACTCCGTAACGAGTACAAGCTCTCGGAGGCAGACCTCGGACAAATCGACCCTACGAGTGCGAGCATGAAGCTCGCCACGTTCGGTCTGCAGGGCGCAGCCGTAAACCTTCTTTGGGCGCGCGCGATCGACTTTAAAGATCGGGAAGATTACACAAATTTCGATGCCACGTTGCAGCAGATCACTTACCTACAGCCCCACTTTTACAAGGTTTGGGACTTTCAGGGACATAATGTTGCTTTCAATATCTCTGTCGAATTCGACGACTACCGGGATCGCTACCACCACGTGATCAAGGGATTCAATCTTCTCAAGAAAGGAATTCGTTTTAATGAGCAGGAAGCACGACTGTTACGCCGCCTCGCTTTTTATACCGGCTTGAAAATCGGACGCTCCGACGAAAAACGTTATTTTCGGCCGTTGTTTGCTGCGGACAAAGACTACCGCTCCCCGCCCCGCGACCAGAACTGGCTGGTCGGAACCCGCTATGAAGGACGACCTGAAAACCTGAAGGACAACTGGCTGGTGAGTAAATGGTGGTACAAACAGGCCGAGGATCTGATCGACAGCGGTGTGATTCCGTATGGCACCATGAATCCGTTTCTCGTGCATTCGGAGATACCGATGCAGCAGATGCACTATGCCGAAGCACTGGAGTCGGATGGACACTTTGACGAACACGTCATTGAGGCCTGGAAACAGGCGGGCCGCGAATGGCTCGCTTTCGGCTTGCGAGCGATTCCCACCACAGCCGGCTTTGAAGTCAAACTCGAAGACAACGAACGGCTCAAGGAAAGTCGCGATCAGGCATACCGGGAGTTGATGGAACTCGAACCCGGACTCAAAGAGAAACTACGCGAGGAGAAGCGAAAGCAACTCGATCCCGCTGAGCGAAAGGCGCTTGACAAACCGGCGAACGAAAGAAATCCTGCCCAAGCCAAACTCGCTGCGGCTGCTTTGAAACAAATAGAGGTCTCACCGAAGGAAGTTGCCACCGCAACGAGCGAAAAAAACCGTGCCAAGGCGATCAAGCTCGTCGAAAAATACCGTTACTACAAGAATCGAACCCGGATTGTAGACCAGTATCGGGAGATGACCATCAATTACGGGTACTGGAAAAATCGATCGGAAACAGAGCAGACCGAACAACTCCTCGAGGCCCGCAAACTGCTCTACGATGCCGAGCAATCGTACCGCGACTCAGACATCCCGACTGCCTTGAAACAGTATGAAAAGGGATTCGAACTCTGGAGAGTCATCCTGGACGAAAACCCCGGACTGTTGGCTGAAGAAACATTTGTATTTGACCTCTGGGATGAAGTCGAAGGCTACTCAAAAGTTCTGGCCCAGATTCGGGAGGATGGCAGTCAAAATCTTCCGGATGACTTTATTCTGCCCGACCTGGTCGATCGCTGGGAAAAACTCAACAATCCCGGCGGTCGTTAAGGCGGGCGGCTAAGACCATTTTTTCAGCGGCAGTTGCGTCAGACGGACGATTCGCTCGGGAGGCCTTCCCTATCCGCCCAGATGCGCTGCAAATAACGCGATCAGAAAACGCGTTGTCGCTGCAGCGATCCCCGGCTGCAAACTTTCCCGCGGCCCGGCAACGTTGAGCACAGCGACTTCGTTCTTTAGCAGCCATGCAGCGACCGCCTCAATGGCGCGACGATCGACGCGACCCTCTTCTGTTGCCGAGAGGCCCGAGTCGTCAAACCCCACGAGGTGGTAGGGGCGGCCGGAACGGACGGCATAGCGGTGCGTCGCCCGCGTGCCCCCGGTAAGCGAATGGCGGTAAAAAATCAACGTTCCATCCGAGTCGGCCACATTCTGCCGCGTCCGGACTGCATAGTCGGCTGACTCGGTCACCTTCAAATCGTACTGCGGCGGGATGGTGCCATCTTCGGCCCGTCGTCCCTGCGGGCACCACCCCCCATGCTCGATCCCGAGGGCAATGGCCGCATCGAGCGCACCGCGATCGACGCCAGTCTGCCCTCCTGACACAATCCGCCGTACCGGCAGTGAAAGAGAATCCATTCGGCCAGTCTACCGCTGCGGGAATCTCGCTTCCAGCAGGCCCGCTATCCGTCCAAACGCCTGGCAACGCGGAGCTTCGCGCTGCGGGAACGCGGGTTTTGTGCAATTTCGCGTTCACTCGCAACAACCGGTTTTCGGGTCAGCACCTCAAGCCGGTCATCATCGCGGAACGCCTGTTTGACCAGACGGTCCTCGAGCGAGTGGAAACTGATCACGGCAAACCGCCCGCCGGGCCGCAGGCACGCCGGGAGGCGAGAGAGTGCCACCTTGAGCCACTTGAGTTCCTCGTTGACCGCGATCCGCAACGCCTGAAAGGTGCGGGTGGCCGGATGGATCCGCCAGCGGTGCGGGCTTCGCGGCAGACTCGCCAGGACCGCACGGGTCAAGTCGGAGGCGGTACGGATTGCCTCGGTTTGCCGCCGCGCGACGATCTGACGGGCAATGCGGCGACTGTAACGTTCTTCACCATACTCGTGAATCAAATCCGCCAATGCTCGTTCGCTGATCCATTGGAGCAGTCGCCAGGCAGGCTCCCCCTCCTGCGGATCAAATCGCAGGTCCAACGGGCCTTCTGCAGAAAAACTGAAGCCACGCGCAGTATCGGCAAGCTGGTCGCTCGAGAGGCCCAAGTCCAACAGGATGCCATCGACCGCCGTAAGACTAATTTCCTCGAGAAGTTCGGGGATATCTGCGTAGTTGCGGTTTGTCAGTTTTACCGGCAAACCGAGCAGCCCCTGCTCCGCTTGAGCGAGTGCTGCCGGATCTCGATCGATCCCAATCACCAGGCCAGCGCCGCCAACCGCACCCGCCAGAGCGCGAACATGCCCCCCGCCGCCGAGTGTACCATCCACAAACGTTTCCCCTGGTGCCGGATGCAACCACCCGATGACCTCCTCAAGCAGGACGGGAAGATGCTGCGGCTCTGTCATGATCGGGTGCGACAAACTGGGATGTAACAAAATGGGTGGCCGTTTTCCCGGGCAGAAAAATACGCCCGGTGGGCCTTTAGGTTAACGGAAAATCGGCCTTGTTGCAGGAACCGGGAAATTTTGGCGTTTGGCACCCAGCAAAAGTCCCCGCATCCTAGAGGAGCTGCCAAAAAGAAACCCGCACTCAGGCACATCCGTGTGCCCAGGTGGGGTGGGTGTCCGCAACAGGTTTGCACGAGGCAATCCTGTCACTCCGATTCGCTCCCGAGGTGCATCCGTGCCCTCTCAGTGGCAGCGAAGCCCGTAATGCTGTGCATTCGTGGCCTAGGAGTATCAGCAGGTGGCCGCTAACTGATATTCCGCTGCCGCTATTGAACAAACCGACGGACGGACGATCCGTTTATTCACGAAGCCGCTTCCGACTTCGCTATTTGTTTTCCGATTCTGTTAATGATTCGAGTGATATAAAACAATCCGTCTATTCTTTTGCCCCGCCTGATCCGGTTCGAAACGTCGCTTCGGCCAACTCGTCGTAGTGACCGCGACGTTCGGAGGTGTAGCGATCCCATCGCTTCGATTCCCACAGTTCCATATGATTTCCGACGCCAACCAACACGGCATCGGTGCTGAGGGCGGCCCACTGAGACAATTCGGGGGGGATCCGCAATCGTCCCTGTTTATCGAGTTCGGTCCTGCGGGCCTGGGCATAGAAGAGTCGGCCAAAGGCGCGGACATCCCGCTGGGCGGGGGAGGCACTCGAAAAACGATCGGCAAGCTGCAGGAACGAGCCTTCGTCGTATATCGCTAACGATCCGTCGGTACCAGGCGCCACGTAGAAGACCCCTCCTGAGGCTTCTCCCAGAGCTGCTCGCAGCTCCTTGGGAATGGTTACTCGCTGTTTGTCATCAATCGATCGGCTAAAAGTGCCTGTTAGTAACATGGGATATGCAGGGCACGCCCCAGGGGGAGTGCGTTTGAACAATCAAAACCAACAATGCAGAAAGAGGTGGAAAAAGAGGCCGCCTGAGAATCACCATTTTTTACCACTTCAAACCACATAGGCCCAAATTTACCCGAGAACCCTCTTTCGTCAAGCTGATTTTTCTACCCGTTTTTAAAGGTTTTTTCGAAAGAAGCTGAAAAAACAGGGTCTTGGAGCAACCAAAAAATTTGAGGTTTTCGGATGAATTATCTTGGCACCTCCCATTGGCAATGGATGGTGCCCGGGCGAGAAAAAGAGCCGGATCGCAAGCAGTAGCGAACCGCTACGCTTGCGACCACTACATCGTGTGCCGGGGCCTTGGCGGCCCCCTCTGAGCGGGCCGATTTTTGGAGCATACAATTGTCCCTTGCACAGTGGCAAACAACGCCAAAACCAAAATGCAAAGAGACCGCCCGGCACCAAAGGCGGCGAAGTCTACAAGCAGTGGCCTGAATCCCCTATACTCGCCTCTCGCATGACCCAACTGGATGCTTACGACTACGAGTTGCCCAAAGACAGGATCGCGCAAACACCCCTGGCCGTGCGATCCGACGCAAGGCTCCTCCTCGCCGACCGCAACTCGGGCAAGATCGAGCACTGGCATGTCCGGGATTTGCCGGAACTGCTTGCTGCGCACGACACGCTGGTCCTGAACGACACCCGAGTTCTTCCCGCCCGGCTCGTCGGCCGCCGCTCGTTGACCGGGGGCCGCTGGGAAGGCCTTTTTCTGGCCGCCGACCGCCTCGGTCTCTGGAAAGTGCTCGGCAGAACGCGAGGAAAGATTCAACCGGGCGAGCAGATTGTTCTGGTCGATCCCGAAGGCCGCGACAGGCTCACATTGGAGTTGATTGAAAAAGGCGCCGAAGGAGAATGGCTCGTCCGCATCGACTCGGAGGACGACCCTTATGCGGTGCTCGAGCGGGTCGGCCGGACTCCCCTGCCCCACTACATCCGCGGCGGCGAAATGCTCCCGGAGGATCGCCAGCGGTATCAGACTGTCTTTGCACAGCATCCCGGCTCGATCGCCGCCCCTACCGCAGGGCTGCACCTGGACGAACAGTTGTTTTCCAAACTCGCGGAAAAAAACGTGAGCGCGGCCTACCTGACACTGCACGTAGGTAGAGATACATTTCGCCCGATTACGGCCGAGTCCCTCGATGCGCACCCGATGCATACCGAATGGGCCCATCTCGATGCGGAGACTGCCGACCGCCTGAACTCCTGCCGGGCGGCTGGTGGCCGGATTGTCGCGGTCGGCACGACCAGCGTACGCCTCCTCGAGACGGCCGCAGTTGACGGGTCTCTCGCGGCGTACGAGGGGAGTACCGATCTGTTTATCCGCCCGCCGCACCGTTTTGAGGCGGTCGATGCCCTGATCACGAATTTCCATCTTCCGCGGACCACGCTTCTGGTACTGGTCCGCACGTTTGGGGGCGATGAACTAATCCAGAGGGCCTACCGGGAAGCGGTAGAGCAGCAATATCGCTTTTACAGCTACGGCGATGCGATGCTCATCCTCTAAAAATCGCTTGCCCCGGCCGCCAAAATCGAGCCCATCCGATCCCTGCCCGCCCGATGGCGACCACGGTATACTCAGAATGTTCCGCCACGGGCGGCGGTTCAGATAACGTCCTACAGACCCATCGGTTGATTTCCGAGAAAGGATTCGTCGTGAGTGAAGTGCAAACCGAACACGTCCTGGTGGTGCCCACAGAACGTTTTCATTCCCTTGGATATTTTCAGGGATTTTCTGAGCGGACCGATTGTCTCCAAGAACTGCTCCATCCAGAGCATACGAGCTACCGGCCGCGTGACGAAGTCGAAGAAGACCCCTCCTTCAAACAGTTGATCCCCTACTGCGTGTTCCGCCATCTGGATCAGACAGGCACGCCACATCTCTTCCAATACACCCGAGGAAGCGGACAGGGAGAAGGCCGCCTGCACGCAAAGAAGAGTATCGGGATCGGCGGCCACATTTCCCAGGTCGATGCCGGAGCAAGCGCTGATCGCGATCCCTATGAGGAGGGCTTGCGGCGCGAACTGGAGGAAGAGGTGCTTATCGACACCCCCTATACCCAGCAGTGTGTGGGGCTGATCAACGACGACGAAACCCCTGTCGGCAAAGTGCATCTTGGGGTGGTACATCTTTTCGACGTCGAGAAGCCCGGCATTACGCCCCGCGAAGCGGAAATCATCGCCGCCGGTTTTCGACCCCGCGAGGAAATACTTGAGGATTTAGAAACCTTTGAAACCTGGTCGCAGATCTGCATGCGTGCACTCTTTAGCGACCTGCCAAAGGCGAGCATCCAGGCGGAGTAAATGGTCCGCTCCCCGTAGCGGGCGGCGGGCGGGAGCAGCGCGCCGGCCGAGCGACATTTTTCGTTGCCACAGCGCAAGTTGATACTCCTCCTCGGACGGGGAGTGATCGATTTAGAAAACGTAAAATAAAAGCATGGGCGACCCCGTTTACCTTGACAATCAGGCGACCACCCGAGTCGATCCGCGGGTGGTCGATGCCATGCTGCCCTACTTCGAGGCGAAGTACGGAAACGCCGGCAGTGTAAACCACATCTTCGGCTGGGAGGCCGCCGAAGCGGCAAAACAATCGGCGGCACAAATTGCAGCGGCGCTCGGCGCCAGGCCGCAGGAGATCATCTTCACCAGCGGGGCTACCGAGAGCAACAACCTGGCGATTTTTGGAGTCGCCGGCACCCGCCGTCGCCGCGGCAACCATATCGTGAGCGTGGTGAGCGAACACAAGGCGGTGCTCGATCCGCTGGCCCATTTGAAGGGTCGCGACTTCGAGGTCACGCTGCTTCCGGTCGCAGACCAGAAGAGCCAATGGCCCGGCTCGATCACTGCTGAAGCGGTCGCCGATGCGATCCGGGACGATACAGCGCTCGTTTCGGTAATGATGGCGAACAATGAGACCGGCGTCATCCAGCCGCTCGCCGAAATCGGGGCGCTCTGCAAAGAGCGTGGGGTCCTTCTGCACACCGATGCGGCCCAGGCGGTCGGAAAAATTCCCGTCGATGTGCAGCAACTCGGGGTCGACCTGCTCAGTTTCTCCGGCCACAAAATCTATGGGCCTCGCGGCATCGGAGCGCTCTACGTCCGCCGCCGCGAGCCCCACGTGCGGCTCGAGCCCCAAATTTTCGGTGGCGGACAGCAGTTGGGGCTCCGCAGCGGAACTCTCAACGTGCCGGCGATTGTGGGACTCGCGAAGGCTGTTGCCCTCTGTGGCGAGGAAATGGAAAGCGAGACGCAGCGACTGGCGGATCTGCGAGACAATTTGTTTGAAAAACTCTCTAACCGTCTGTCGGGAGTGGTCCTCAACGGCCCTCCATTGAGTGATCGGCAAATGCGACTGGCGGGCAATCTAAACGTCCAGTTCGCGTACGTGGATGGAGAGGCGTTGATGATGAGTACCGGCGGGGTGCTGGCGGTCAGTTCGGGCAGCGCTTGCACTTCGGCCGATCCCGAGCCGAGCCATGTCCTCCGCGCACTCGGGCTCAGCGACGATGCGGTCCGCAGCAGTGTGCGGTTCGGCCTTGGCCGTTTTACCACCGAGGCCGATATCGAGTTTGCTCTCGAGGAGATTACCTCAACTGTGACCCGGTTGCGGAAGCTCAGCAGCCTGGCTGGCGAATAAGGGGTTACGAACCATCCGCCGCGCGGATTAAAGCCAAAGATTGAGAACCACGCCGAGCGCAATGAGCAGAACACCCGCTAGAGCAACCACCAGAAAACTCTGCTGCACGCTCGTCCGTTTGGCATAAAAGCCGACCAGGATCGGCGTGAGCGTATAGCCGAGGTTGCTGATGGCGAGCGTCACACCGACGACCCGTCCATGTGCAGAACTCTCAAAACCCATAAAGAGGATCGCCAGGATGGTGGGAAACAGCGGGCCACAGGCCAGACCTGCGGCAACCACCAGGTACGGAGCAACAGCCCGGCTCTTGGTAAAGACAACCGCTCCGGTGACCAAGGTAGCGGCAATGGCCAGCAGAAGGACCAAAGGCGCCTCAACCGACCAATGCGCCAACAGCGCCGCCACGCAGAGCCGCGCGATCAGGCTCGACCCCCAGAAGCCCGATATCATTCGCGTACCGAACTTGGCAGAGTATCCTTTTTCGACGAGGTACGAGGAGGTCCAGGTGGCAAAGGTTGTTTCGATCGGGCCGAACGCGCCGAGACAAAGGCCACAGAGCCAGATGTGCGGTTGGGAGAAAAGTTCCCATGTGCTGATCGGGTTAGCTTCGACCAATGGCCCCGGATCAAGGCGCAGGAGCAGGCAGGGCAGGGAGGCGAGAAACGCAAAGAGTCCCAACAGCAGCAGGAGGTTCCGATAGGAATCACCACGCACCATATGTGCCGCGAGAAGTGGCGTCAAAAGTGCGCCGAGCGAAAAAAAGACATCCGCCAAATTCGTACCGGTAGCGACCGATCCCGGAAAGGCTTTCGGGATCATCACGTGGACGACATTGATCAGTGCGGACCAGGCCACGCTAAAGAGGACCACCGCAACAATCGCCCTGGCAAAATTCGCAACGGCGGCCAGGGCGAGGAGCCCGACGGCGATCCCGACAAGAGAGAGAGCAAATATAAGCTTGCTGCCAAAATGGTCGATCAGCCACCCACTGGCGAGCACGACCGGCAGGAAGGTGATGCTGAAGGTGGCCACCAGCACGCCAACGCGGCCTTCGTCCATCTCCAAACGCCTTGCCAGGGGGAGTTTGACGCTCCCGATCACCGCAGCGCAGAGTCCTCCGAGAAAGAGTCCGGCGGCGGTCATGACCGTCAGGATCGTCACAGAATCTCTCTCTCGGTTTTTGCTGCAGGAGGGAACCGGGCCACATCGAGAAGGGGGCGATTGTCGCGCGCATCGAGCGGGGATGCAATGTCGCCTCAAAAACCCCTTGATCCTGTTGCGTGCCACTTCTAAGATGGCATCTTTGCGTCTTTTTGGCGGCGTAGCTCAGTTGGTTAGAGCAGCGGAATCATAATCCGCGTGTCAGGGGTTCGAGTCCCTTCGCCGCTACTTCTTGCTTGGCCCGACATGCCCGGGCCACCGGGGGAGGAAACGCAAAGCGTCTATTGTTCCCTCCGGTGTAGGCGATCAAGAGGGTGCTGTCCCTTTGCCTGTTCCAAACGAACCTATGGCTCAGCGAAAAGATATGGTATGTCGCGAGGAAGTCGATTCCGATCATTCCTGAGACATTCGATACCAACACTTGGGTAAAACGAGGGTAGGATGCTTTGCGTTGTTCACATCTAAGGGATGCGGAAACGACGTGGCGTCGTGACATTCTTTGATGCGATCTTTTCTCAAAAAGGTAAATTCCATTACTGGTGGAAATTCGAGGCCCAAATAGCGAATAGATTCACTGCAATTATTAGGATGGATATGGACACATGCATGGTTCTGCAACACTTTAAATAACGCCCTCGATACGATTGAGTAGAAGGGTTGGTTCCAAAGCTGGTCAAGAGAGTGGAGCTCCATAACAAGGATCCGACATCTCCGCAGCAACGCATCGGAGACCGAAAGTAATGTTTCCCATTCGTAGCCTTCGATATCCATCTGAAGCAATAAATCACCCTCCGGGGTCACTTCCGAATCCGTCACCCATTGATCGAGTGTAATGAAATCGTCGTTTGTTGTTGCACCAATATATTTTTTCAAAAAATGGAAGCGAGCGTGTTGCTCGGCCGGGTGATCGACAGACTTATCGGCCATAAAAACCTCCATTCCCCGCTCGGCGCAGTCCCATTCAAATCCGGAGACACCACTCACGCCGGGGGAAAAACATGCGGTAACGCCGTCCAGGTCATCGGGTAGGACGTAGCCACCATCGCTACTCGGTCCGAGTCGCATCATCGCGCATTGGGGGACAACAGGCGAGAGAGCATCTAACAAAGACTCGATCGCTTCTTTCTTCGTTGGTGGTGCCGCAAAGGTTTTCCCTGCCTTGCGCACATCAACCCTGAAGAGATGGTGTGCAAGAGCAAAACCGAAACTCCTGATAGCCTGTTTCATTCGGGTATCCTTTACAAATCCGTTCCACGCATGTTTTGGGAAAACGGAACCGGTGTCGACTCCGCGGTCGAAGATTGTAGCAGAGTGTTTTCAAAGGCCGAACCACAATATGTTCAGAGCAGTAACGCAGAAAAAACGGTGACAAGACTCTTTGTGCGCGGGTTGCCGGTAGGCGACGGGGACGACTGCTGAGGATTTTTCAGCGGCACAACAACCGTTGCGATGCAGTTTTGCCGCGCGGGACCGGCGGCCAAATCGGTATGAACCCCCGGCTATGCCGGAGCAGCGAACATGATTTTGCGCCGCCGGCCGGAACGTTTTCAGGTGGCAGCGGTCGGATTTCCTTATTGCGGGCCGTTCAGCTCTTGCCAGAGCCGATAGACCGCAAGCGACTCCGGGTGCGGGCAATGCTCGACCGGCAACTTGCTTTGGGCGATGATCAGTTCGGTGGCGGCGGTGAGCGTTTCCATGGCAAAATGACGACGGTCATCTCGATAAAACTCTGCGTATTCTTTCCGCGTAGTGGCATAGACCAGGCGATCGGGCCCGCTATACTCCATGGCCGTCATGCACATCGTGCAGGGGACCGTGAGGATATAAAACGTGTAGCCGGCCATATCCTCCCCGGCGGTGCCGTTGGTGCCGTCGACCGGTTGGTTGGCGGTGCGTAGTGTTTGGCTTGCCTGGCGAATGGCGAGCATTTCCGCGTGGGCCGTGGGATCGCCCGTCTGAGCGACGGCGTTGGCCGCTTCGGCCAAAATTTCTCCGCTGCGGCTCTCGGCAATCACGCAGGCAAAGGGCCGACCGCCTTGCCGCACATTTTCTGTTGCGAGTTGGATCACCCGCTGGATCAGGTCGCGATCATGGCTCATCGGGTCCTCGTTGTGTCACAATGGAATGGGGTGGTGATCGAAATCGTACCACGACTTTGCCATGAAGCGAACCGCTGGCTACGGGCATCGCACTTAATTCGCGTTGAGCAAATCGGCCACCACCGCTTCGAGGCCGGTCACGACGCGGGCCATGCTCTCGTAGTCGACCTTGTCGATCGTGTCGCTCGCCTTGTGATAGTGCGGATAGCGGAAGGGCGCCGTATCGGTCACCATGATCGCCGGATAGTTGACCTGCCAAAATGCCCAGTGATCCGACCAACCCACACCGTCAATATTACCGGGCAGGGCGCCCCCTTCGGACGGAAATTTTGCATGCTTGCGAAACACACCGATTGATTGGGTCACCAATTCCTTCGATTCGGTGTTTCCCACAAAGCCAATGAAGTTACCAGTGCTTGGATAAGCTGCACTCAGTGAAGCCGGGTACTGTTGGCTGTTCTTTGCATCGGAATAGTAGCCGATCGTTTCGATACTCAGCATGGCCACAATATTTTCATTCTTTGCGCGGCACGCCTTGGCATACACGAGCGACCCCATTTGCGAGGTTTGAAAATAGGGCGCCTCTTCATTGGCAAAGAAGACCAGTCGCAGCGTCCGCTGTGGCTTTTGCTTGGCAAACATCCGTGCGAGGGCCAGGGTGGCCACCACGCCAGTACCGTTATCGTTAGCGCCGGGTGAACCGCTGAGCGAGTCGTAGTGGGCACCGACCACGACGATTTG